>RFQY01000472.1 GCA_009924775.1 Paracoccaceae bacterium | reverse complement strand
TCGAAAAAATACTGTGGGAATTGCTTTTTGACGCTAGCAACAAAGTCTAGCTGGCTCTGGTGGCTCATTTTTTCTTGTTTCTTGCGGATATAGCGGCTGCTTTAGCCTTGGCATCGGCTTTTGAACTGGCTCCCCAAGCCTTCAAACTTAGGAGCAATCTAGTAGGCTCACCGTTAGGCTTACGCTCTGCTCCGGGCATATTACCCATCCGGGCTAGAAATGAAGCACGACGAGGATTATCGCCAGATTTAACAGGAGGCTTAAGATCAGAGCCGGGATTTGCAGCCTCGTAGGACTTTCTACCCTTTTCATTTAATCCCCCTTTCGGGTTCTTGCCAGCCTTCTTAGTCCATGCTGCGCCCATTTTTACCCCGTTTATGCTTGCCCATAGGAATCTTGATCTCGATTTCTATTTCATTAACACCATTTTTCTTTTTTTCTTTTTCTTCGTCGAGATACTCTTTTAGCAACTCTTTGTCAGATTTCTTTTTACCGTTCTTCATTTTTTCCTCGGCTTGGCTGTCTTTGCTGCCTCTTTAAACGCCGCAGCAGTTGGCGCACCTTTAGCACCCGGTTTACGCATTTTCTCGCCAGAACCCTCAGCGATACGTTTCCGTTTAGCAGCAATGTTACTGTATAGCCCGGGTTTCATTTCTTGCCTTTCGAGGCTTTACGCCCTTCACTCATAGCAATTGCAACCGCCTGATCCTTGGACTTAACAACCTTGCCGCCTTTGCCGCTATGGAGAGTGCCTTCCTTGAACTCACCCATGACAGACTTAATTTTCTTGTCCATCTTCGACATCTTTTTCATACGACCTCCAGATAACCACGTTCAAAGAACAAGCCGATGGTCTTTCTATGAGCTTCTTCCCACATTTCTAACCGCTGCTGCTTGGAAAGATTCTTGCCTTGGTCAAGCTCAAAATGGCATAAAAAACAAAGGCTAGCAATCCTAAAATCACTAGCCTTTATACCCTTTCCTTTCCCATCTCGCAACTGATTCGAGTGGGCTGCGACT
>RFQY01000471.1 GCA_009924775.1 Paracoccaceae bacterium | reverse complement strand
AGAGGTTCAACTAATGATTTCGCTTCAGGTTCAACCTTCTCGCTTTATGGAATTACGGCTGCGTAACTAGGAGATCATATGCCAAACACATACACGCTCATTGAGAAAATTACAGTAGGCGCAGCAGGTGCTGCATCTATTGAATTCACTTCTATTCCGCAGACATATACTGACTTAGTAATAGTTGCATCTATGCGTAAAACAGGTGCGGCAATTTATGGAAATGTCTACCTAAAACTAAATAGTTCTTCTTCAAGTTTTAGTTCTCGCTGGATACAAGGAAATGGAGCAAGCGCAAGTTCATTTAGTCGCACAGATAATATAATTGCTGAGGGTGTTGGTAATAATGCAACTGCATCTACTTTTGGCAATTTTCAAATCTATATTCCTAATTACACATCAAGCAACTACAAATCATTTTCTGTAGATTCGGTTGGTGAAAATAATGCGACAACTGCCTATGCTGATTTAGTTGCTGGTCTATGGTCAAATACGGCAGCAATTACTTCACTATCTTTAGATGATGGCGGTGGTGCTGATTTTGCCCAATACTCAACTGCCTACCTCTATGGCGTAGCAAAAGAAGGCGTAACTCCAAGCACATCTTCTGCTCCATATGCAACTGGTGGCGACAGCATTGTCTTTGATGGCACCTACTGGATCCATACCTTTACCTCATCTGGCACATTCACACCGAAGAAGTCTTTGACCTGTGACTATCTTGTCGTAGCAGGCGGCGGTGGTGGCGGATGGAGAGCAACTGTTCGTGGCGGTGGCGGTGGTGGTGCAGGCGGTCTTCGCTCTACAGTCACAGCAACTGGTGGTGGCGGCTCTCTTGAATCAGCACTATCTCTTGCAGCCAATACTGGATACACAGTAACTGTTGGTGCAGGAGGTGCTGCATCTTCTGGAACTGCTGCTGGTTCTGATGGTTCTAACTCAGTATTTTCATCAATTACTTCCACAGGTGGTGGAGGCGGTGGATATGATGGAGGAAGAACTGGCGGTTCAGGTGGTGGTGGT
>RFQY01000048.1 GCA_009924775.1 Paracoccaceae bacterium | reverse complement strand
TTGCGCCAAGAGGCCAGACGCCTGTCAAAAGATGCACCCAAAACCCAAACCCCGCTGTCTGCGGCGGAAATGGCCGCCTTGGCCTATCCCGACAGGGTGGGCCTGCGGCGCAAGGGCGAGGCCCCGCGCTATGTTTTGTCGGGGGGCAAGGGCGCGGTGCTGGATCTGGCCGATCCGCTGGCAGGGGCGCGCCTGCTGGTTGTCACCGATACCGATGGCGACCCGCGCGAGGCCCGCATCCGTCAGGCCCTGCCCCTCACCGAGGCCGAATTGCGGGGGCTGTTTGGCGCCAAAATCACTTGGGAAAATATCTGCCAATGGTCGCGCCGCGAACGGCGGGTGCAACCACGCAAACAATTGCGTTTTGGCGCCTTGGCCTTGGAAGACCAAATCTGGAAAGACGCCCCCCCCGAAGCGATTGCCGCCGCCATGCTAGAGGGGGTGCGCGATCTGGGCCTTGCCCCCAGCGACGCAGCAATGCGTTTCATCGCCCGGGTCGCGCTGCTGCGCGGGGCAGGCCATGACCTGCCCGATATGGGCCAAGATGCGCTGCTGGCCAGCCTAGACACGTGGCTGTTGCCCCATCTCGGTGGGGTCAAATCTGCCGAAGATTGGAAACGCTTCGATCTGCTGCCCGCCTTGCAGGCCATGCTAAGCTGGGATCAGGTGCAGCTGCTTGACCGGCTGGCACCGGCCCATTTCACCACCCCCCTTGGGCGCAAAATTCCGATTGATTACAGCGGCGAAAACCCCGCGATTGCCCTGCGCCTGCAAGAGATGTTTGGCCAAACCACCCATCCCAGCGTGGCAGGCCAACCGCTGCGTGTGACGCTGCTGTCCCCTGCCGGGCGCCCGGTGCAGGTGACGATGGACATTCCCGCGTTTTGGGACAGCTCTTATGCGGATGTGCGCAAAGATATGCGTGGCCGCTACCCCAAACACCCATGGCCCGAAGACCCGCGCCAAGCCGACCCAACCCTGCGTGCCAAACCGCGCGGCACCTAAGGCCTGCCACAAAAAACCCGGCCAGTGGCCGGGTTTTGCACTGCAGCGGCTGCGGCGCGCTTAGCGGCGGCGGTCGCGGCGGCTGCTCATGGGTTGGAAGGCCACGCCCACATGCGCCTCGCAATAGGGTTTGCCTTGTTGCACAGGCAGGCCACAAAACCAAAAATCCTCGGTGGCCGGATCACCCACGGGCCATTTGCAGGTACGCTCGGTCAGCTCCATCAGCGTCAGCTTTTTGGCTTTCTTCTCGATCTCATTGACCTTTGCCAGCGCTTCGGGCGAAATTTCGTTGGTCGAAGGCTGCGGCGGCAAAGGCTGGCCCGCGGGAATGATGGCCTTGCGCGTGTGCAGCGCGGCGCGCGGCTCGGCGCGCTCTTCGGTGGGGGCCGGGCTGGGCTCGGGCGCAGCAGCGGCAGGGGCAGCTTTCTTTGACGCCACAGGCTTGGCTGCGGCCTGAACAGGCTTGGCGGGTTTAGCCTCGGGTTTGGCGGGCTTTGCATCGGGTTTGGCGGCCGGGGCCGCGGCGGTGCTGCCGGCGCGGTTCGACAGGCCCAAACGGTGGACCTTGCCGATCACGGCGTTACGGGTGACGCCACCCAATTCCTTGGCAATCTGGCTGGCCGACTGGCCCTCGCCCCACATTTTCTTCAGCAGCTCGACGCGCTCATCGGTCCAGGACATCCGGTTTCCCTACCTCGAAGGGCGGCAGGTTTCTGGCCTGCCGCCCTGATCCAAATTCATCGCCCCATTCTAAGCATCCCGCACCGAGTTACAAGGCACCGAATCGCAGTTGCGCGCGGGCAGGCCGGGCCCAGCCCTAAGCCACGTGCCGCAGGCGGCCTTGCCGCCATGCCAACAGGCCAGCCCCAGCCAAAACGACACCCGCGCCCAAGGCCGAAACCCAATCGGGCCAATGGCCCAACAGGGCGCCATCGTAAAGCGTGGCGAAAACCAGCGTAAGATAGCTAAATGGCGTCACAAACGAGGCATCGGCCCGCGCCATCGCATTCACAAAACACGCCTGCGCCGCCGCCATCAACACGCCGATCCCCGCCAAAGCGGCCCATTGCGCGGGGCTTGGCATCGCCCAGACCGGTGCCACCGCCACGCTTGCAATGCAAAGGCCTAGAAAATTATTCACCAGCAAAATCTGCAAAGGCGCCTCGCGGCCCGACAATTTCTTGATCAAGATCAGCTCGACCCCGAAAATCAGCGCCGCGGCCAAGGCCAATAGCGCCTCGGGGCGGAAACTGCCAAAGCCCGGGCGCAGCAAGATCAGCGCCCCCAACAGCGCCACGCAGGCGGCCAGCCACCGCACCGGGCCCACCCGTTCGGACAACAGCGGCACCGATAAGATCATCGCAAAAACCGGGTTGAGAAAACTAATCGCCGTGGCATCGCCCAGCGGGATATGCGCCACCGAGGCAAACATAAGCGTCACACCCCCCCAGCCCAGCGCCGTGCGCCCGGCATGCAGCCGCCAATGCGGGCGCGCCAGTTTTGGCCGCACCACCCCCACCACAGCCGCCACCGCCAGCGCGGCAAAAAGGAACCGCCCATGGCTAATTTGCAGCGGATGCAGCGCAGGCCCCAATGCGGCGCCGCCCAATAGCTTGGCCAAAAGCGTGGTGCCCGCAATAAAAGCCGAGGCCAGAACCATCAGCAAAATCGCGCGGGAATGGTGCGGCGCAACCGGCACGAACATGTTTGGGGTATCTTTCTGCAGCAGGCCACACTGGGCGCATCTAAGGGCCGGGCCCCATGGCCGTCAAGCTGTGTAGGCATGGGCTGGGCTGCGTCTGGGGCTGGACTTTGCCCCAAGCTATGGGGCATTTAGGGCGGCAAAACGGCGGAGGGGCGGATGGATATCGCGCAGTTGGCGGAAAAGATCGTTGCGGCAGATCGCCGGGCCTTGGCGCGCGCTATCACCTTGGTTGAAAGCAGCCGCAGCGATCACCGGCAGCAGGCCGCCAGCCTGATCGAGCAGCTGCGCCCCACTGGCCGCCAAGCGCTGCGCATCGGGCTGTCTGGCACACCGGGCGTGGGCAAATCTACCTTTATCGAAAGCTTTGGCATGATGTTGGTGGAAAGCGGCCTGCGCGTGGCGGTGCTGGCGGTCGATCCCTCTAGCGCGCGCTCGGGCGGCTCGATCTTGGGCGACAAAACCCGCATGGAGCGGCTCAGCCGCCATCCCGGGGCCTTCATTCGCCCCTCGCCCAGCCAGACGCATCTGGGCGGCGTGGCCCGCCGCACCCGCGAGGCCGTGGCGCTTTGCGAAGCGGCAGGTTTTGAAGTGGTGCTGATTGAAACCGTGGGTGTGGGCCAATCGGAAACGGTTGTGGCGGAAATGTCGGATCTTTTCGTTTTGCTGCTGGCGCCCGCCGGGGGGGACGAATTGCAAGGGGTAAAACGCGGCATCATGGAAATGGCCGATCTGATATTGGTCAACAAGGCCGATGGCGATTTGAAACCCGCCGCCACCCGCACCCAAGCCGATTATGCCGGCGCCTTGCGGCTGCTGCGCAAGCGCCCACAAGACCCGCAGGGATTTCCCAAGGCAATCTGCGTATCTGCGCTGCAAGAAAACGGGCTTTCGGGCGCGTGGGACGAGATGCGCACCTTGGCCGACTGGCGCCGCGCGCAGGGGCATTTCGATGGCCGCCGCGCAGCGCAGGCCGAATATTGGTTCGGCCAAGAAGTGCGCCAAGGGCTTTTGGCGCAGCTGGAAACCCCCACGGCGCGCGGCCAAATGGCGGCCTTGGGCCAAGCTGTGGCCTTGGGGCAGAAAACCCCCACCATGGCCGCAAAGGAAATGCTGGCAGCTTTGGCAACACCCGACTAAAGAAGCGCGATTTCTTTCAGCTTTCGCTCGACAGGCCGGGGCAAAAGCCGTTGTTTGGTGGTAATGTGACAGGCCAGTAAAGGTGCGCGCGCGATGATTGACCCGGTTTATGCAGCCCTTGCACTGGCGCTGGCGGCCTTTGCCTTGCCGGGCCTTGGCGCGGGGCTTGCGCTGGCGATGTGGTGGTTGCTGCCCTTGGTTTTTGCCTTGGGGTTCGTGATCGCGGCGTTGTTTCTTTACCAAGCCCTGGTCGAGCGGTTCGGCCCCCCCCACGAGGCCCCTTTTTTGGCGCTACGTTGGGCGCAATCGCACCCAAAGGCGCGGCGCAGCGCCATGCGCGCGGCCCAACAGGTGGTGCAGCTTTATCAGCTAAGCCCCGACGATTTGAACGTTTCGGCCCCACCAGACGCCAGTTTGCAACAATTGGTCGATGATGCGCTAGACGCCGACAGCCGCGTGCCCGCAATCGCCCAAACCCCGCTGGATATCGATTTGCTGGGGCGCCAACTGGCCATCACGCTTGGCGGCGAGGCGGCACAGCAGGCCGCATTTGGCGCCCAATTGGTGCGCGCCCTGCCCATGCGCCGCCCGCAGCCATGGTGGCGGGCATGGCCCATGGGGCTGCGCCGGCAGTTTGGGCGGTGGCTGTTTAGCGGCAAAACCCATGATTGGGCCGCCGACGGGCTGGCCCAAATGCTGATGCTGGCACGCGCCCCCGGCCCCACCGATTGGCAACGCAGCCGGCAATTGGTGGTGGGGCATTGGCTGTATCGCACCCGGCTGCGTAATGGGCTGCAATTGGTGCCGGAAGACGCCAGCAACGTGGCCGGGGAACTACCGATATCCCAACAAATCAGCCTAAAATTGCTGGTCGCGGTGATGCAAGATGCCTCGGTACCGGGGCTGATCTGGCGCCACCCCAGCCGCCACCGGATGATCCGCTATTTCGCGCAGCTGCGCGATCAGGCCGAAGGGGGCGGTGCCCCTTCCCTTTACAGTTCCCCTGCCCCTTCTTCACCTGCCGCCACACCCAACAGCGCCGTGGCGCTGCTGCGGCGCCTTTCCACGCCCGCCAGCCCCTTTGTCGCCCGGCCAGTGGCGTTTTTGGGGGGCGATGTACAATTGGGCGCAGGCCAAAACTGGCCCACAGCGCCCGAGGGCGAGGCGCCGCTGCAGCTGATCGCTCAATTGCCCTGCGATGCCTTGGCCGCATTGGGGCTATGGGGCCAAGACAGTGGCGTTTTGCTGTTTCTGGCGCAGGCACAGGGCCCAACACGGCGCCTGCTGCACTTGGCCGAGCCACCGGCATTGGCCAGCCCCAGCCCCGCATCCGCCCCATTTTGGCCCGTGGTGCCGGTGGCATTGGGCCCTGCCCCTGATGCCATCCAGCAGGCCTTGGGCCAGCCCCCCCAGCTCTGCCCGGTGCTGGCACAAAACGCCCTGCATCCCGACTTGCTAGCCACCGGCTGGCCGTGGACGGCGCAGGTGGTGCAGGACATGGTGCAAGATCTGGCCAGCCCCCCCGCCGCCCTGCCGGCGGCAGACGGCGCCGCCATGGCCGCCAAAATTGCCCATAATGCCCGCCGCGCTGCGGCGCGTTTTGCCGCGCTTGCCCCCGACGCGCGTATCGCCCCCGCCGACAGGGCGACCTTTCTTGACTGGCTGAACGGCGGGCTGCGGGCGGGCGCTGCGGCGCATATCGAAACCGCGCTGCGCCGGGCCACAGCGGGCGTGCTGGCCCAAGCCCAAGCACGGCCCCACGCGCCCGCCCGCGCCGCGCTGCCTGCCTCGGCCATGGCCTATTTTGCAGCGGAATTGGCGCAAAACCCCACCCTTGGTGCGCATCTGCTGGGCGCCGCCGAAACGCCCAATGCGCTGTGCCTTTTATCAACCGGGCCTGAACTGGCCCCGGCCCTGACTGCGGTTGAATTCTGGGTGGCAAAAACCGCGGCCAAGGCGGGCGACTGCAGCGCAGTTGGCGCCACGGCCGCTGCTTTTGAGGGGTGAACCATGGCGCAGGCGTGCTAGGTTCAGGCAAAGCCCACCACCGCCCCTGACCCAAAGGATCATTTCCCGCCGTGTTCCGCTTTTTTGAAAACCTCGTCGATCCCTACACCTGCTATCACCACAGCGATACCCCACCCCAGCGGCTGTGGCCCTTTATGTGGGCCTATGCCCAGCCCTTTAAGCGGGTGTTCTTGGTCACCGCTTTGCTATCGGTTTTGGTGGCCTGCGTGGAAATTGCGCTGATTTGGCTGATGGGCTGGATCGTAGACATTTTACAAGGCCCGCCCGGTGATGTCTGGCAAACCCATGGCACCAGCCTGATCGTGGTGGCCGTGTTCGTTCTTGTGCTGCGCCCCCTTATTCAGGGGCTTAACGTTTTGCTGCTGAACAACACCATCTTGCCAAATTTTGGCACGCTCATCCGCTGGCGTGCCCATGCCCACGTGTTGCGCCAATCTGTGGGGTGGTTTGAAAACGATTTTGCCGGGCGCATTGCCAACCGCATTATGCAAACGCCCCCCGCCGCGGGCGAGGCGGTGTTTCAGATCTTTGACGCGATGACATTTGCGCTGGCCTATGTTGTCGGCGCGGCGGTGGTGCTGGGCCAAGCGGATGCGCGGCTGATGCTAACACTGGCGGCATGGCTGGGCGCCTATGGCGCGCTGATGGCCTGGGCCGTGGCACGGGTAGGCCCGGCCAGCCAAGCGGCCTCAGACGCGCGCAGCGCTGTCACGGGGCGGGTGGTGGATAGCTACACCAACATCCATTCGGTCAAGATGTTTGCCCGCCACGAACAGGAATTACGCTTTGCAGGCGAGGCGATAGAGCACGCCCGCCAAACATTTCAGGCAGAAATGCGGCTTTATTCCATCATGGATTTCGGGCTGGTGTTTCTTAACGGGCTGTTGATCGTGGGGGTTGTGGGATGGGCCTTTTGGCTGTGGATGCAGGGCCAAGCCAGCGTTGGCGCCGTGGCCGCGGCCACGGCCCTATGCCTGCGCCTAAACGCCATGACAGGCTGGATCATGTGGGCCTTGACCACATTTTTCCGCCAATTGGGCGTGGTGAAAGAGGGCATGGAAACCATCGCCCAGCCGATTGATCTGGTCGACCCCCCACAGGCGCAGCCATTGGTGCTGCAAAAGGGCGCTATCCATTTTGACGATCTGCATCACGCCTATGGGCGCAGCAGTGGTGGGCTGCAGGGGGTAAACCTGCATATCCAGCCGGGCGAAAAGGTGGGGCTGGTGGGCCCCTCGGGGGCAGGAAAATCAACGCTGATGAAGCTGCTTTTGCGCTTTTACACCCCCGAGGGCGGGCGGATCTTGATCGATGGCCAAGATATTGCCACCATCAGCCAAGACAGCTTGCGCCAAAACATTGGCACCGTCAGCCAAGACAGCGCGCTGTTACACCGCTCGGTGCGCGACAACCTGCTTTATGGCCGCCCCGATGCCACCGACGCAGAGCTGCGCCAAGCCGCGCGCCAAGCGCAGGCGCTGGACTTTATCGAAACCCTAGAAGACCCGCAGGGCCGCCGGGGCCTTGATGCCCATGTGGGCGAACGCGGGGTAAAGCTGTCGGGCGGGCAGCGCCAGCGTATCGCCTTGGCGCGGGTCATTTTGAAAAACGCCCCCATTTTGGTGCTGGACGAGGCCACATCGGCGCTGGATTCCGAGGTAGAGGCCGCCGTGCAAGACACGCTTTATACCATGATGCAGGGCAAAACCGTTTTGGCCATTGCGCACCGCCTGTCGACCATTGCGCAGATGGACAGAATCGTGGTTTTGGATCAGGGCCGTATCCTTGAACAAGGCAGCCACAGCGCATTGCTGGCGCAGGGCGGGCTTTATGCCCGGCTGTGGGCGCGGCAATCGGGCGGCTTTCTGCCCCCGGCCGCCTAGGGGCTGCATGGCGGCCGCATAGGACATGGGCACGCTTGGCCATCAATTACGGGCCCAGTCCCCGATATCGCCCTTGACGCGCCCCGCGATTCCCCCTAATGCACCCGAACGGAATTCGGGGCACGGCCGTCGGCGGTGCCCTTATATGTTGAGGGGGCCGCATTCGCCCCGCGATCCAGACGAGGTAATAACCATGGCGCGCCGCTGCGAACTGACCGGTAAAGGCCCGATGAGTGGTAACAATGTTAGCCACGCCAACAACAAAACTCGGCGTCGTTTCCTGCCGAACCTGAACGATGTGACCCTGCAGTCCGAAACATTGGGCCGTGGCGTGAAACTGCGCATCTCTGCCGCAGCACTGCGTTCGGTTGACCACCGTGGCGGGCTGGATGCCTTTTTGGCCAAAGCGAAAGATGCCGAACTGTCGGACAACGCGCTGAAGCTGAAAAAAGAAATTCAAAAAGCACAGGCCGCAAACGCCTAATCTTTTTGTGATTTATCGAAACAGCCCTGCGGTGTCGCGCCGCAGGGCTGTTTTCGTTTGTCCCCTGACAGCCCCGGCCTGACCGGGTATTGAACCCATATGCACTATTTGCGCAGCCCGATTCTGGCCGCTTTGATGGCCCTGATATTGGTCCTGACAGGCCAAACCATAGCTGTGGCCCGTGGGGCCACGGGCCCGGCGGGCGGTATGGTGTTGTGCACGGGCACGGGCCCCATCACCGTTTTGGTCGATGAAAACGGCCAGCCCATTGGCCCGCGCCATATTTGCCCCGATTGCAGCCTGTCGTTATTTGCCGCTCTGGGCCCGGTGCAAACCCTGCTACCGCGCCCCAGCCGCTGGCAGGCTGTGGCCTTTGTCAGTCAAAGCCGCAGCAGCACGGGGCACATTGCGCCGCATGCGCAGGCCCGCGCGCCCCCCTTTCCCCCTGTCTAAGCAAGAACACCCAAACCAACAGACAGACCGAAAGGACCAGCCAATGTCGCTGAAAACCACGTTTATCGCTGCCATCACGGCCGCCAGCTTTGCCCTGCCCGCCTTTGCCGAAGATATCACCGTAAAAGACCCTTACGCCCGCGTTTCGGCCATGATGTCCAGCTCGGGCGCGGCCTTTATGGTGATCGAAAACACCGGCGCCGCCGACCGCCTGATTGGCGCACGCTCTGATGTTGCGGAAAAGACCGAACTGCACACCCATAAAGAAGACGATATGGGCGTCATGCGCATGATCCATGTGGAAGAAGGGTTTGAGCTGCCTGCAGGCGGGCATATCATGATGGCGCGCGGCGGCCACCATGTGATGTTCTTGGGCCTCAACCGCCCCCTGCAAGATGGCGACGAAGTGCAGCTGACGCTCGAATTTGAAAAGGCGGGCGATATCGCTGTCACCGTGCCGGTAGATTTGCAGCGCAAGCCCGATCATGGCGCCATGGGCCAGGGCACAATGGGCCACGGAACCATGGGCCACGGCACCATGCAAAAACAATCAGACTAAGGGCAAGCCCCAGTCTGGGCCGGGCCCCACAGCCCGGCCCAACGGCCAAACAGACCACAGGAAGACAGCATGCGTATCTTATGTGTTTGTCTGGGAAATATCTGCCGATCGCCCAGCGCCGAGGCGGTGCTGCGCCATATCGCGCCCCAGTGGCAGATCGACAGCGCCGGAACCTCGGGCTGGCATGTGGGCGAGGCGCCCTACGCCCCCATGCAGGCCGCCGCCCGCGCCCGTGGCATTGCCATGCAAGGCCAACGCGCCCGCCAATTCAGCCCCGATGATTTCAACCGCTTTGATCTGATCTTGACAATGGATGCGCAAAACCGCACCGATATCGAGGTGCTGCGCCCCAAAGGCAATCAGACGCCGGTGCATCTTTTCACCGATTACGCCCCGCAAACCGGCGCCACCCATATGCCCGACCCCTATTACACCCGCGATTTCGACGGCTGCCTAGACCTGATCGAGACCTGCGCACAGGGGCTACTGGCGCAGCTTGGCTAAGCCAAAGCTGCGGGTTTGACGCAGCGCAAGCGGCGCAAAATATCACCAGATATTGCCGGTGCCAGCCGTGGCGCGTGCCCGCCTATTTCTTGCAAAAGGCAATCGAGGGGGGGTTAGAGCTTGATCTGAACTCTGACAAGCCATAGCTTTTACCGTCTTTTTCCCGGCGGATATCGGGGGCTTTGCTGGCAATGATTTTGCCTGCTTTGGGGCCTTCGGTGTAGGTTAGATAATAATAAAACGTGCGGTTCTTGGTCTGAACACCGCGCACATTGTAGATTTTGCCATCGGCAGGCAGCGAAAACCAGTCGCTGTTCACCCAATTGCCAGACAGGTTTTTGTAACGAACGAACCCGCGCATATCGTGGCGGCAGGCGTTTTGAATCTTCAAGGGATAGGTTTTTGGTTTGCTGGCTTGGCTTTTCTGGCCCCGCCCCTCGCACGAGGCGCGGGTGGACCATAAGTCGTAGCTTTCCACCCATGCTTCTTGCCCCCGGCTTAAATACCCAGCCCCAAACCCCGGCAATATGCAGCCGCGGGTATGCGCCAAAATACGGTAGCTGCCACCGGCATTGAGAATAATACGCACCGGGCAGGCCGAGTAGCTATCTGGCCCAATGACCCAAAGAAGCTTGTCGTTTTTCTTACAAAGGTAGGCAACCTGACCAACAGTAAATGCTTGGGCGGCGCCCACAGCAAGCAGGCTGGCGATGCCAAAAACAAACAAAAACAAGCCGCGGCAGGCGAAACGAAACATAAACAAAACCCAAAAACGTTTGAACATAAAATATTTATCGCCCCTAGGTTGCGCGCCTCTTTGCTAATATCAAGCCTTTTTTGCACCCCGCAGCCCTTGGGCCGCATCCGTCCAACCCAACCGCACGGCCCCGGCAGGCGCCAGATGGCAGCAGGCCCAACGAGGCTGGCGTTTTCAGCTTTCCCGAAACCTCCTTTCAGCCGCTGCAAAATGGCCGGGCGCGTGGGTGATTGCGCTTGCGCGGCGTCGGGCTTGGCGCCTTTTCTGAGGCCAGAACAGGAGACCCCAATGCCAATCCGCGCCCTAAAATCCAGCCCCGGCTTGCCCCCCCAAGAAAGCCACGCAGTGGCCGAAGTGGTGCAGCGCATCTTAGCCGAGATCCGCGAAGGCGGGGCCGATGTGGCGCGCCGCTATGCCCAAGATCTTGATGGTTGGGACGGCCCGATCGCGGTGCCAACCGAGGCGCTAGAGGCTGCCGCCGCACAGGTGCCGCAGGGGTTGAAAGACGATATCGCCTATGCCCACGAAAACATCCGCCGCTTTGCCGAGGCCCAGCGGGCCACGCTAAGCGAAATGGAGATAGAACTGCGCCCCGGCCTGCGCGCGGGCCAGCGGGTTATTCCCGTCAGTAGCGTGGGCGCCTATGTGCCGGGCGGGCGCTATGCCCATATTGCCAGCGCCCTGATGACGATCACCCCCGCAAAGGTGGCGGGCGTGCCCCATATCACCGCCTGTTCGGTACCCCACCCGGGGCAGGGCATTCCCGCGCCCATTCTTTACGCCATGCATCTGGCCGGGGCCACGCGGGTGCTGGCCATTGGGGGGGTGCAGGGCATTGCCGCCATGGCCTATGGCTTGTTTGGCGCCTTGCCCGCCGATATTTTGGTAGGCCCCGGCAATGCCTATGTGGCCGAGGCCAAGCGCCAGCTGTTTGGCCCCGTGGGCATCGATATGGTGGCAGGCCCCACCGACAGCCTTGTTCTGGCCGATGACAGCGCCGACCCGCTGACCGTGGCATGGGATTTGGTGGGCCAAGCCGAACATGGCGCCAATTCGCCGGTCTGGCTGGTCACCAACAGCGCGCCCTTGGCCAAGGCTGTGATGGCGCATATCCCGGCCTGCATCGCCGAATTGCCCGCCCCCAACGCCCAAGCCGCCGCCGCCGCGTGGCAGGCATTGGGCGAGGTATGGCTATGCGACACAGCCGAAGAGATGGCGCAGAAATCAGACGCCTACGCGCCAGAGCATCTGCATGTGCAGGCCCGCAATCTGGATTGGTGGAAAAACCGGCTGCGCAACTATGGCTCGCTGTTTTTGGGTGAAAACACCACCGTGCCCTTTGGGGACAAGGCGGCAGGCCCAAACCATGTTTTGCCCACCAGCGGCGCCGCGCGCCATACCGGGGGGCTGTCGGTGCTGAAATACCTTAAAACCGTGACATGGCAGCAGGCCGATGCGCAGGCGCTGCCCGCCTTGGCCGCGGCCAGCGCCAATATCAGCCGCGCCGAGGGCATGGAGGGCCATGCCCGCAGCGCAGAACGGCGCCTGCCAACGCAGCAGCCCACGCAGCAGCCCACTGGGGCCGCCGCGCGGTAAGGCGGGGCGCCCTAGGCGGGGTGCCTTAATCTTTGCCGGTCAGGCGTTTGAACCAGCCTTTTTTGGCCGCGCCTTCCGCTTCGGCGGCGGGGCCATCACCGGCGCTGTCGCTGTCGCCGGCACCATCGGCTGGGGCCTCGACCGCATCTTGCAGGCGGGAAAAGAAATCATCGGCCATTTTCTTGGCAAAGCCATCGATCAGGCGGCTGCCCAGCTGCGCAAGTTTGCCGCCAACTTTGGCATCCACCTCATAGCTTAGGCGGGTGCCCCCCTCGATATCTTCCATATGAACGCGCGCGCCGCCCTTGGCAAAGCCCGCAGCGCCGCCCTTGCCCTCGCCGGTCAGGGTTAGGCTTTGCCCCTCGACCATGTCAGACACGCTGACCGCGCCCTTGAATGTGGCTTTAACCGGCCCAACCTTTTGCACGACGGTGGCCTCGAACCCTGTCTGGGGGGTGCCAGTCACCTCTTGGGCGCCGGGAATACAGGCTTTCAGCACCTCGGGGTTCAAAATAGCGGCCCACAGCGTGGCACGGTCGGCAGCGATGTCACGCTGGTCTTTCATTTCCATGAAAAAATCCTCGTCTTGTGTTGGCGGCAAGTTTGGTCACACTAACCCAAGGCCCATGTGGTTTTCCATAGCGAAACCAACAGCGCCATCCAAACATCGTTTGCCACACCTGAAGGAGCCCCCATGGCCAGCCCCGCGCCCCACAGCTCGAACGCCGCCGGAATTGGATTTGTGCTGTTGGGGGTGATGGCAATTTCGGTCAATGACATGCTGATCAAACAGCTCTCTGGTGGCTATCCGCTGCACCAGATGGTGTTCCTGCGCTCGGCCATTGGAATATTGTTTTCCCTGATCTTGGTGCAATGGGAGGGCGGCTGGCAGATCTTGAAAACCCGCACGCCCGGGCTGCACCTGCTGCGTGGGCTTTTGGTGGTGGTCTCGAACCTGACCTATTTCGCCGCGCTGGCGGTGATGCCCTTGGCCAATGCCACGGCGCTGTTTTTCGTAGCGCCGCTGATGATCACCCTATTGTCCATTCCGCTTCTTGGCGAAAAAGTGGGCCCGTGGCGGATGGGCGCTGTGGTGGCAGGCTTTGCCGGTGTGGTGGTGATGATGAAACCATGGGCCCCCAGCAGCGCGTTGGATCTGTCGCGCTGGGTGCTGTTGCTGCCGGTGGTGTCGGCCCTTTTTTATGCGCTCAATCAAATCATGACGCGCAAACTGGGCATTACCACCCGCGCCTCGGCCATGGCGGTGTATATTCAGGGCATTTTCATCATCGTCTCGCTTGGCTTTTTTGCCATTGCCGGCGATGGGCGCTACGCCGAAGGCATCCAGAACGGATCGGTGGTGTTTTTGCTGCGCGCATGGATCTGGCCGCAGGGCACAGATATTTGGTTGTTTCTGGGGTTGGGGCTGAATTCTGCGATCATCGGCTATAGCTTGGCCCAAGCCTACCGGCTGGCCGATGCCGCAACGATTGCGCCCTTTGAATACGTGGGCCTGCCGCTGGCGGTGTTTTGGGGCTGGCTGCTTTGGGCAGAATGGCCCGACGCTGCGGTCAGCGCCGGCATCCTTTTGATCATGGGCTCGGGTATTTTCGTATTTTTGCGCGAACGCCTGCGCGCGCGGCGTTTGGCCTCGGCACAACTTATGCGCCCCAGGCTTTGAGCCCCCTTCCCACCGTCAAAGGGACCGGATAGGTAATGGGTATGAACTGGACTGTGCCAAATATCTTAACCACCCTGCGCCTGGTCGCTGCACCCAGCGTTGCGGTGATGTTTTTGTTTTTCAACCGCCCCTATGCCGATTGGTTCGCTTTGGTGCTTTTTGTCAGCGCCGCCGTCACCGATTGGTTCGATGGCTATCTTGCCCGCGCGTGGAAACAAGAAACCAAGCTTGGCGCCATGTTAGACCCCATCGCAGACAAGGCGATGGTGGTCATCGCATTGATGGTGATCGTGGGCTATTCCTCGATGTCGCCATGGCTGGTGCTGCCCGCAACCGTGATTTTGTTCCGCGAGGTATTTGTCTCGGGCTTGCGCGAATTTTTGGGCGATACAGCCGGCACGCTAAAGGTAACGCCCTTGGCCAAATGGAAAACCACCGCGCAAATGGTGGCAATCGCCATGCTGTTTGCCCAAGGTGTGTTTGAACATTACCTTGGCATGCCCAGCCCGGGCATGGACCCGGCGCTGCTGGTCCAGATGCAACACGAGGGCGCACAGGAATTCCCCGGCCAAGCGTGGCTGTGGCACAGCACAATCTGGGCCGGGCACGCCGGTGTCACCCTGTTGTGGGTGGCGGCTGCCCTGACCTTGGTCACCGGCGCCGATTACCTGCAAAAGGCGCTGCCCCATCTAAAGGACACCCCATGATCGAAGTGCTTTACTTCGCTTGGGTGCGCGAACGCATTGGCACCCCCCGCGAAACCGTTGAAACCGACGCCGAAACCGTTCAGGCGCTGGTTGACCAGCTGCGCGCGCGCGAACCCCGCTATGCCGCAGCATTTCAAGACCTATCAGCCCTACGCGTGGCGGTAGACCAAGAGCTGACAGATTTCACAGCCCCGCTGGCCGGCGCGCGCGAAGTGGCGTTTTTTCCGCCCATGACCGGGGGCTAAACATGCGGGTGCGCGTGCAAGCCGACCCATTCGATCTGGGCGCCGAGGCCAATGCCTTTGTTGCCCGCCAAAAAGGCGCGCAGGCGGGGGCGATTGTTACCTTCACCGGCATCGTGCGCGATATTGCCGATGGCCTAGATGTGATGGAGATCGAACATTACCCCGGCATGACCGAACGCGCGCTGGACGCCATCATCGATCAGGCCCATCAGCGCTGGCCCTTGGCCGATGCCTTTGTGCTGCATCGCTACGGGCGCATGCACGCTGACGAGGCCATCATGATGGTGGCCACCGCCGCCCGCCACCGCAAAGACGCCTTTGAAGCGGCCGAATTTCTGATGGATTACCTTAAATCGCGCGCACCTTTCTGGAAAAAAGAACACAGCGCCCAAAACGCGGCATGGGTCGCGGCCCGCGAAGAAGACGAAACCGCCCTCAACCGCTGGTCTGACTAAGGGCCAAGCACAGGAACCGGCCCTGTTGCACAAATAACGCGCCCCGCAAACATCGCATCACCACCGGGCGCACAGCGGTGTTTTTCGCTTTCCCCCCATGCGGTCTGGCCGTAAACGGCTGCTCATGGCAATTATGGCACATATCCCCAGCACCCGACGTCGACGCACACGCGCCTGACGCCCCTTTGCCATTGCCATTGCGCCGCTCTTGCGCAAACACTTTCACAAAACTTGACGCGCCAGTGCCAATTTGGCACCTCATAGGCCCTTTATCAAAGGATGATCGCCATGATCCCCAGCATTCTGCCCACCTACAACCGCGCCCCTCTTGAATTCGTCAAGGGCGAAGGCAGCTGGCTGATCGAGGCAGATGGCCGACGTTTTCTCGATCTGGGTGCAGGCATCGCCGTCAACGCCTTGGGCCATGCCCACCCCGCCTTGGTGCAGGCGCTGACCCAGCAGGCGCAAAACTTGTGGCATGTATCAAACCTCTATCGCATTCCCCAACAACAAGCCTTGGCCGACCGGCTGGTCGAGGCCAGTTTCGCCGACACCGTGTTTTTCACCAACTCCGGCACCGAAAGCTGTGAATTGGCGGTAAAAATGGCGCGCAAATACTGGTTTGAAAAAGACCAACCCGAACGGGTGAACATCATCACCTTCGAAGGCGCCTTTCATGGCCGCTCGTCCGCCGGCATTGCCGCGGCGGGCTCGGAAAAAATGACCAAAGGGTTTGGCCCACTGCTCCCCGGCTTCGTGCATCTCGCTTGGGGCGATCATGACGCGCTGGCTCAGGCCGCCGCCCGCCCCGATGTCGCCGCCATCTTGATCGAACCCGTGCAGGGCGAGGGCGGCATCCGCCCCCTGCCCGACCAATGCCTCAAGGGCCTGCGCGATCTGTGCGACAGCCACGGCATCTTGCTTATCCTAGACGAGGTGCAATGCGGCATTGGGCGCACGGGCAAACTCTTTGCCCATGAATGGGCCGGGATCGAACCCGACATTATGATGATCGCCAAAGGCATCGGCGGCGGCTTTCCCTTGGGCGCGGTTCTGGCCAGCGAAACGGCCGCCGCAGGCATGACCGCGGGCACCCATGGCTCTACCTATGGCGGCAACCCCTTGGCCTGCGCCGTGGGCTGCGCGCTGCTTGATCAGGTCACAAACCCGGCCTTTTTGGCCCATGTCAACCGCATCGCCGGGCTGTTGCAGCAAAAGCTGGCGGGCCTCATCGCCAAACACCCCGATGTGTTCACCGAATTGCGCGGCACCGGGTTGATGCTGGGCCTGAAATGCAAACCCGCCAATACCGATGTGGTGGCCGCAGGCTATGACGCACAGCTCATCACCGTGCCCGCGGCCGATAACGTCATCCGCCTGCTGCCCCCCCTCACCCTCTCCGAGGACGAGGTGGATCAGGCCATCGCACGCCTTGATCAGGCGGCGACCGCGCTCTCGCAGCCGTGATTTCATCTTGCTCCAAATACTCTTGCGCGGCGCGCAGCCAAACAGCCCAACGCCGCGATATGAAAGACCCCTATGAGACATTTTCTTGATATCAATAAAACCGCCCCCCAAGACCTGCGCCAAATGATCGACGATGCCCGCAGCATCAAAGAGGCGCGCCATGGCCTGCCGCGCGGTGCCGCAGATGCAGACCAGCCCCTTGCCGGGCACATGGTGGCGCTGATCTTTGAAAAGCCCAGCACCCGCACCCGGGTGTCATTTGACGTCGGCGTGCGGCAAATGGGGGGGCAAACCATGGTGCTGTCGGGCGCTGACATGCAGCTGGGCCATGGCGAAACCATCGCCGATACCGCCCGTGTGCTCAGCCGCTATGTCGATCTGATCATGATCCGCACCTTCGAAGAACAAACGCTGCTGGAAATGGCCGAACATGCCACGGTGCCCGTGATCAACGGGCTGACCAACCGCAGCCATCCCTGCCAGATCATGGCCGATATCTTGACCTTCGAAGAACATCGCGGCCCGATCGCCGGGCGCAAGGTGGTGTGGTGTGGCGATGGCAACAATGTCTTTGCCTCTTTCGCCCATGCGGCGGGGCAATTTGGCTTTGACCTTACCTTTTCCGGCCCACCACCATTGGACCCAGAACAGGTATTTTTAGACGAAGCCCGCGCCAAGGGCGTATCGGTCGAGATCGAGCGCGACCCGTTCAAAGCCGTGCAAGGCGCCGATCTGGTGGTGACAGACACGTGGGTTTCGATGCACGATCCCGCCTCGGCGCGCGAGCGGCGGCACAACCAGCTGCGCCCCTATCAGGTGAACAAAGCGCTGATGGATCACGCCAAGCCCGATGCCTTGTTCATGCATTGCCTGCCCGCCCACCGCGATGACGAGGCCACATCCGAGGTGATGGATGGGCCAAACTCGGTGATTTTCGACGAGGCCGAAAACCGCCTGCATGCCCAAAAAGCCATC
>RFQY01000470.1 GCA_009924775.1 Paracoccaceae bacterium | reverse complement strand
ACCTCGACGGCGGGCGGGGCGATCCGGTGGCTACTGTCGTGGTCGTCGGCGGAGGTGGACCCGGGGCTGATGCAGTCGGCGGCGGATCGGCTCAACCGGTGGCGCGTCGGAGCGTACATTGACGAGCCGGTCAGCCCGTACCAGTGGGTGCAGGACAACCTCTTCTCGGTGCTGCCGGTGATGATGGTGGAAGGCCCGGCCGGGATCGGGCTGGCGATCCTCCCCGTTCTGCCCGCCGATGCTGACGGGGCGGAGACGGTCGATGTAGAAGCGGTCGGGGGCGAGCGCGCTTCAGAGGTGGCCGAGTCGTCGTGGCGGGACATCTCGACCTCCCTCAGCCTCCAATATGCCCCGGACGACCGGCTCGGAACGTACCGGCGCCGGATTGACCTTGACCCGACGATCTCCCGCGTTGTCGGCACCCGGCACCCCACGCCCTACGGTCGAGCAGCGGCACAGCTCCTCCCCGGTCTGCGCCCCCTGGATCTGACCTTTGATGCGGTCAGTGAACCGGCGACCGCGACTGCCCTCGCCGAGTACCACCTCCGGCAAGCGGCACAGACCAGCCGCGAGGTAGACGTAACGCTACCGCAGGCGTACCAGACGCTACAGGCGGGCGATCTGCTGCGTGTGACACTGGCCGATGTCGGGTGGTCGGAGGTGCTGTGCGTCGTCGTCTCCGTCCCCCGGATCAGCGGCGCCGGGGTGTTCCGGCTTCGGACGATCCCTGATATTGTGAGGGCGATCTAATGGCTGGTCGGCGTCAACCCCTCGCCTCTCCGTTCCTGCTGATCCAGGGCGGTACGAGGGCGAAGGTACGCACCCTGACGATCACCGGAGCGACGCTGACTGACAACGGCGGCGGCGAGGCGGAGCTAGTCATCTCCGGCGGCGGCGGGGGCGCATGGACGCTGACCGGGATCACCGGCACCGCGAGCCGGATCGCCGGGTTCAGCGCCCTGGGGGCGGCGACCTACTACCAGATTGGCACCGACCTCCAGGCATGGGATCCTGACCTCGACGCCCTCGCCGCCCT
>RFQY01000469.1 GCA_009924775.1 Paracoccaceae bacterium | reverse complement strand
TGCTCGGGTCTATGATAGTGCTCGGGTCTATGATAGTGCTCGGGTCTATGACAATGCCAAGGTCTATGGAGATGCTCGGGTCTATGGCTATGCTCAGGTCTATGAGGATACCCAGGTTTCTGAATGAAAAGCTAATCCCCTCAAGGGGTTAGCCCTCGGCCCCGGCCCGCCTCTAACCCATTGATCCATCACGCTTTTTTAAGTCTTGACCGGCTAGGGCGTTGTGGTATTGTAGGCCCATGTATTTCACATTTGACATTCAAGTACCTCATTGCGATTTCCAAAACTATGTCGAGAGCGTAGTGCAGGAAGAGATTTTCAATTTTATTGCTTGGGATGAACTAGGCCTGTCTGAGGAGGACGAAGATCGTATCTTTGAAGAGGCTCGGGTTATCATTCGGAATCTTCTTCAGGAGCTGCTAGACAACTGGTATGATGAGATAGACGCGTATGCGGTCGCGCGCCATCTAGAGAATGTTGACGTACTAAAAAAGGCAATCCATGCCCTAAGGAAGAGGCGTGAGTCAGAAGAAGAGACTCGTTGTCGAGAGAATCGAGTCAATATGGCAAAGGCTCTCCTGCAAGCGGAGGGGTATAGTGTGATAAAGGCAGAGAAGTAAGCCGAGTCACAACCGAAAAAGCTAACCCCATCAAGGGGTTAGCGCCATCCCTCGCGATGCGTTCGAGGCCCATGTTAGGGGATCTATCTGGGAAGATCTATACCCGGACCTTAAGGACTGGTCTGACCTCAATTTAACTCCTGATGAAGAGCAGGCTATTTATACCTGTGCTGAAGGTCTGTTTGAGGAAGCAGCCGAGGATGCCTTGAGTAACTGGGGAGACCTGTACGACGACCAGACGCTAGTACTGAATTTGCTTGATCGTGCTGAGGTCTTTAAGCGGCGCGTAAACACTCTGTTGGAGGCTAATAGAGGGGTCAAGGTTTGGGCTGAGGGGCTAGATGAGGATGAGCGCGCTATCGAGCGGCTCAAGAGTCGAGGGTATAAGGTCGAAAAAATCTAACCCCATCAAGGGGTTAGC
>RFQY01000468.1 GCA_009924775.1 Paracoccaceae bacterium | reverse complement strand
ATCGGCGGCGGTTTCGTGATGACCGCAAAAGAATTACAATCGGCAAAAGCCGCCCGCGAGAATTCGCTTGCTGCCCAAAAAGCGGATGCGGGATATCCCTATCCCTTTGGCACAGCTGAAGAAATGTTGGCCATGGGGGCCAAGGCGCGGAAATCTATTGCACAGATGAAATGGGAAAATGAATGCCTCGGCGCGCGGCGCGCCGAGGTGCAAACGCGCCTTGAGGCGATCCGAGATGCGATGCTGTCTTGCATTGAGCGCGGCTTGCGGATGGAAGGTGAATTGCCCGGCGGCTTACGGGTCAAGCGCCGTGCAAAAGCGATCCATGATCAGTTACAGGCCGAGGCGGGGCGCAACATCACCCAACCCCATACAATCAACGATTGGCTTTCGGTCTATGCAATGGCCGTGAACGAAGAAAACGCGGCAGGCGGCCGTGTGGTCACCGCCCCCACCAATGGGGCGGCAGGCGTGGTTCCGGCAGTTTTGCATTATTATCTAACACATTGCATCGGCGCGACCAAAAAGGGCGGTTTGGATTTCTTGATGGTCGCGGCGGCAATTGGCGGGTTGATCAAGCACAACGCCTCGATCTCTGGGGCCGAAGTTGGTTGTCAGGGCGAGGTCGGATCAGCCGCAGCTATGGCCGCAGCAGGGCTCTGCGCGGCACTTGGCGGCACCAATGAACAGATTGAAAACGCGGCTGAAATCGCGCTTGAACATCACTTGGGTATGACCTGTGACCCCGTGGCAGGATTGGTTCAGGTGCCCTGCATCGAACGCAACGGCTTGGGCGCAATTAAGGCTGTATCGGCCGCCTCATTGGCGCTGCGGGGCGATGGAACGCATTTCATGCCGCTTGATAATTGCATCGAGGCCATGCGGCAAACGGGCCATGATATGAACCTGAAATATAAAGAAACCTCACTTGGGGGCTTGGCTGTCAATCTGCCTGAATGCTGAGGCGGGTCAGCCGCGCGGACGCACCGTGTCACCTGCCAGGAATTCTGGCGACAATCCAATATCGGCCCCCGAAAGCGCC
>RFQY01000467.1 GCA_009924775.1 Paracoccaceae bacterium | reverse complement strand
TTTCTCGGAAACGCCCGGCGAAGGCGGCTAAGGTGATTCGCACCCCCCGCGGGCGCAAAACCGCCATATCCCCCCAATACCTGGGCCGCAGGGCGTGCGATTTGCCCTTGATTCTAAGGTTTTTAGGCAGAAATCGGCTGGCGTGCCGGGCTTGGCGTGCAACGGCTTTTGAACTGCCGTCAATTTTGTGGTAATGTAACCGCTGTATGACAAAGCGCAGCTAACGACCTGGGCGCCAACCGCCAGTGATATGACACAGCGGGTGCCACAATCTTGCAATAGCACAAGGCCTGACGAGGGCCGTAAAGCCCTCGGCGTGGTCGCTGTCGCTGTGCGTTAGCTGGGGCTTGCGAGGAAGGACCAAATGACCAAAACGAAAAAGCCTGAATTCCGCCCGAACGAATATGTTGTCTACCCCGCGCATGGCGTGGGCCAGATTATCTCGATCGAAGAACAGGAAATCGCGGGCATCCCGCTGGAACTGTTCGTTATCTCGTTTGAAAAAGACAAGATGACGCTGCGCGTTCCCACCAATAAGGCGGTGGAAATTGGCATGCGCGGTCTGTCCAGCCCTGATGTGGTCAGCCAAGCGATGAAAACGCTGAAAGGCAAAGCCAAAGTCAAACGTGCCATGTGGTCGCGCCGGGCGCAGGAATACGAACAAAAAATCAACTCGGGCGATCTGATCGCCATCGCCGAAGTGGTGCGCGACCTGCACCGCAGCGATGATCAGCGCGAACAAAGCTATTCTGAACGCCAGCTTTACGAGGCCGCGCTGGAACGTCTGACGCGCGAAGTGGCTGCCGTTTCTGGCAGCGACGAGGTGGATGCAGCCAAACAGGTAGACGAGGTTTTGGTGTCGCGCGCGGCATAAACGAAACATTGCCCCAACATCACCGCGCCCCGGTTCCGCCGTGGCGCGGTTTTTTTGCCAAAACGTTGGCTTAGGCCGCCAGCACCGCGCTTAAACTCAGCATGATGCACATCTCGCTGATTTGCTGGCTGGCCCCCAGTACATCGCCGGTTTGGCCGCCAATTTTGGCCCGTGC
>RFQY01000466.1 GCA_009924775.1 Paracoccaceae bacterium | reverse complement strand
CCCGGCGCGCGGGTGACGATCGAACCCTACACGGAGGAGCCATGAGCGACCCGAAGCACGAAGTGATCGAGCACTCGCGGAACATCCACCAAGTGCTCCTCGAAGCCGATCACCCAGAGACTTGGGAGCATTGGGTGCTTCTCGCGAGCGACCGCCACCACGACAACCCGAAAGCCGACTGGGATCTCGAACGGAAGCACCTCGACCAAGTGGTCGCGCGCGGCGCATCGTGGATCGATGTCGGCGACCTGTTCGACGCTATGGGCGGCAAGTGGGATCCACGGCACTCGAAGGGCGAGGTACGCGAGGAGTACGCGATGGCCCCGGACTACCTCGATGCCATCGTTCGCGACGCGGCCAAGTTCTACGCGCCGTACTCGAAGCACCTCGTGGCGATCGGGCGCGGGAACCACGAGCAATCGATCCTCAAGCGTCACGAGGTCGATCTCATCGAGCGACTGGCGGCGCACATGAGCCAGATATCCGGGCATCGGGTGTGCTCTGGCGGCTACGGCGGGTTCGTCCGGTTCTCCGTGAAGTTCCACGCGACCGAGGTCTCGGCGTTCACGCTCCGCTACTTCCACGGCTCGGGCGGCGGCGGGATGATGAGCCACGGCACGCTCGCCACGCGGCGCATGGCCTCGTGGACGGACGCGGATGTCATCGTGTGCGGCCACACGCACGACCAATGGGCACTACGGCTTCAACGCGAGACGCTCGAAGCCTCGAAGGGGAGGTTCCATGTGCGGCTACGGGATCAATGGCACATCCGCACGCCGACCTACAAACAGGAGTGGAATGACGGCTACGCCGGGTGGCACATCGAGACGGGCAAGCCGCCGAAGCCGACTGGCGCGACTTGGATGCGGCTCTCGCTCGTGCGCGTCGAGGCTCCCGAGCGCATCGAGTCCACCAAGGGCAACGGCAAGCGCGCGCGTTGGCGCGTCGCGGCGCAGTTCATGGAGGCCATGTGAAGCCGTTCGCGTCGTTCTGGGCGACCCTCGCCGGCGTGCGCTACCGGATCCGGTTCGTGCGCTCGGCCGAGATCCC
>RFQY01000465.1 GCA_009924775.1 Paracoccaceae bacterium | reverse complement strand
TGACCCGGCCGCGCCCCCAGCGCCCAAGCTCAGCAAGGCGGAACAGCGGCAGGCGGCACGCGAGGCCCGGGCCAAGCAGATCCAGGCTGATCTGGATGAAAAGCGCGCCAGGGCGCAAACCGAGCGCCTCAGAAAAGAGCGCGAGAGACTGGAACAACAACTCAGCGAGGGTTCTTGCAATGGCTGACTGCGGTGATCTCAGCGCCAGGTTGAAAGAGCTGGATGATCAGATTGCCGCCAGCGAAGCCATGGAGCGACGCCTGGCGGCTGAGAAGGCACAGCTCAAGGCAGCAGGCCCGCAGCCACGCATCCGCCGGCTGAAGATGGTGGATGGCAGCTATCTGGAGATCGACCCACAGAAGTTCTGGGATCAGGTGGAGAAGGACGCCAAGGAGCTCGGCGAGGCCGACATTGCCGCCGCTGTCAGCCAGGGATTCGCCACCAATGCCAGACCCGTCGGCAGCCGCGGCCTGCACATCAACTACGCGGAGCTATCACCGACAGAAGACCACATCGCCAAGCTGCTGGAGGTGCTGGCGCTGCGCCGCAATGCCAGTGAGAAGGGTGTTGAGCTGAGGCGGCCATTCACAGAATCGGCGGCCACCGCCCAGGTCCTGCTGATGGGCAAGGCCTACGGGGCAGACCCCAGGGCGTTGGCTGAGGCGATGAAGCGCAAGCTGGCCGGCATTGATCAGCTGCCGATCAACGCCTACATCATCAACCGGGTCAAGCGTGATGCGGTGCGCTACTACGCCGATGTACTGGAGGAGGTTGCCGATCTGATCCCGTTTGGCGGCATCAGCCCAGGGGTTAAAGATCAGGTGGCCAATGCTGCTCGCTGGGCGCACTACTTTGAGCAGTTTGATAATCAGGTATCCCGCAAGATCGGCCAGGCATTACGCACCCGCCAGTTTGGCGACTGGGTGAATGAAAACATCTTCATGCGGCTTGAGAAAGATGTTGAGCTGCTGAGCTATGACGAGATCGCCGGTGGCAGCATGGCCGCCCAGATCATCGAGCACATCGACCGCGGCGACGCGCTCAAACTGC
>RFQY01000464.1 GCA_009924775.1 Paracoccaceae bacterium | reverse complement strand
ATGGCGACGGGATGCGCCTTTCAGGTTATGCCGCAGTCTTCAACGACTCAAGCCTTCCCCTTCCATTCAAGGAGAGCATTGCGCCAGGAGCATTCCGAAAGACTTTGAGTGAAACACCTGATGTGCGCCTTCTTATCAATCACGAAGGTCTGCCACTAGCGCGAACAAAGAATGGAACTCTTACTCTTGAAGAAGACGAGCGCGGATTGCGCTTTGATGCTGACCTTGCAGATACTCAGGAAGGTCGAGACATCTACGAACTTGTCAAGCGTGGCGATGTCGATCAGATGTCCTTCGCTTTCCGAGTCATTCGTCAGAAGTGGAACGATGATAGAAGCCGTCGAGTTTTGACCGAGGTTTCCTTAGCAGATGGCGATGTTTCGGTCGTCACATATCCTGCATATCCAACCACCACAGTTGAAGCTCGTGAACATATCAAGGAAGCAATTAAGGCAATGAAAGAAGGCCGTGAAGTAACCGGCGAATCTCTTATTGTTGTTCAAGCCATTCTTGATAAGATTGACGAATCCTATGAATACCTTGAAGAAGGCAAGACGATGCTTGAGCAACTTCTTGGCATTATGCCTGAAGATGTCATGGAAGAAATCTCTCGCGCAGTTGATGTTGTTGGTGACTTTGTCGAATGGGATTCATCAGGCGGAACTGCACGCGGTCGCATTGAACATGTGATGCGCGAAGGCGTGCTTGGCATTCCAAATTCAGATTTCTCTATCACCGCCGAAGAAGGCGACCCTGCTATCTTGATTCGCGTTTATCGTGAACTCCGCGATGGTTGGGTTGAGACTGAAACTCTTGTCGGGCATAAGGCATCCGAATTGCGTGCCATTGATCCGCTACCTGCACCAACAGAAGAAGAAGGTCGCAAGATTTCTTTGCGCCTTGCCAAAGCAATAATCAATTCAACAAAATAGATTTCTGCTCATCCGAGCAGATTGAAGTCGGAGCGAACCTCACACCCTGAAAGCGCCGTGAGCATCTTCGCCACCACCTCGCAACCAAACTCATAAGGAGCAAAACTCAATGTCATAT
>RFQY01000463.1 GCA_009924775.1 Paracoccaceae bacterium | reverse complement strand
ATTATATGGTTTTTAAAGTCATCCAAAGCCCATTGGCTTTCTTGTTCTGTTGCTAAGCCAAATCTACTCTCGACAGGAGCGTTCACTAAAATGTCAAAAACCTGTCCGTCACGCCAAAATGTTAAAAGCCATTCTGATTGCTCATCGGTATCCTTTTTGAAAAGTTCTCGAAAGTTTTGAGGCCCGTCAAGATAAAGTTTACCGTCTACCGCAATTAAGATATCGCTTTCCTTAAGCTTTTTGACATAGTCATAGACTGTCAGCCCCCTTGTCGCAATTTTCAAGAGCTGCCCATTTTGTTCAAAATTGAGTTCTGCATTATCGACTTCTAAGTCGTCGCTTTGGGCAATATCTGTAACCGTTTCTGCCATATCACCTCACTTTTCAGTTTAATTGCAGCGGATTGGATTGAGGCTTAGCTGCATTCTTCGGTTTTGTTGTTTTGGCAGCGGGTTGAGCCAACAACAACCTGAATACCAGTTCCCACCAGCTGCAAGGCGGCCATTGGCCCCAAATGCGCGCGCGCGCCGCCAAACATCGGTCCGGTGCATGTAAAATTGCCATCAGATAGCGCGATCACCTGCACCTTGGCCTGCACGGGCTGCGCATATTCAGGGTGCCCGCCCCCCAAGGCAATATCCAGCTGCACCCCAACACCCGCGGCATGCGCAGCGGCGGCGGCGGCGGGATCATGCAGCAAAGACAGCACCGCATCAGGGGCGTTATTGGCAATGAGCGCCTGCAACACGCCAGTGGTATCCGATGTGCCCCCGGCCCCGGGGTTATCCTGGGGGTCTGCAATCAGCACCGGGCCCGGCATGGCCATGGCCTGGCGCACGGCCTGATCTGCTGGCAACAATCTGGCGTCAAAAACCGGCTTGGCCTGTTGCAGCGCCTGGGCCACGCTATCGGCTGCGGCATCTGCCGCGGCTTGGGTTTCGGCATAGGCAAAGATGGCTGGCCCACAATCGGGGATATCGGCAGGGGGAAAGCCCAGCGCCAGATCTACCGAGGCCGGCGCATGCTGCGACAGGACTTGATACAGCTCGCG
>RFQY01000462.1 GCA_009924775.1 Paracoccaceae bacterium | reverse complement strand
GCCATATTTTTTTACTCCTTATATTGTTTATAATATACTTTTAACTAAATTAAAAGTCCATAATTTTTTATGTTGTAAGCGTTCCAGATACAGTAAATGTCGCTACTTTGCAACCTCCTGCTGGGGCTGGTAAAGTTGTAATAGTATTAGTTCCTGGTGCTACACCAAATGTAACATTTCCTGGGGCTCTAATTATCACGATTCCTGATCCACCTGCTCCTGAAGCTCTTCCGCAAGCTGCTCCACCACCTCCACCTCCAGTGTTAACTGTTCCTGGATTACTTACAGAAGATGTACCACCATCACCACCTCCACCTGCTCCTCCAGTTCCAAAAATATTATTAGAAGGAATTCCTCCAGCACCACCTCCTCCACCTCCAGCATAAGTTACAGGACTTCCTGTTATAGAATTAGCAGATCCTGCTCCTCCTGCTCCTGGACCTCCTGGTCCACCACCAGCACTACCTGCTGCAGAAGCTCCACCTCCACCTGATCCTTTACTAGGAGACGCATCTCCCGGTCCTGAAGTTCCTCCTGGGTTACCTTGCGGAGGACTTACTGGTGGTGAATTACCTGTTCCACCTGGTTGAAAACCAGGAGGACTACCCATATTTCCTCCGTTTCCTCCTCCTCCAGATCCACCTGGTCTACCACTTCCTCCAGGAGATGAAACATTACCTCCACCTCCACCTCCACCTGTAGATGTTATAGTTGAAAATATTGAAGGTGATCCATCATTACCTGCAGCTGTTGGAGAAGTTGGACTTGCTGCTCCACCTGCTCCGATTGTTATTGGAAAAGAAGTTCCACCTGTTAATGTAATTTTTGTTCCACCTGGAAATGAAGTTCTATATCCACCAGCTCCACCTCCACCACCTCCTAAAACTCCTCCTGATCCTCCACCCGCTACTACTAAATAATCTACATCAAATGGAGCACTCGGTGTCCATTGTCCAGCTTTTTTATAATTGTATTGACATTGTAGTGACCAGACGCCGGGTGCGATTGAATATGGACCTGCTCCGTATTGTTTTACGATAACGATTCCTGAACCTCCA
>RFQY01000461.1 GCA_009924775.1 Paracoccaceae bacterium | reverse complement strand
ACAAGTTACAAGACAGGTACTATCTCACCGTCTAGTTTGCTTGCTGGTAATACTGCATTTGCTCCTAAAGCAACTGGTGGAACTACTGCTTATGCTGACGGATATTGGTATCACACATTTACATCATCAGGAACATTTACTC
The DNA here is from genome assembly GCA_009924775.1 of Paracoccaceae bacterium. Lineage (GTDB taxonomy): Bacteria > Pseudomonadota > Alphaproteobacteria > Rhodobacterales > Rhodobacteraceae > CAJXSO01. Next base: position 928 of record RFQY01000461.1, on the reverse strand, counting down.
CAACAAGTTCATTAACAGTAAACGTGCTTTGCGTTGCTGGCGGTGGGGGTGGTGGTGGTGCTCGTAATGGTGACGCTGGTGCTGGTGGTGGTGGTGCTGGTGGATTACTTTATCATTCAAGTAAATCTGTAACTGCTAGCACTAACTATACAGTAACCATCGGCGCGGGTGGTGCTGGTGGTGTTAATAATGCACTTACTGCAACAGATGGTTCAAATGGTTCAAACTCAGTTTTTGATACAATGACAGCAGTAGGTGGCGGTGGTGGTGCACAGAGCCGCACTAACAATGGTCTTAGCGGCGGTTCTGGTGGTGGAACTGGTAGCGAAAATGCAACTTCTGGTGGTAGCGCTACTCAAGGTAATTCAGGTGGTGCAACAGGATACGGAAATGCTGGCGCAGCAGGAACTGCAACAGGAAACGCAGGTGGTTCAGGCGGTGGTGGAGCAGGAGCGGCAGGAACAAGTGGAACTGCAGGTTCTTCGGCGGGAGCGGGTGGAGTAGGTTTAACAAACTCCACAATTAACACCCTTAACGCTTTTGGTTCTGTAACCTCTACTGGTGAACTATCTGGTGGTAATTATTATTACGCAGGCGGTGGCTCTGGTGGTTCATATAGTACAAGAACAACACCTGCTGGTGGTTTAGGTGGTGGCGGTCGTGGTGGCAATAACACAGGTAGTCAAGCAGCAGAAACAGGCGATGTAAACACTGGTGGTGGTGGAGGCGGTGCTGGAGACCAATCTCCAGGCGGTGGCGCTTCTGGCGGTTCAGGTATTGTAATTATTAGATATGCAGCATAAGGGAGAACAATGGCAATCAGAAGTCTTAAGAATGGAACCTTTAGCCGTAGCCTGCTTGTTGGTAATGCTTACTATATTCCAATAGTAACTGTTGATTATCTTATAGTTGCTGGTGGTGGTGGTGG
>RFQY01000047.1 GCA_009924775.1 Paracoccaceae bacterium | reverse complement strand
CCCACGGTTTTGCCTATTTGGCCCGCAGCGTGGCGCTGGATGCAGGTTTTGCCCCGGTGGCCGATTTCGATGGGATCGATCTGTTGCTTGGCGATAGTTTGGGCGAGATGTATGGCTATTTGGCGGCTGCAGACCGGGTGATCGTGGGCGGTGGCTATACCCCAAAGGGCGCGCATAATATCTCCGAGGCGCTGACCTTGGGCAAACCTGTGTGGACTGGCCCGCATATCTGGACAATCGAATACCCCGCGCGCGAGGCGATAGAGGCCGGTGTGTTGCGCCAAACCGCGGCCAGCGTGCAGGGGCTGCACGATGCATTGGCGCCGGGCGCGCCCGCCCCGGCCAGCGCGGCGCAAATTCAGCAGTTTTTTGCCCAGCACAGTGGGGCGGCCGAAAAAACACTGGCAGCAATACCGCAGCTTTTGGCACAGGCCAGTGGCAAAGCGCGTGCAAAGCGTGTAACCGAGGCGCAGAAATAAGGGGCGCATGATGCAGCAAAGCACGGCAAAATCAGTGGTTATTGGCACCGGCTCGATCGGGCGGCGCCATGCGCAAAACTTGGCACAGTTGGGTGCCGAGGTGCGGGCGCTGTCGTGGCGTGAATTGGGGCTGGATGGGGTGCTAGAGGTGCTGGAAACCACACGCCCAACCTGTGCTGTGATTGCCACCGCCACCGATATGCGCCTGCCCTTGGTGGCGGCCTGCGCCGAACGCGATATCGCCCTTTATATCGAAAAACCGCTGGCCTTTCGCCCCAGCGAAGTGGCGGCGGTGTTTCAGGCCGCAGCCCCCGTGGCCGCGCGCAGTTTTGTTGGGTTCATGATGCGCTATCACCCCATTTTGCAGGCGATGGCGCGGGAAAATCTGGGTGCGGCGTATCGGTTTCAGTTTGAAATTGGTCACGATGTAACCCAGTGGCGGCAGAACTGGCATTTTTCCCAAAGCTATGCCGCCCGCGCCCAAGGGGGGGGCGTGTTGCTGGATTTGTGCCACGAGCTGGACATGGCCCATTGCCTGTTGCCGGGGCTGGCCTTGGGCGCGGTTGATGTGCTGGGCCATGCCGATTTTCCCGGCGTTGATATGGCGGCCCTGTGCCAGTTGCGCAGCACCCATGGCATGGGCAGCGTGGCGATGGATTATTTGGCCCCCGCCTCGACACGCCGGGCCAGCCTGCGTGGCCTTGCGGGCTGTATGGATGCCGATTTTGTCGCCTCGACGCTGACTATAGATCGCGGCCAAGGCGCCCAAACCCAACATTTCGCGTTTGATCGCAACGATATGTTTCTGGCTGCGATGCGCGATTTTCTGGCGCTGGCCGAGGGGCGCGCGCCCGTATCTGGCACGGCCAATGTGCCGGTCTTGACCGCCAGCCGCGCTGTCTGCGATTTGATTGCACAGGCTTGGGCGCGCCGCGCCTTTGGCGCCAATATTGCAAAGGGGCTTACATGATTATTGGACATATCGGCGTGCGCAAAGGATCAAAAGGCGTGCCGGGAAAGAACTTTAAGCCAATTTGCGGCAAGCCGTTGATCGATTGGTCGCTAGATCAGCTGCTGGCCCACCCGCAGGTGGATGCGGTGGTGGTCTCTACCGATGACCCGGAAATTTATGCCCATTCAGTGGCGCGGGGCTGCTTGGAAATAGGCCTGCGCCCGGCCCATTTGGCCACCGATGCCGCGGGCAAATGGGGGGTCTGGCAACATGCGCTGCAGGCCGCCGAGGCGCTTGTGGGCCCGGCGGATGCGTTTTTGGATTTGGACGCAACCTCGCCGCTGCGCTTGCCCAGCGATATCACCGGGGCCTTGGCGCTGTATCACGATCAGCGGCCCGACATGGTTATGTCGTGCTGCGAGGCGCGTAAAAACCCTTATTTCAATCTGGTCGAGCCCGATGAAACCGGCGCGCTTCATGTGTCAAAGCTGCTGGCAGGCGGTGTTGTGGCGCGCCAAGCGGCGCCCACGGTCTACGAACATGCCGCCAGCACCTATGTTGTGCGCCCGGGCTATTTGCACAGTGCGACAGCGCTGTTTGAGGGGCGCGTTATTCCCTACCTTATGGATCCCGAGCGCTGCGTCGATATCGACAGCCCGTTCGATTTCAAACTGGTTGAATTTCTTTTGAATGAACGTCTGAAAGAGGCAGAACATGGTTGAGCAGCTCAAAGGCCGCACCGTTTTTATCACAGGCTCGGGTGGGGTGCTGGGCAGCACCTATGTGCGCCGCATGTTGGCCGAAGGCGCGCGGGTTGTGGCCTCGGACCTGCCCGGCCACCGCGCCGATGCGCTATGCGCGGCCCATGAGGGCAACGAAAATTTCCGCTTCTACGATCTGGATGTGGGCAGCGAAGAGCAATGCACCCAGATTTTTCAGCGCATCTTGAAAGACGGCTGGCAGCCCAATGTGGTGCTGAACAATGCCGCCATCACCGGCGAATTGCTGATGGGGGCCGGCAAACCCTTTCCCGATTTTGCCGACACCTCGGTAGAAGATTTTGAACGCACACTGCGCACCAACCTGACGGGCGCGTTCATGATTGCGCGCCAGATGGACCGCGATATCGTGGGCAATTACCCCTGCACCTTGGTCAACGTGGCATCGATGTATGCGCTAAACGGTGCCCATCACCCCATCTACGAGGGCATGCCGTTCAAAAACTTTTCTGCCTATGGGGTGACCAAGGCAGGCATTCACGGGTTAACCGTATGGCTGGCCGGCTATTGGGCACCGCGTAAAGCCACGGTAAACACCATCGCCCCCGGCGCGGTGTTCAACAACCATTCAGACGAGTTTCAGCGCCGCGTGGGCGAGCTGATCATGGCTGGTCGCATGTGCGAACCCGACGAAATTGCCGATGTGATGCTGTTTTTGGCCAGCCCGCAGGCCGGCTATATGACGGGGCAGCTGGTGAATGTGGATGGTGGGTTTAGCGCCTGGTAAGGCGCTAAATCGGCACCGCTGAAAGCAGGGCCTCGCGGTTCAGCGTGGCGCGGGTGCTGGTGTGGCTGACCGCACCGCGATTGAGCACGACAAACTGATCGGCCAGCCGCACGGCGAAATCGAAATATTGCTCAACCAGCACGATCGACATTTCGCCCTCGTCGCGCAGCACCTCGATGACATCACCGATTTGGGTGATGATATTGGGCTGGATGCCCTCGGTTGGTTCATCCAGCAACAACACTTTTGGCCGGGTAATCAGGGCGCGGGCAATCGCCAACTGCTGCTGTTGGCCGCCCGATAAATCGCCGCCGCGGCGGTCTTTCATTTCGTATAGCACGGGAAACAGCTGGAAGATGCGGGGCGGAATATGGCGTTGGTCAGGGGGCAGGCAAGCAAAGCCCGTTTCTAGGTTTTCCATCACGCTCATCAGCGCAAATACCTCGCGGCCCTGCGGCATAGAAAACCCCAAAATTCTGTGAGGCAGACGCAATTTTGCGTAAACTTTATGCGCTTTCCCCAGGGTAAGCCTGATATTTGCGCTTTTGCCGGTCGGCATGCGCCCGATTTTTTGGCACTACCGCCCCATTTGGGCATGAAAAAAGCCGCCCAAATGGGCGGCTTTCGTGTGTTTGCTTGGGTGATTCAGCGCTTAAACCAGCCCTTCACCCTTGGCCCAGTCGTAGGTGCGGTCTAAGATGCGGCCCATACGAGACACGATTTCGGCGGTTTGCGCCTCGGTCACAATCAGGGGCGGGCACAGGGCCAGCGTATCGCCCACGTTGCGGCAGATCAGCCCTTCTTCATGGCCAATCCCAAACGCCGCGCCGCCCACTTGGCCGATTTTGTCAAACGGGCGCTTGGTGGCTTTGTCGGCCACCAGTTCCAGCCCGGCAATCAGGCCCGCGCCGCGCACTTCGCCCACCAACGGGTGATCGGCATAGGCGCGCAAGGCCGCCTGAAAGCCCACGCCGACGCGCGCGGCGTTGCCGATCAGGTCTTGTTCCTCGATTATCTTCAGGTTTTCCAGCGCCACAGCCGTGGCCACCGGGTGCCCCGATGCCGTAAACCCATGGCCAAACGTGCCAATAGAATGGGTGTGATCCGCGATGGCATTATAGACCTCTTCCGAGAACATGATGGCGGCCAAAGGCATATAAGACGATGTCAGCTGCTTCGAGGTGACCATGATATCGGGGCTAAAGCCGTAGTGAACCGCGCCAAAGCTGCTGCCCAGGCGACCAAAGCCGTTGATCACCTCGTCTGCGACCATCAAGATATCGTATTTGCGGCAAATCTTTTCGACACCGGGCCAATAGCCTTCGGGTGGGGGCATAACCCCGCCGGCCGCCATCAGCGGTTCGCCAATGAAGGCGGCAATGGTATCGGGGCCTTCGCGTAGGATGGTTTCCTCGATCTCGGCCAACAGGCGGGCGGTGAACTGCGCCTCGGTTTCGCCCTCGGCGCCAAAGCGGTAGAAATGCGGGCAGGTCACATGGGTGACGGGAATGGCCGGCAGATCAAAGCTCATGTGGTTATAGGGCAGGCCCGTCAGGCTGCCCGAGGCCACGGTGATGCCATGATAGCCCTTGATGCGGGCCAGAAATTTTTTCTTTTCAGGCCGCCCCAGCGCATTGTTCATATACCACACCATCTTAACAACGGTGTCATTCGCCTCGGATCCGGACGAGGTGTAAAACACCCGCGTCAGGTTTTCTGGGGTCATTTCCACCAGCTTTTCTGCCAGTTTGATCGATGGCTCGTGGGCCTTATGGGCAAAGGTGTGGTAATAGGGCAGCTTGTCCATCTGGCGCGCTGCGGCCTCGCGCAGGCGGGGCTGGCTAAAGCCCACCGCAACCGACCACAGGCCCGCCAGCCCCTCGATATATTGCTTGCCATTGCTGTCATACACGTAAATCCCTTCGCCCCGGTCAATGACCAGCGGGCCCTGTGCCTCGTGTTTGCGGGCATCGGTATAAGGGTGCAGGGTGGTGCTGATATCGGCGTGATGCAGCGAGTTGGAAAGCGGGGTCGTCATATCGTATCCTTTCCCGTGGATGGGGCGCCAAGCCCCCTGTTTGCGCATGATATTGGCGCATAGCCGCGGGTTTCGCCAGAGGCGATTTGATCAAATATTGGCCCGTTTTGGGTGGCCTATCGCCTAGCCCTGCGGCGTTGCCCGGGCGTATTGGCGATCAAAGTAAATCAGGGGCGCGCCGGTTTCGGCCACGCGCACCGCCTCGACCTCGCCCACGAAAATGCGGTGCGAGCCCACCAAAATATCGTGCACCAGCGTGCAATCAAAGGCCGCCAGCGGGTTATCCAACACCGGGCTGCCGGTGACAGCGGCGTGCCAGCTGGCGCATTCAAACCGCTCGGCCCCCTTTTTGCCGGTGCGCCCTGCAAAGCTGTCGGAAATGGCGGCTTGGTCTTCGGCCAGCAAATTGGCGCAAAAGGCGCGGTTGGTGCGAATGGCATCGCAGGCCGAGGCCTGCCCGTGGATGCACACCAAAATCGAGGGGCGTGGCGTATCGACCGATACCGATGTCATGGCCGAAACCGTCATGCCTGCCTTGCCGCCAATGCCATCTGTGGTGACAACGCACACAGAATTGGCCGCTTTTGACATTGCTTGCAGAAATTCGCTTTTCATCGGTTTGTTCGCCTTGGCCTGAATCGCACCCAAAACCCGGTGCACCGCTGTGCCCTTACCTAAGGCGCTGGGGCCTGGGTTCAATTCCGTTTTCAGTAGATCGGCAGAAATCTGGGAAATCATCTATCCGCGAACTCGCCCTTAGCGGGATAAAACAAAATACTTATCGCCTCCATTGCTCTGGTTGCCACCGCAACGGTAGCAGCCGCAGAAGTGAAATTGTCGGGCTACGCACGTTTTGGTGCCGTTTGGACCGAAGGCACACCCGCCGCTGCCGCCAAGCAGGGCGTGCACACCGCAGCATCGGCCGCTCGCGCTGGTGCCGTAGCAGGTGCACCCGTAGTCACCGCTGACTCGACCGCACTGATCACTGCGCTGACCAATGCACAAGCCGCCGCAGCCGCCGTAGCCCACAGCCAGGCCAGCGCAACTGCTTTGGCAGCAGCAAACGCCGTTGTAGCCGCAATTCAGGCGGAAATCGCCACTTCGGCAGGCACCGCAGCAACCGCAGCTGTTGCTGACAGCACCGATGTTGCATCGCGCGTTCGCTTCCAGCTGGACGCATCGACCACCACCGATGCAGGCATTGGCCTGAACGTGCGTCAGCGCATCCAGACCGAAGAAAACGGCACCAACGACACCAACGGCGCCCGCTTTGGCCTGACCTACAATGGCCTGTCGCTGAACGTTGGCAACATCAACGGCGTGATCGAATCCACCCCGAACCTGTACATGAACACCAACTCGGCTGGTGTTGGCCTGGAAGGCAACGGCTTTCCACAGACTGGCCACCAACAACGCCGGCGGCACGTTCGGCTGGACCGCGTACAGCTCGGGCGGTGCCGGTGCAAACAACGGCGTTGAAGTCATCTACTCGATGTCGGGCATCCGCCTGCACGCCCACAGCACCGAAACCAGCAGCGCGCTGGGTGCAAGCTACACCATGGGTGACATCACTGTTGCCGCTGGTAAAGAAGAGTTCGACGGCGGCGCATCGATCACCCTGGTCACCGCTGGCATGAACTTCTCGAACGGCTGGGTCGCACTGGCATGGGGCGAGAACGAAACCGCAGCTGGCGTGAAAACCGATAAAACCGCTCTGAAAGGCGGCTTAAACCTGGCTTCGGGCACTTCGGTATACGGCTTTGCTTCCAGCGAAAAAGCAGGCGATGCACTGGGCGTTGGCGTAAGCTACGATCTGGGCGGCGGCGCTGCATTCGACGCAGGCTACACCAAAACTGCAGCCGACCGCGGCATTCTGTCGGCCGGTATCTTCTTCACCTTCTAAGAGCTGAAAAGCACTTAGTTGGCGGGGCGGGTCGCAAGACCCGCCCTTTTCTTTTGCCGCCCTTCGGTGTTTTCTGCGCGCAACCGAAATGCCTGCCGCAAATCACGGAGTGCCCCATGCCCCTTGCCGAAATTCGTGCCCGCATTGCCAAAGCCGAAACAAACGCTGGCCGCCCCGCCGGTTCTGTGCAGCTGATTGCTGTCAGCAAAGTGCAACCGCTGGATCGGGTGCAGGCGGTGCTGGACCAAGGACAGCGGGTTTTTGGTGAAAACAAGGTGCAAGAGGCCGCCGGGAAATGGCCTGATTTCCGGGAAACCTATGGCGAAATAGATCTGCACCTGATTGGCCCGCTGCAAACAAACAAGGTGCGGCAGGCCTTTGGCTTGTTTCAGCATATCCATTCGCTGGACCGGCCAAAACTGGCCCACACAATGGCCCGCATCGCCCAAGAGATGGGGCATTGCCCGCAGCTATATATTCAGGTGAACACCGGCGAAGAGCCGCAAAAAGCGGGCATCGCCCCGCAAGAGGCCGATGCCTTTGTTGCCGAATGCCGCAGCATGGATCTGCCGGTGGCGGGGCTGATGTGCATTCCGCCGGTTGATGAAACGCCGGCGCTGCATTTTGCCTTGCTGGCAAAACTTGCCGCGCGCAACGGTTTGCAGGGGTTGTCGATGGGCATGAGCGACGATTTTGAACAGGCCATCGCCCTTGGCGCCACGCATGTGCGCGTGGGCAGCGCCATTTTTGGCACGCGCGTGGCCCCCAACCCGGCTTAGCGGCGCTGGGCCAGACCCGGCGGCACAATCAGGCGCGATCGGTGGCGCAGGCGGCGGGCGATCCACGCCAAATCGGCGCGGGCAAAGGCGATGCAGCCCTCGGTCGGGTAATGCGGGCGGCGCCATTGATGCAAAAAGATGGCCGAGCCATGGCCCGGCTGGGCATAGGGCCAGTTCCAATTGGTCAGCAATACGATGTCATAAAGCGGATCAGCACGGCGCAGCTTTTCGTGGCTATGGGCATAAGGCACCCGCACCATGTGGTTGTAATCGGTGTCATCGGGCGCATCTGACCACAAATCCGAGGGGCCAATGGGCAGCGCCCAATCTGCGGGGCGGGCCAGCCTGTCGGGGCGGTACAACATTCCCGTGATCGTGTGCACCCCCGCAGGGGTGGCGCCATCGCCCTCGCGTTTGGTGGTTGAAATGCCACCGCGCCCCACCGAACAGGCAAAGCGCCGCCCCATAAAGCGCAGATGCGTCGGCGTCAAAACCATATCAAACCGGCTGGCCGCGGACGTCATAGCAAATGGCCCGATTTTGCGGCCTTGGTGGCCAGATAGCCGCGATTATGCGCCGTTTCGCCCAAAATCAGGGGCACGCGCTGTGCCACGTGAATGCCGTTTTTCTCCATCATCGCAATTTTGCGGGGGTTGTTGGTAAGCAGATTAACGCTGGAAAAGCCCATCGCTTTCAGCATTTGGCTGCCAACGCGAAAATCACGCTCGTCATCCTCGAACCCCAGCCTGTGATTGGCCTCCACGGTGTCAAACCCTTGGTCTTGCAGCGAATAGGCGCGCATTTTATTGGCCAAGCCAATGCCGCGCCCCTCTTGGTTCAAATACAGCAGCACGCCTGCACCCATCTGGCCCATCTGCGCCAATGCACCGCGCAGCTGGGGCCCGCAATCGCATTTCAGGCTGCCCATGACATCGCCGGTAAAACAGGCCGAATGCAGCCGCGCCAAAACCGGCGCATCGCGCAGGGGCTGGCCAATCTCGAAGGCATAGTGCTCTTCCCCGCCGTCATCGGGGCGAAATACATGCAGTTTGCCAGCCTCGGCGGCGGCCACGGGCAAGCGGGCGCTGACCACCGGGTGCGGCTGGGGCAGGGCGCCCAAAAGCGCGGCGGCTGTATCTGATGCCACTGCCGTAAGCCCATGGGATTGGGCAAAAAGAACAGGTGTGGGCAGGGCCAGCACCAAAGCCGCGGGAAGCAATTGCGCGCTTTTTGTAAGGGCGATGGCCAGCCGATGCAGCCCGGCATCGCCCTCGCGCAAGGTGCGAAACGGCCCTTTCATCGGGGTTGCCAGATCATCGGCAGGGTCGGCCATGGCGCGCAGCCATGCCAGACCAGATGACTGGGGCAATGCGATACGCGCGATATCGCCATCATAGGCGCGCGCCTTTAGCGTTTCGGCGCGCCGCGCTGTCAGGGCAATCACGGGTGTGCCGCCCATGGCGCGCAAATCAGCCAGCCGATCTTGGCTTAGGGTTTCCACCGCCAAGATCAGCGCACCCCCTTCGACACCCCCTTCGACACCGTGCAGCACCACGGGAACGCCCATGCGCAAATCGGCGCGGGCGCGTGCCAGCAATTCGGTTGGGGTGGGGGCAAAGCGCATCGATGGTCCTTTCGCGCCCAGATGTAGCCCGTTCTGCGGGGATTTGAAACATTTGCCGCGACACAAACACGTCCGCGTGAGACAGTTGCAGCAAATCTTGTTCTGCGCCGGGGCAATGCGCATCTGCTGGTTAACGAAAACGGAGGACCACATGCCGCAGCTAAAGAAAATCTTGCTGGTCGATGACGATGACGATCTGCGCGAAGCGCTGAGCGAGCAGCTGGTCATGAGCGAAGAATTCGACGTGTTCGAGGCAGGCAATGGCGCCGATGCGATGAAACGCGCCAAAGAAGGCCTGTATGATCTGGTTATTCTCGATGTTGGCCTGCCCGATACCGATGGCCGCGAATTGTGCCGCTTGATGCGCAAGCAGGGTGTGAAATCGCCGATCCTGATGCTGACGGGCCATGATTCTGATGCAGACACCATTTTGGGTCTGGATGCTGGCGCCAACGACTACATTGCAAAACCATTCAAGTTTCCGGTGCTATTGGCCCGCATTCGTGCCCAGCTGCGCCAGCACGAGCAATCGGAAGACGCCATTTTTCAGCTTGGGCCCTACACATTCCGCCCCTCGATGAAAATGTTGATCACCGAAGACGAGCGTAAGATTCGCCTGACCGAGAAAGAAACCAATATTTTGAAGTTTCTTTATCGCGCCTCCGAAGGTGTGGTGGCCCGCGATGTGTTGCTGCACGAGGTGTGGGGCTATAATGCGGGCGTGACCACGCACACCCTTGAAACCCATATTTACAGGCTACGTCAGAAGATAGAGCCTGATCCCTCGAACGCGCGGTTGTTGGTCACCGAATCTGGTGGCTACCGTCTTGTGGCCTGATCGGGCGATTGGCACGGAATTTGCGTTAGATCAAAGAGACATCTGAAAATGTGGTTTAGCGTAACCCTATCCCGTCGCATGTCCGGGTTATGACATGCACCTCCCTGTTGGACTGACCCGGGCTTTGCCCGGGTCTTTTTTTTGCGGTTCGGCTTTTTGGTTGTCCTGGGTTCTGGAACTGCCCGCGCGCAGGTATTAGGGTGCGCAGGCAATCACAGGGGGCATGCCATGGCATTTCGGTTGGCAACGTGGAACATCAATTCTGTGCGCCTGCGCGCAGGGCTGGTCCAGCGACTGATGCAAGAGCAGGCGCCAGATGTGCTGTGCCTGCAAGAATGCAAAAGCCCGGTCGAAAAGATCCCACATGCGCAATTTGCCGAGCTTGGCTACACGCATATGATTGCGCGTGGGCAAAAGGGCTATAACGGCGTGGCGATCTTGTCGAAAATGCCCATAACCGAGGTTGCCGCCCAAGATTTTGCCGGGCTGGGCCACGCCCGCCATATTGCCGGGCGGTTGGAAAATGGTGTGACGGTGCATAATTTTTACGTGCCTGCCGGTGGCGATGTGCCCGACCGCGAGGCGAACGAGAAATTTGGCCAGAAACTGGATTATCTGACCGAAATGCGCGACTGGTTTCACACCCAGCGCCCCGAAAAGGCCATTTTGGTGGGCGATCTGAACATCGCCCCGCGCCAAGATGATGTGTGGAACCACAAACAGCTTTTGAAAATTGTCAGCCACACGCCCATTGAAATCGAACATCTGGCCCAAACCCAAGAGGCTGGCGGTTGGGTGGATGTAACGCGCGCCGACATTCCCCAAGGGCTGTTGTATTCTTGGTGGTCTTACCGTGCCAAAGATTGGGATATCGCCGACAAGGGCCGCCGGCTTGATCATGTTTGGGCCACGCCCGACATTGCCGGCGCCGCACATTCCAGCAAAATCCTGCGCGAGGCCCGGGGTTGGGAACAGCCCAGCGATCATGCGCCGGTTTTTGCAACGTTCGACCTTTGAAATTCAGGCGCAGAGCGCGCATATAACGGCAAAGATGCGAAAGGATGCATGCAATGCTTGAACTGGGACAAAAAACGCCCGACGCCGCAGATCTGGTGAAAGACGTCTCTGAGGCAAATTTCATGGCCGAGGTTGTCGAGGCCTCTAACGACGTGCCGGTGATTGTTGATTTTTGGGCGCCTTGGTGCGGCCCGTGCAAAACATTGGGCCCTGCGTTGGAACAGGCCGTGATCGAGGCCCGCGGCGCGGTGAAAATGGCCAAGATCAACGTTGATGAAAACCAGATGATTGCCGGCCAGATGCGCGTGCAATCTATCCCCACGGTCTATGCTTTTTTCAAAGGCCAGCCCATCGATGGGTTTCAAGGCGCCTTGCCCGGATCCGAGGTGAAGGCCTTTGTCGAGCGCGTGGTCAAGGCTGCGGGTGGCGATGCCAGTGGCGGGCTAGACGAGGCAGCCGAGATGGCCGAAGAGATGCTGGGCAACGGCGAAATCGAAGATGCTGCGCAAACGTTTTCCGCGATTTTGGGCGAAGATCCCAACCATGCCGTGGCCTATGGCGGCTTGGTGCGCTGCTATATTGCCATGGGTCAGGTAGATCAGGCCGAGGCGGTGCTGAATGGCGCGCCGGCAGAAATTGCACAATCGGCCCCGCTGGAAGCGGCATTTGCGCAAATTCAACTGGCCCGTCAGGCCGAAAATGCGGGCCCATTGGCGGAATTGCAACAGGCGGTGCAGGCCGATCCTGCCAATGCCCAAGCCCGGTTTGATTACGCCTTGGCATTGAACGCAAATGGCCAAACCTCCCAAGCGGTGGATGAGCTGCTAGAGCTGTTCCGCCGCGACCGCGAATGGAACGATGGCGCCGCAAAAACGCAGCTTTTCACTATTTTCGATGCGTTGAAACCCAATGACCCGATCGTGTTGAATGGGCGGCGCAAACTAAGCTCGATGATATTTGCCTGATGGGTTTGGCACGCTAGTTCCCGGTTATGGCAAAAACCTTTGATCTTCCTGAAACGATTGCAGTGTTCCCCCTTCCGGGGGCGCTGTTGCTGCCGCGTTCGCGCTTGCCGCTGCATATATTTGAACCGCGCTATCTGGCCATGCTGGACGACGTGCTGAAAACGCCGGCACGGCTGATTGGCATGGTGCAACCCAGCAAAGGGCAGGGGCAGGGCCTGTATCAAATCGGCTGCGCTGGCCGCGTGACACAGTTTTCCGAAACCGAAGACGGGCGCTATATGCTTACCCTGAGCGGCATTTCGCGGTTTCGTATTTTGAACGAAGTGCAGGGGTTTACCCCCTATCGGCGTTGCACCGTGTCTTGGCAGGGCTTCGAACGTGACATGGGCGGCGAAGACCACGACACCGGCTTTGACCGCGATTCGCTGTTTCGGTTGCTGACGCGCTATTTCAATGCCCGTGGCCTGCAGGCCGATTGGGAAACGCTGCGCGCCGCGGAAGACGAATTGCTGATCAACTCGCTTGCGATGCTGCTAGATTTCGACCCCGAAGACAAACAAGCCCTGCTAGAGGCCCCTTGCCTGCAAACGCGGCGCGAAACCTTGATGGGTTTGGTAGAGTTTGCCTTGCGTGGCGGCGCCGGTGACGAGGTGATGCAATGAGCGTAACACAATGAGCACAGCAGAATTTGACCGCCGCATGCTAGAGGCCCTGATCTGCCCCCGCAGCGGTGCCAGCCTAGACTATGACGCCGCCCGCCAAGAGCTGGTTTCAAAAGCGGCAGGTCTGGCCTATCCCATTCGCAATGGCATACCGATCATGTTGATCGACGAGGCCCGCGTTCTAGACGATGGCCCCAGCAGCTGAGGGCCGCGATTAGCCAGACTTGCTGATTTTTGCCAATAAGCGCGCGGCGTTTGGCACCTCGAACTTGCGCAAAAGGCGCGCGCGCACATCTTCGATTGTGCGGGGCGACAGGCCCAGTTTCAGGGCAATTTCCTTGGATGTCAGCCCGCGGGCCAGCCATGTTAACACGTCGCGTTCGCGCGGGGTTAGGTTGGGGCCGCTGTTTTGGGCGTTGGGGGCAAAGCTAAGCACCATGCGCGCCAACGGGTCTTCGGGGGTTAGGCTGCGCGCCCGAAACCGGCACCATTTGGTGCTGCCATCGGCGACGCGCAGCAAACGCTCATCTGAATAGGCACCTTGTTTGCGCAGCGCCTCTAGGCCGATGTTGCGCACCTGTTCGAATTCGGCATCGGACGAATAGAACAGGCGAAAACTCTGCCCGATCAAATCGGCCTCCTGATAACCCGTCAACGCGCAAAATGTGCTGTTGCACACGCGGATGATGCGGTTTTCGGTCAAAACCAGCCCCACGGGCGCGGCTTCGAATGCGATGCGATAAAGGTCTTCCATATGGCTCCGTGTTCATACGGTATTGGCGCCGTAATGTCAGACTAGCATGATACGCCTGCACCCGAAGAGCAAGAGGCGCCGAACAGTGATGCCCGACAAATTAATTGCCGAGATCGAAAATCGCCGCGACGCGCTGATTGCCCTGACCCAAGATTTGGTGCGCATTCCCACGCTTAACCCCCCCGGCGACAACTATCTTGAAATTTGCGAATATCTGGCCAACCGCCTGAAAAAGAGCGGATTTCAGATCGAGATGGTGCGCGCCCACGGCGCCCCGGGCGACAGCGACACCTACCCCCGCTGGAATGTGGTGGCACGCCGCGAGGGCAACAGCCTGGGCGAATGTGTGCATTTCAACAGCCATATCGACGTGGTCGAAGTGGGCCGCGGCTGGACAACCGACCCCTTTGGCGGCGCATTGATCGATGGTAAAATCTATGGCCGTGGCACCTGTGATATGAAGGGGGGCTTGGCCGCCAGCATTATCGCCGCCGAGGCATTTTTGGCGGTCACGCCCACGTTTTCTGGCGCGATCGAAATTAGCGGCACCGCCGACGAGGAATCGGGTGGGTTTGGTGGCGTGGCCTATCTGGCGGAAAAAGGGTTCTTCAGCCCCAGCCGGGTGCAGCATGTGATCATCCCCGAGCCGCTGAACAAAGACCAAATTTGCCTTGGGCATCGGGGCGTATGGTGGGCAGAAATTGAAACCCATGGCGAAATTGCCCATGGCTCGATGCCGTTTCTAGGCGATTGCGCGGTGCGCCACATGGGCGCTGTGATGCACGAGATGGAACGCAGCCTTTTCCCCGCCTTGGCCCAAAAGCGCACAGAAATGCCCGTGGTCCCCGAAGGGGCACGGCAATCGACGATGAACATCAACTCGATCCACGGCGGAGAGCCGGTGCAGCCCGAAGGCTATACCGGCCTGCCCAGCCCCTGCGTGCCCGACAGTTGCAAAATGGTGATCGACAGGCGTTTTTTGATCGAAGAAAATATCGATGATGTGCAGCAAGAAATCCACCAAGTGCTGCAAACCGTCCAGTCGCAGCGCCCCGATTTCCGTTATGATATCCGCGAAATTCAGCGGGTTTTGCCCACGATGACCGATAAAAGCGCGCCGGTGGTGCAAACCGTGGCACAGGCGATCGGGCAGGTTTTGGGCCGCGATCCACGCTATGTGGTCAGCCCCGGCACCTATGATCAAAAGCATATCGACCGCATTGGACGGCTAAGTAATTGCATCGCCTATGGGCCGGGTATTTTGGATTTGGCCCATAAGCCCGATGAATACGTGGCGGTCGATGACATGATCGATAGCGCCAAGGTGATGGCCCTTGCGTTGCACCAGTTGCTGTGCCCCACTGCGCAGACGCTTGATTAAAGGCGAAATTACAAGGAAACTGCCCATAGGCGCGGCTGCTGGGCTGGCCATTATTGCAGGGAGAAAGCGATGTTTGCTGGATGGTATAAAAAGGGCGCGCTGGCGGCAGCAGCCCTTGTTGCAGGGATGGGGATGGCCGAGGCCAAAACCGATATCGTGGTGGGTATGCAGCTGGAGCCGCCCCATCTGGACCCAACCAGTGCTGCTGCGGGCGCGATTGACAGCGTGCTATATTCCAATGTCTTCGAAGGGCTGACCCGCTTTATGTCGGATGGTTCGGTTGTGCCCGGGCTTGCGCAAAGCTGGGAAATCTCGGCCGATGGCACGGTCTATACGTTCAAGCTGCGCGCTGGGGTAACGTTTCACGATGGCACCGATTTCACCGCGGATGACGTGAAATTCAGCCTTGATCGTGCCCGCGCAGAAGACAGCCAGAATGCACAAAAAGCCCTGTTTGCGGGCATCACGGATGTGGCGGTGATTGACCCGTTGACGGTGCAGGTCACGCTGGGCGCGCCCAATGGCGCGTTTTTGTTCAACATGGCATGGGGCGACGCGGTGATCGTGGCGCCCGAATCCATCGATGCGATCAAAACCAACCCGGTGGGGACTGGCGCGTTCAAATTTGCCAATTGGGTGCAGGGCGACCGCATTGATCTGGTCAAAAACCCCGCCTACTGGGGCACCCCAGCCAAGCTGGAGCGCGCCACGTTTAAATTTATCAGCGATCCTACCGCGGCCTTTGCGGCGGTGATGGCCGAAGATGTGCACGCCTTTGCAGGCTTTCCAGCCCCCGAAAACCTACCCCAATTTGCCGCCGATCCGCGGTTTCAGGTTTTGGTTGGCTCGACCGAGGGCGAAACCATTTTGTCCACCAACAACAAAATGCCGCCCTTCGATAACCTGACGGTGCGCAAGGCGCTGGCCCATGCGATTGATCGCCAAGCCATTATCGATGGCGCGATGTTTGGCTATGGCACCCCGATTGGTACCCATTTTGCCCCCCATAATCCCGATTATGTGGATCTGACCGCGCAAAGCGCCTATGACCCAGAGCTGGCCAAAAAACTGCTGGCCGAGGCCGGTTTTCCAGAGGGGTTTAAAACCACGCTGAAACTGCCCCCCCCCTCGTACGCGCGGCGCGGTGGAGAGATTATTGCCGCCCAGCTGCGGGCTGTGGGCATCGAGGCGGAAATCAGCAATCTGGAATGGCCGCAATGGCTGGAGCAGGTGTTTCGGGGCAAGGATTACGGCCTGACCATCGTCAGCCATACCGAGCCTGCAGATATCAATATCTATGCGCGGCCGGAGTATTATTTCCAATATGACAACCCGGCCTTCCAGAAGTTGATGACCGATCTGACCAACACAACAGACCCTGCTGCGCGCAGCGCGATGTTAAAAACCGCCCAGACCATCATCGCGGATGATTACGTGAACGGTTATTTGTTCCAGCTGGCGGCCCTAAGCGTGGCCAATGCCAAGATTGAAGGGCTATGGGCCAATGCCCCAACCCAAGCCACAGATCTGACTGCGGTATCTTGGAAAGACTAAGCGGCGTCGGCGCCCGGGCGTTCGTTCGGGCGCCTTCGGCGAGAGTATTTGCAGCAAGATGAAAGGGGGAGGGGCGGCCCTGCCCCTTTTTTACAGGAGGCAGGCGGGCAGTGCTGCAGTTTTTCGTGAAACGGCTTATGGCGCTGGTGCTGACGCTGGTTGTGGCCTCGGGGGTGATTTTCCTGTGCCTTGAAATCGTGCCGGGCGATCCTGCGCTTTATATGTTGGGGCTGAATGCGCAGGAGGATACGCTGGCTGCTCTGCGCGCAGAGCTGGGGCTGGATATGGGGCCGGTGGCGCGCTATTGGGCGTGGGTATCTGGCATGATGGTGGGGGATTTTGGCATTTCCTACACCTATCGCACGCCGGTGGCCGAGATGGTGGCGGAGCGGCTGAAAGTGAGCCTGCCCTTGGCGATTTATGCGCTGACATTGTCGACGGCGATTGCATTTCCAGCGGGGATATGGGCGGCGTCGCGGCGGGGCCGGGGGGCCGATATCGCAGTGATGGGCGTGACCCAGCTGGGGGTGGCGATACCGAATTTTTGGTTTGCCATGCTGATGGTGTTGGTTTTTGCCATTCATTTGCGTTGGTTCAATGCGGGCGGCTTTGCCGGTTGGGAGGCGGGGGTGGGCCCGGTGTTGAAAAGCCTGACTTTGCCGGCCATTGCGCTGGCTTTGCCGCAGGCCTCGATTTTGGCGCGGGTGATGCGCTCGGCCTTGTTGGATAGTTTGAACGAAGATTACGTGCGCACAGCCCGCGCCAAGGGGTTAAGCCGGGGGCAGGCGCTGTGGCGGCATGCGCTGCGCAATGCGCTGATACCGGTGTTGACGATCATCGGCTTGCAATTTGCGTTTCTGATGGCGGGTGCGATCATTATTGAGAATGTGTTTTATCTGCCGGGTTTGGGGCGGCTGGTGTTTCAGGCGATCAGCGCGCGGGATTTGATTGTGGTGGAATCGGTGGTGATGCTGCTGGTTTTTGCCGTGGTTGTGGTGAATTTTCTGGTGGATATCGCCTATGCCTTGGTGGACCCACGGTTGCGGGGGCGGGGATGAGCGCGCGTAACCTGATCATTGGGGGCAGTTTATCTGGGGTGTTTGTGCTGGCGGCGCTGCTAAGTTTTCTGTGGGTGCCCCAAGATGTGACACAGCTGGATATTGCCAATAAAATTCGCCCGCCATCCGCGGCGCATTGGTTGGGCACCGACCAT
>RFQY01000460.1 GCA_009924775.1 Paracoccaceae bacterium | reverse complement strand
ATGGTCTGGACATGGGAGGTCTGGGATGTGTCAGATCCGGGGGCGCCGCTATTCGCCATCTTTGTCCCTGCCAAGACGACCGGGGCGGACGGGAAGGAGCAGGACGGATGGGCCGACGCAACCGCCCACTATGCCGGGGAGGTGGGGTGGCCTGAGCAGTACCGCGACGCCGAGGGGCGCCCCGTCCTGCCCTACGCCCTGTACCATCGCCGGGTATCAGACCGGCTCCTCGACCCGCTGACCGGGGCGGAGCTGGTCAACGGTACCCTCGACGCCTCCGCGCTCTGGACATTCTGGATGTCCGCCGTTCGGGATGGGTCACACCCCCAACGCTACATCATGGACGGGCATGTCCCTGCGACGGCCAACACCTCCGGCGGCGTCAGCAGGCTCGGCACCGACGCGATCCGCGCCTCTCCGCAGTTCATCTTGCCGATCCACGGCATCCGGCGCGGGGAGGAGTACACCAGCCCCAACGCTGGACAGTGGCAACCTGCCGCCGATCCGGCGTCGTTGGCGACCTCGATTGAAGGCTACGAGGCGGGGCTGGCCGTCAGCGCCGGACTCTCCCCTGCTGATGTCCACCGGGGTACGTCCGCAGGCTCCGGCTACGCGCTGGTAGTCAGCCAGAAGGGAAAGCGCGACATGCAGAAGAAGCTGATCCCGCCGAGCCGATCCGGTGATCAGGTGCTTCTGGCGAAGGCAGCGGCGCTCCTGCGCGATCCCGCCCTGCCCATCGATCCGGCGGCGTGGTCGATCACCTATGGGATGATCGGGGTCAGCCCCGAGGAGATCCTGAAAGAGCAGCAGGTGATCAAGGAGGATCTCGCGCTGAGGCTCACCTCCCACCGCGCCGCGATCCGCACCCGCAACCCGTCGATGACCGAGGCGCAGATCGACGCGCTGATCGCAGAGATCGACGGGGTCGAGGCCGACGACGGCGAGGACATGCCCGACGATGACGCGGTGCTGACCGACCTCCTCACCCGCGCCCTTGCTGCCGATCCCGCCGAGGCGCGCACGCTCACCCGCGAAGCCCTGGACATCCTCGGCGCCGATGTCGAGGAGGA
>RFQY01000459.1 GCA_009924775.1 Paracoccaceae bacterium | reverse complement strand
AGCTTCTCTTGCAGCTTGCGCTTGAGCATCTAATATTGATTGTTGATAAGCACTAGCTTGACCACCTAACGTTGCAAGTTGTTGTGCTTCTTGACCTGCTAAACTAGGTTGTAAACTTGCTAATCCTTGTTGTTGTGTAAAAGCTGTTTGTGCAGCTTGTTGTGCTTGACCAAATCCTTGTTGTAATAATTGAGCTTGAAGCGCTGCTCTATCTTGTAAACTTTGTGCACCAAATTCTGCTCGTTGTACTCCTTCTCTAGCTCCACCAAATCCACCACCAGCAACAGCTTGTGCTTGTTGTTGATTTAACATCTGTTGTCTCTTTCTATCAAATTCAGTTAAAGTTGTATCAATAACTTGTTGTTGATATGGAGACATAAATTGTTGATATGCTTGTGGTCCTGAATATTGTTGTGCCTGTTGTAAGAAAGGTTCATAACCTCCAATACCAGTTCCTGCTCCAATACTAGTTACAGCTCCAGTTTTAGGATCAAAACTTAAAGACCCAAGCCCAGCTTGTTCAGCTGCTCGTTGTTGTGCTGCTTGTGTAAATTGACTTATTCCTGCAACTTGTGGTGCATATGTTGTTGTTTGAATAGCTGCTGAAGTCGCAAGTAAAGGTAATAATCTTTCACTTAATGCGGTTAATGCACCTTCAATATAAGGTGCTGGTAAATTTTGTTGTACTGTTGTTGGTGTTGGGTTTATTGCCATATTATGCCATTGCCTCGTATTGTCTCATTAGTTGATACATTTTCTTCGCACCTTTTTTAATATCTCCTTTTCCAGCACCTCTAACTGCATCTGCTGTAAATACAAATTCATTTTTAGAAAGTCTTGCTGGTACATCATCTGCTTTTTCTTTTTTGCCAATTGGAACAAATCCACCTTTGGCTCTTAAGTCCATTTCTTTTCCACCTAAATCCATTATACCACCTTCAGCTTTTTTAGTAACTAACATATCATCTATAGCACTTTTTTGTGTGTAAGTTAATTGATCATAACTTTTTCCAAATATAGCCATTGCTAACATATCTGGATTCATTGGCATTGATGGTGGTTTACTTGCTCCACCCATT
>RFQY01000458.1 GCA_009924775.1 Paracoccaceae bacterium | reverse complement strand
AGAATCTGCGCTGCCCCTGCCCCACATTCGGATTAAGGCCGCTTGGATCAGAAATATGCGCCACAGGCGCAGGGTTTACCCCGCCCTCTTTTGCGTCTTTCGGTCGGTTTGGGTTGCGCCGTTTGCGGGCCATTTCTGCCCCTCCTTCGTGGGCATGGTAGCGCCCCCATGAAAAAGCGACAACTGCTTTCGCGTGGCATTCGGGGGCAGTTGGGCGCTTTGGCACATGATCATCATGAAAATTTTGGGATGTTCGGCCACTCGCAATGTGCGTATGCGCGGGCTATGTGCCTCTCACAAGGTCGGTTGCGCCGATTTTAGTGTCGAAATTAGTCCCATTGCGCGGGGGTTGCGCCCATATGGTGCGCCTTACGAGAAAGGAATCGCATCCAATGCCATCTGTGACCATCGTTTACTGGCGCGACATCCCTGCCCAAGTGATTGTGGGCAAAGGCCGCGCTGCAGCCAAATTGCCCCTGCCCGAACGGTTCGAGCAGGCAATTGACCGCTGCGCGATGAAGGTCGGGGCAAAAGATGACGAAGCCTATCTCGCCGAGTGGCGCCGTGTGGTAGAGGCCGAGGTCGAAGGTGACCCATCCGACATCGCGCGCGTCTATGCAGATCGTTTGGATGCCGACTATGACACCGACCGCCTCAAGCGTTTGATCGCGGGCGATGGGGTTGAGGCAGCCTGATGAGCCTTGAGCGCGTGAGGGATCAGATTATGGCCTTGTTAAACTTTAAAAAACCAAGCGCGCCAGTCGCGCCCCATTCCCCTCAGGTTGAGGCCTTTCTTCAAGGTTATTCGATTGAGGTGATGCCGCGCACCGCCGAAAAGGTGGAAGATTTCCGCGCCCTTTTGCCCGAGGGCACCCGCGTCTATATCGCCCATATTGATGGCACCGAGATTGATGACATGGTCGCGACCGCAGCGCGCCTTGCCCGTGACGGGTTCGAGGTGATGCCGCATTTCCCCGCCCGCTCGATCAAAGACAAGGCCACGCTTGGCGATTGGATCGCGCGCTATCAAGGCGAGGCGGGTGTCACCTCTGGCCTCATCTTGGCGGGCGGCATCCCTCA
>RFQY01000457.1 GCA_009924775.1 Paracoccaceae bacterium | reverse complement strand
GAGATTGCCTCGCCGATGTAGTACAAATCTTGCACAAGTTCAGAGTAACGCTCAACGTTGGCGATTGCTACCTCGTCGGCATCTCGGCCGCACCCCTCGCAAATGTGCGTGGCTCCGCATCCGTATGCGTTACAAGGCGGTGCAGGGGTTATGTTCAGGTAAACCATCACGGCAAGTTCGCCCGACTTCAAGCGCGCAGAACGGAGTTCCGCGCCTTTGCACGCTTGTGCATAGAGAATTTTTGCGGCTTTGGTGGCTACGTAGATATTATATTTTTGCTCGGTTTTCATTGTTTCGGGGGGTTTAGATTAGTTCAGCAAACATAGGCGCCCAATGTTATCCCAGCGTTAACCAATGTTATCTTTTCGTTAAGCCTTCCCTATACGTGTGTGCGGGTGTGCCTACGTGTGTGTGCGCCTACGCCTACGCGCGCCCACTCGCGCCTGTGCGTACGCGCTCGCCTACGTACGCGCTGGCCTGCATACGTACGCGCTGCGCGCGCTTGGTAGGGTAAGATAAGATAGTAGGGGGTGGGTATCACCCACCCTGTGCGCCTGCGCCTGGGCGGGTGTGCGCCTGGGTGTGTGCGCCCGTGTGTGCCTGCACGCCTTACGTGAGATTCGTGTTCCAACATCCGTGTTCCAACAGCCTTTCCAATGTTACCAAATCGTTAAGTTTCGGTTATCTTTTTGGTTTCGGTTTGGATATGTCAATTTTTTTTAGTTTATTACCCTCCTTTCCGTAGGGAAGGAGGGATACTAAACTATTTTCTCGTGGTGGGCTGTATGGTCGGCTCAAAACCACCCCAAACGGCGGCAAACGGCCTAAAAACGGCCTCAAATCAAGCCTGCATTTCGTAACCTTCGCTTAACATTGCCTTCGGCAATCAAGGCGCGTGCGCGTGGACACGCTTGCGCTTTCGCAGCCTATGGCTGCTCAACGCGCGAGGGGCTTTCGGCTCGGTTGCCGTGTTCCTGCGTGAGCGGCGGGGCGCACGCATACGTACGCTACATACGTACGCGCTACACGCGCGCAGTTGAAATCTTACGAATGTAAGATTTAACGAAAACATAACATATC
>RFQY01000456.1 GCA_009924775.1 Paracoccaceae bacterium | reverse complement strand
GGGTGCAAGGTTCGTTGAACTGGCAGACATTTCGCCAAAGCTTGATGGGGGCCACCAAAACCTCGGCCATGATAGCCTTTATCTTGATGGGCGCTGCGTTTTTGTCTTTGTCGATGGGCTTTACCGGCCTGCCCCGGGCGCTGGCGGGAATGATCGACAGTTGGGGCCTGTCGCCCGTGGCGCTGATTGCGGTGCTGACAGTGTTTTACCTGATTTTGGGCATGTTCATGGATGGGCTTTCCTCGGTGGTGCTGACCATGGCCATCGTCGAGCCGATGATCCGCCAAGCGGGTATCGACGTGATCTGGTTTGGCATCTTCTTGGTGGTGGTCATCGAAACCGCGCAAGTGACGCCGCCCATCGGGTTTAACCTGTTCGTGCTGCAAGGCATGACACGCCATGAAATTGGCTATATCGCCAAAACTGCCATTCCAATGGTGGGGCTGATGCTTCTGATGGTGGCAATTTTGGTAGTTTGGCCTGAACTGGCTACGTGGCTGCCTGACAATATCCGCCAAGGCCCTGGCGGCTAGGACGTGCTGCACGACCCTCTGCTTTTGGCTGCCCGCCACGGGCAGTGGGTGCTGGTAGCAGGACTGGTGGCAGGGCTTGCACTGCCGGGATTCGCGCATGTTTTACGGCCATGGCTTCCAGCGCTTGTCGCGCTCTTGGTGTTTCTGTCCCTCTTACGGCTAAAACCAGGGGCCCTAGGCACGACGCTGCGTACCCTGCCCCAAACCGTGGTCGTCGCGGTGGTATTGCAACTAGCGTTGCCTCTGGGCGTTTGGGGAGGGGCACAAACACTGGGGCTGGGGGCACATCCTGCCACCTTAGCCATGGTGCTGATGTGTGCGGCCCCCTCAATCATGGGTAGCCCCAATATTTCAATGATGCTGGGGGCACCGCCCGATTATGCCCTGCGGCTGATGGTGGTGGGCACAGCCCTGTTGCCACTGACCGTGTTGCCAGTCTTTGCCATCATGCCCGCCGTGCAAGGCACCGCCGCTGTTGGCCAAGCCGCGGTGCGGCTGGTGGCGCTGATTGGCCTCAGCGCGCTGGCGGCCATGGCGGTGCAGCGCG
>RFQY01000455.1 GCA_009924775.1 Paracoccaceae bacterium | reverse complement strand
TAACCAAGAGTTTCTAAAGCCTCGCCAAATGCGATGCGGATGGCAGTCATTCTGCCTTCAAATGTTTGTGCGCGAGTTGATGCTCCGCCTGCAAATGTCTTGCTTAGTTCTTGAAGAGCGCCATTGAGGTCTTTGCTCTTCTTAATGTCGGCAGAGAGTGGAACGCCAAGTTTTGTTAGGGCGCCAATGTTCCCGCCAACGGCTTTGGCAAGTGCCAGGGAAACTGTCTGCAAATCTTTTTGAGTTCCCGCCGAAATATCAAGAGCAAGATTCTGAAGACTCTGAGCTTGCGCAACATCCTTGGTCGCATTCACAAGGGTCGCAAGTGATGGCCTCAACTCATCATCGGTGACGGCGACTGCTTTTTGTTGCGCCGAAATATAATCTTCGACTGAAGCAATGGCGGCTTCATTCGCCCCTGTCGTGTTGCGAAGGGCATTGGCGAGAAGTGCCTGTGACTTCTGATCTGCGATAGCGGCTTGAACGCCGTCAACGGCAAGTTTGGTTGCCAATGCAGCCGCCGCGACAGTGGCGGCGCCGAAGGCTTTGGCAATCTTCTTGGCAGAATTAGTGAAGGTTGCTTCTAATTTCTTGAGGTCGTTAAGGGCTTGCTTCGAGCCTTTGTCGTTATAGACCGTGACAATGCGTTCAATTATTGCCATCGGTTATCCCTCTCTCCTGCTCAAATTTTCATCCATTCGAGTCTGTGCTTTAGATTCAGCATTCTTGACCGCTTCAAAGATAGCACGCTGCGCAGATTTCTTGTTGTCATCAACTGCGCGAATAAGGGCGCGACCTTTATCTTGTCCAAGACCTTTGGCAGTTGGTAGAACGCCATAGTATTTCTCAACTGCTTGAATGAAATCTTGCGATGCAGTTGGGTTTGTGGAACGCGAAGCACGAGTTCTTGCGCGACTTGCTTTGCTTCCACGACCGGCAGTTTCAAAGATGGCGCCTGCCGCATCACGCTGAATGACTCCATACGAATTACGGAAACCTGTTGAACTTGATTTTGATGTTGGTGTTGTCGCCTTGATTCCTGCCTTGGCTTTGGCGGCATCGAATCTCTTGAACATTCCG
>RFQY01000454.1 GCA_009924775.1 Paracoccaceae bacterium | reverse complement strand
ATCTCAATCTCCTTGCTAGAGATCATCTTTTCAAACTCTGATTTTAATGCATTGAACTGCTCTACTAAAGCATTCACTGCATCATCTACATATTGCTTTGTCAATACCTCAGCCTCTGCTTGAGCTTCTGCTACTACTTCCTCTTCGGGTTTTTCAACCTCCGCTGGCACAATAGCTGATACTTTGCCCTCAACCACTGAGATAATAGATCCATCAGCAGCATTATAGTCACCATCAGCAAGAGCCACAGGATTACCATCAGCATCCTTAGTGTATATTTCAACACCCAAATCCCAGCTCTCAGCCGGAGTAAAAATGATTGTCCCATCTTCTAGTGCTACCTCTTGCATAAATTTAAGAGCCTCTGCAGTCTCCTCTTTAGTTACCTCAGTAGACTCCTCCACTGATAGCTTGATGTTATGTGCTGAAAGCTTCTCCTGAGCTTTAGCAATGATTTGAAAAATGCGGTCTTTAACTTCCATGTTTTCTGTTATTGGTTCTTAGTATATTTTACTTGCCTCTTTTTTCAAATATCTTCTCAATGACTGATAGACCTAGTCCACCCCCAGCTATTAAACATAGTGAACTGAACATAAACTCAGGACAGATCTTGTTGTCATCTGCAGCAGTTGCTATGAATGCAAGCACTATGACTGCAGCAGTACAGACTAAAGCAGCAAATCTCTTGCTGCTCATGTCATCATTAGCACTGATAAGCTTTTTCATGATCTCTCTCATGGATGCTCTAAGATGTTTAGGTCCTCAATCATCTGATCTAGTATCTTCTCTACTTGATACTCATCCATCATCTTCTCCTCATTCTCTAAAAAGTACCCCTCAAGAGACCATCCTTTAAAGACTCCATTCTTTACATCTTGCCACAAGCCATCATCTTCTACATGACCTCCGATATACCAGGTACCGATGGGTGTGGTAAAGCCTAAAGCTGCTGACTTATCTTTCTCAGCATCCGCTTGTATCCATGTCTCTACTATGTTCACCCCTTGTACCGGGATGGCATGCTCTAAGTTAGTGTATTGATGCATGCTATTTCTCATGTACTTCTGAGCTATAGTCTTA
>RFQY01000453.1 GCA_009924775.1 Paracoccaceae bacterium | reverse complement strand
CCGCCCGTCAGGCAGTGGCCCGCCTAAAACGCCACGCGGTCTGCGCCTTTCAGCGCCAATATCTCGCGGGCCTCATCGGGGGTGGCCACCGCCAGCCCCAACCCTTCGATAATTTGGCGCACGGCTGCCACCTGCTGGGCATTGCTGCTGGCCAAGCGGCCGGGGCCAGCCCACAGGCTGTCTTCCAGACCCACACGCACATTGCCCCCCATTGCGGCCGCCATGGCGGCGATGGGCAATTGGTTGCGCCCCGCCCCCAGAACCGACCAGCGGTAACTGTCGCCAAACAGCCGGTCGGCGGTGCGTTTCATATGCATCACGTCGTCGGGGTGGGCCCCGATACCGCCCATCAGCCCGAAAACGGTTTGAATAAACAGCGGCCCCTGCACCAAACCGTCATCCAAAAAATGTTTCAGATTATACAGATGCGCAGTGTCGTAGCATTCAAATTCGAACCGGGTGCCATTGGCGCTTAGGGTGGTCAGGATATGCTCGATATCGGCAAAGGTGTTGCGAAACAGGATCGACTTATCGCCGATATAGTCGCGTTCCCATTGATGCTGCAGCTGGCCTTCAAAGCGTTTGAGCATGGGAAATAGCCCGAAATTCATCGACCCCATGTTCAACGAGGCAACCTCGGGTTGCCATGTGGCGGCGGGGCGCACGCGTTCTTCGATGCTCATTGTTGGGGCGCCGCCGGTGGTGATGTTGATCACACAATCGCTGCGCTGCTTGATTGTTTGCAAAAACGGCAAAAACGCCTCTGGGGTTTGATCGGGGCGGCCATCTTCTGGGTTGCGCGCATGCAGGTGCACCACTGCCGCGCCCGCCTCGGCTGCGCCAATGGCGGCATCGGCAATTTCTGCTGCTGTTACAGGCAGATGCGGCGACATCGAGGGCGTGTGGATGGCACCGGTGACGGCGCAGGTAATGATCACTTTGCGGGGGCTGGGCATGGGGCTCTCCTGTGGCGTCTGCAACTGTGCGGGCCAGTCAGGCCCCCCTCGCATGATGGCGCAGTTTGCCCGCTTGGCAAGCCGTAGTTATACCAGCGGCGTTTGGTGCGAAAAGCGCTGGCAA
>RFQY01000452.1 GCA_009924775.1 Paracoccaceae bacterium | reverse complement strand
GAGCCACTGGCAACCTGTACTCGCATCGCTGCTATTACTGGTTCGACCCGAAGAAGAACAACAACCTTGAACATCTAATCCCAGTCAAAGACCCTTACGCTTAACCTTAACCAAACCTAATCTCAAAACCCTTAAAAATTAAAACCATGTTTAACATTCAACCAAACCACAACAACCAAAAACCTAAAACCATGTTCAAAATTCAATCAACCAACACACCAAGCAATATCGCTGGACAAATCTTCTACACCACCGATTACGGGATTTTTAAGGAACTACTTGGAAATCGTGATATTGATGAGCGTCATGTCCAAAAATTAATTAAGTCAATGCGTGAAGAATATCTTGAAATTCCAATCCAAGTCAATCAAAGGATGGAGGTTATTGACGGTCAGCATCGACTTGCCGCTTGCAAAGAATTGGGCCTTCCAATTTATTACACGATTAACAAAGGTGCTGGTCTTGAAGAAACTCAAAGACAAAATGCACTATCGAAAAAATGGACGATGATAGACGTGCTTGACTCTTTCTGCAAAAGAGGTTTTGATGATTACATTAAAACAAAATCTTTTATTTATGACTATGGGTTTACACTATATCAATCAATACAAATTCTAAACTTAAATCAAATTGGGCGTGATGTAAATGTTATATTTAGGTTGGGTAATTTTCAAATAAAGGATTTGAAAAAATCTCAAAAAATCGCCAAGGATTTAATTAAATTAAAAGAATTTGTGCCAGTTAACGATATTATTGTTTTTCGCTCGTTTTTAATTCTTTTGACAAAAAGCCAAGAATTTAGCACTGATGTGTTTATTGAAAAGATGAAATATCAAAGTCAAAAATTTAAAAAGCAACGTGATGTAAAAATGCAGATTGAAGTAATTGAAGATATTTACAACTTTCGCAATCGTACCAAAATCAACCTAAGAATCCTTAAATAAACTAAAACCCCAACCCAAAACCCATGAGCAACTACACACCCCAACCCAACACCTTCTCCCTGTTCGCAAACGACAAGGGCGACAACCCCAAGCGTCCTGATTACCGTGGGGAACTAATTATGCCCGATGGCACCAAG
>RFQY01000451.1 GCA_009924775.1 Paracoccaceae bacterium | reverse complement strand
CGCCGAAGATTTGGCCGAAGCGCAAGAGCTTGAACGCCTGCGCGCCTATCTTGATCAGCAGTTGGAACCTTTGAAAGGCGCGGTCAGCCGCTTGGCGAATAAACTCCAGCGCCGCCTTCAGGCACAGCAAAACCGCTCGTGGGAGTTTGACCGCGAAGAAGGAATATTGGATGCAGGCCGCCTTGCGCGGGTTGTAGCCAATCCTACAACGCCTTTGTCCTTTAAGGTGGAAAAGGATACCGAATTCCGCGACACGGTGGTGACGCTTCTTTTGGACAATTCAGGCTCGATGCGCGGGCGGCCCATTTCCATCGCGGCAATCTGCGCCGATGTTCTGGCGCGCACGCTAGAGCGCTGCGATGTAAAGGTCGAAATCTTGGGCTTTACCACGCGGGCGTGGAAAGGCGGCCGCGCGCGCGAGGAATGGCTTGCACAAGGCCGCGCGCAGCAACCTGGTCGTCTGAATGATCTGCGCCACATCATCTATAAATCAGCCGATGCCCCATGGCGGCGGGTGCGCGACAATTTGGGCCTGATGATGAAAGAAGGCCTTTTGAAAGAAAACATCGATGGCGAGGCGCTGGAATGGGCGCATAAGCGGATGTTGGCCCGCCCCGAAGCCCGCAAAATTTTGATGGTGATCTCGGATGGGGCGCCTGTCGATGACAGCACCTTATCCGTGAACCCCGCGAATTACCTCGAAAAGCACCTGCGCGATGTAATCAGCATGGTTGAACGCCGCCGTGCCGTTGAATTGCTGGCGATTGGCATTGGTCATGATGTAACCCGCTATTACGAGCGCGCCGTGACGATCACTGATGCCGAACAATTGGCAGGGGCAATCACCGAACAATTGGCGGCCCTCTTTGACAATGACCCACGGGCCCGCGCCCGCGTTATGGGACTGCGCAGCGGGGGCGCAAAATCAGGGTTATATCGGTTTGGATAAGCGGGCAGAGTTTCAAAGCTTTGATACGGCCTCCCGCCCCGACCAAGGCGCCCCGCGCGTGGCCGCTTTGCGTGATTGTTTCCCAAAACTTGGGTTGGACGGTGTTTTAGTGCCTCGCGCCGATGCCCATCAAGGCGAA
>RFQY01000046.1 GCA_009924775.1 Paracoccaceae bacterium | reverse complement strand
CTGATCGCCCCCATCGCCATGGAAGACGGCCTGCGTTTCGCCATCCGCGAAGGCGGCCGCACCGTCGGCGCCGGCGTTGTGTCGAAAATTCTGGCCTAATGGCTTGAACTTTGGATCGGGGTCGGGTAACCGGCCCCGGTTCGCACTGCGAATTCCCTTTTGGGCGGGCCTTGGTCCCGCCCTTCGGGTTCGAAGAGGGCCAGCAGATGCGCTGCTGGTCGTCCTATCAACTCCAACGCCTCGAAAGGCAATAAAATGCAAAGCCAGAACATCCGTATTCGGCTGAAGGCCTTTGACTACCGCGTGCTGGACGCCAGCACGCAGGAGATCGTCAACACGGCCAAGCGGACCGGTGCCCAGGTACGTGGCCCGATTCCCCTGCCGAACAAGATTGAAAAGTTCACGGTTCTCCGTGGCCCGCATATCGACAAAAAATCCCGTGATCAGTTCGAGATCCGGACGCATAAGCGCCTGCTCGATATCGTCGACCCAACCCCGCAGACCGTGGACGCGCTGATGAAGCTCGACCTGGCCGCCGGCGTTGACGTCGAAATCAAACTGCAGTCGTAAGGGGGATCCGATGCGCTCTGGAGTTATCGCAAAGAAAGTGGGCATGACCCGCTTGTTTATGGAAGATGGTCGCCAAGTTCCCGTGACCGTGCTGCAGCTGGAAGGCCTTCAGGTCGTGGCGCAGCGTACCACGGAAAAAGACGGCTACACCGCAGTTCAGCTGGGTGCTGGCGCGGCCAAAGCAAAACGCACCTCGAAGGCAATGCGCGGCCACTTTGCTGCCGCCAATGTCGAGCCGAAGCGCAAGCTGGCCGAATTCCGCGTATCGCCCGAGAATCTGATCGCCGTTGGCGAAGAGATTTCGGCCGAGCATTACGTCGAAGGCCAAAAGGTTGACGTTGCTGGCACCTCGATCGGTAAAGGTTTTGCCGGTGCGATGAAGCGCCACAACTTTGGCGGTTTGCGCGCCTCGCACGGTGTGTCGATCAGCCACCGTTCGCACGGTTCGACTGGCCAGTGTCAGGACCCGGGCAAGGTGTTCAAGGGTAAGAAAATGGCCGGCCATATGGGTGCCGTTCGTGTGACGACCCAGAACCTGGAAATCGTGCGCACCGACGCCGACCGTGGCTTGATCATGGTCAAAGGTGCTGTTCCTGGCTCGAAAGGCGGCTGGGTTACGATCAAGGACGCCGTGAAAAAGAAACTGCCCGAGAACGTTCCGTTCCCGGCTGCTCTGAAATCGGCTGCCGCACCCGTGGCACAAGCGCCTGCGGAAGAAGCACCCGCGGAAGGTGGTGAAGCATGAAACTTGACGTGATCAATTTGGATGGCGGCAAGGCCGGTTCGGTCGACCTATCGGACGAGCTGTTTGGTCTGGACCCGCGTGCAGACATCCTGCACCGCGTCGTACGCTGGCAGCGTGCACGCGCGCAGGCTGGCACCCACAAGGTGAAAACCCGCTCGGAAGTGAGCTATTCCACCAAGAAGATCTATCGCCAAAAAGGCACCGGTGGCGCGCGCCACGGCAGCCGTAAGGCACCGATCTTCCGCAAAGGTGGTATCTACAAGGGCCCAACGCCCCGTAGCCACGGCCACGACCTGACCAAGAAGTTCCGCGTATTGGGCCTGAAGCACGCTTTGTCGGCAAAGGCTAAAGCGGGCGAGCTGGTCATCATCGATGCCGCCACTTCGGAAGGCAAAACCGCACAGCTGGCCAAGCAGGTGAAAAACCTGGGCTGGAAGCGCGCGTTGATCATCGATGGCGCCACCGTGAACGAAGGTTTCGCAAAGGCCGCGCGCAACATCGAAGGTCTTGATGTGCTGCCGACCATCGGCGCAAACGTCTATGATATCCTGCGCCGTGACACTTTGGTGATCACGAAAGAGGGTATCGAAGCACTGGAGGCTCGACTGAAATGAGCGCGAAGGCAGAACTCTACGACGTGATCCGCAAGCCGGTGATCACTGAAAAAGCAACCATGGCATCGGAAAACGGTGCGGTTGTGTTCGAAGTGGCCATTGATGCCAACAAACCGCAGATCAAAGAAGCGGTCGAAGCCCTGTTCGGTGTGAAGGTGAAAGCCGTGAACACCACCGTGACCAAGGGTAAGACCAAGCGCTTCCGCGGCCAGTTGGGCAAGCGTAAAGACGTGAAAAAGGCTTATGTGACCCTGGAAGAGGGAAACACTATCGACGTGACCACCGGTCTCTGATAGTAAGCCGCGAATCTGCCATGGCCCCGGGTTTTGCCGGGGCCATGGTTATTTAACCGGGGACCTTCGGGGCCCTATATCATGGCCACCTTCGGGGGGCTTAAACATAGGCAGGAAACCTACCTGCCGATTGCTAACGGAAGACAGAAAGCATGGCACTTAAGTCGTACAAGCCGACGACGCCGGGCCAGCGTGGGCTGGTGCTGATCGACCGTTCGGAGCTGTGGAAAGGACGCCCCGTCAAAGCCCTTACCGAGGGTTTGACGAAGTCGGGCGGCCGGAACAACACCGGGCGGATCACCTCGCGTCGTCGTGGGGGTGGGGCGAAACGCCTCTACCGGATCGTAGATTTCAAACGTAACAAGCTGGATATTGCGGCCACCGTCGAGCGGATCGAATACGACCCGAACCGGACCGCATTTATCGCATTGGTCAAATACGAAGATGGCGAACAGGCCTACATCCTGGCGCCTCAGCGTTTGGCCGTGGGTGACAGCGTCATCGCCAGCAACAAGGCCGATATCAAGCCGGGCAACGCGATGCCGTTTTCGGGCATGCCGATTGGTACCATCGTTCACAACATCGAGCTGAAGCCGGGCAAAGGCGGGCAAATCGCGCGCGCTGCAGGCACCTACGCTCAGTTTGTGGGCCGCGATGGTGGCTATGCACAGATCCGCCTGTCCTCGGGCGAATTGCGCATGGTGCGTCAGGAATGCATGGCCACCGTTGGTGCCGTGTCGAACCCTGACAACAGCAACCAAAACTATGGTAAAGCCGGCCGTATGCGCCACAAGGGCATTCGCCCCAGCGTTCGCGGTGTTGTGATGAACCCGATCGACCACCCGCACGGCGGTGGTGAAGGCCGCACCTCGGGTGGCCGTCACCCCGTGACACCGTGGGGCAAGCCGACCAAGGGCGCTCGCACCCGGAACAAGAACAAGGCGTCGCAGAAGCTGATCATCCGCTCGCGTCACGCCAAGAAGAAGGGCCGCTAAGATATGGCACGTTCTGTTTGGAAAGGCCCGTTCGTTGATGCCTATGTCCTGAAAAAGGCCGAGGCAGCACGCGAAAGCGGGCGCAACGAAGTTATCAAAATCTGGTCGCGCCGCTCGACGATCCTGCCCCAATTCGTGGGCCTGACGTTTGGCGTATACAATGGCCAGAAGCACGTTCCTGTAAACGTCACGGAAGACATGATTGGTCAAAAGTTTGGTGAATATTCGCCAACCCGCACCTATTATGGCCACGCCGCTGACAAAAAAGCGAAGCGGAAGTAAGTCATGGGCCAGGAAAAGAACCCCCGCCGCGTGGCAGATAACGAAGCGATGGCCAAGGCCCGCATGCTTCGCGTTAGCCCGCAGAAACTGAACCTCGTGGCTGCAATGATCCGCGGCAAGAAAGTTGACAAGGCGTTGACCGACCTGACTTTCTCGAAAAAGCGGATCGCGCTGGATGTGAAGAAATGCCTTCAGTCCGCAATTGCGAACGCCGAGAATAACCACAACCTTGACGTCGACGAATTGGTCGTAGCCGAGGCCTATGTGGGCAAAAACCTTGTGATGAAACGTGGCCGTCCGCGGGCACGTGGCCGTTTTGGCCGCATCATGAAGCCGTTCTCGGAACTCACCATCAAGGTGCGTCAGATTGAGGAGCAAGCCTAATGGGACAGAAAGTTAATCCGATTGGCATGCGCCTTCAGGTAAACCGCACCTGGGACAGCCGCTGGTACGCAGATACCAAAGACTATGGTAATCTGCTGCTGGAAGACCTGAAATTGCGCGAATTCATCAAAGAAGAGTGCAAGCAGGCCGGTGTGGCCCGTGTGATTATCGAACGTCCGCACAAAAAGTGCCGGGTGACGATTCACACAGCCCGTCCTGGTGTGATCATCGGCAAGAAAGGCGCAGACATCGAAACCCTGCGTAAAAAGCTTGCTCGTATGACCGACAGCGAACTGCACCTCAACATCGTCGAAGTGCGCAAGCCCGAGCTTGACGCGCAGTTGGTGGCAGAATCGATCGCCCAGCAGTTGGAACGCCGTGTTTCCTTCCGCCGTGCCATGAAACGTGGCGTTCAGAACGCCATGCGCATGGGTGCCTTGGGCATTCGTGTGAACGTGGCTGGCCGTTTGGGTGGTGCTGAAATCGCGCGTACTGAATGGTACCGCGAAGGCCGTGTGCCGCTGCACACGCTGCGCGCCGACATCGACTATGCCTTGGCCGAAGCCACGACGCCTTATGGCATCATCGGCATCAAGGTGTGGATCTTCAAGGGTGAAATCATGGAGCACGATCCGTCGGCTCGTGATCGCCGCCAGCAAGAACTCCAGGATGGTCCGGCGCCGCGTGGCGCTGGCGGCCGTCGCTGAGGAGGATGAGAGATGCTTCAACCAAAGCGTACGAAATTCCGCAAACAGCACAAAGGCCGCATCCACGGCCAAGCTAAAGGCGGTTCGGACCTGAACTTCGGCTCGTTCGGGCTTAAAGCCACCCAACCCGAGCGCATCACCGCGCGTCAGATCGAGGCAGCACGCCGCGCCCTGACCCGCCACATGAAGCGTCAGGGCCGTGTATGGATCCGGGTATTCCCCGATGTTCCAGTCACCTCGAAGCCCACCGAAGTGCGTATGGGTAAAGGTAAAGGTTCGGTTGATTACTGGGCCTGCCGCGTAAAACCCGGCCGCGTGATGTTCGAGATTGACGGCGTAAACGAAGAAATCGCCCGCGAGGCCCTGCGCCTGGCTGCGATGAAACTGCCGATCAAAACCCGCATCGTGGTGCGTGAAGACTGGTAAGCCGCTGGGCCTTTGGCCCGTGGTATGAAATTGGCCCCTACCGCCCGGCGGTGGGGGCCTTTTTTATTGGTGCCGCGATGGCGGTATATTTTTCAAACTTTCCCTTGCCCCTAGGGTGCGACTCTCTTATAGGAACCCATCGCACGATGACCGGGCTACCGGGAATCGTGTGTTTGTTATTTCCACCAGGTTCCCGGTGACCCTGAACAAAAGCAGGGGCTGGCTGGTGTTTGACGAAAGGAAAAGGCGAATGAACGCCCAGGAACTACGCGATAAAACGCCCGATCAGTTG
Source organism: Paracoccaceae bacterium (assembly GCA_009924775.1). Taxonomy (GTDB): domain Bacteria; phylum Pseudomonadota; class Alphaproteobacteria; order Rhodobacterales; family Rhodobacteraceae; genus CAJXSO01. Next base: position 12,362 of record RFQY01000046.1, on the reverse strand, counting down.
CGCGAGCAGCTGACCGCGCTGAAGAAAGAAGCCTTCAACCTGCGCTTCCAACAGGCCACTGGCCAGCTTGAGAATACCGCCCGCGTTCGCGTGGTGCGCCGCGACGTTGCGCGTGTGATGTCCATTCTCAACGAAAAAGCAGCCGCAGCTGCTGAATAAGGAGCCAGGAAATGCCCAAACGAATTCTGCAAGGCACTGTGACCTCGACTGCAAACGCACAAACCGTGACCGTTTTGATCGAGCGCCGCTTTACCCACCCGGTTCTGAAAAAGACCGTGCGTAAAACCAAGAAATACCGCGCTCATGACGAGCATGGGAAATTCGCCGTTGGTGACACCGTTCGCATCCAAGAATGTGCACCGAAGTCGAAAACCAAACGCTGGGAAGTACTCGCGTAAGCGATCTCAGTTAATCGAAACCCTGGGGGTTCTGGCCGCTGCAGGCCACCCCAAAGGTCGGGAGAAACCAAATGATCCAGATGCAGACCAATCTGGATGTTGCTGATAACTCTGGCGCTCGCCGGGTTCAGTGCATCAAGGTTCTCGGCGGTTCGCACCGTCGATATGCGTCGGTTGGTGACATCATCGTAGTTTCGGTGAAAGAAGCCATCCCACGCGGCCGTGTGAAAAAAGGCGACGTGCGTAAAGCCGTTGTTGTTCGCACCGCCAAGGAAGTGCGCCGTGAAGACGGCACATCGATCCGCTTTGACCGCAACGCTGCGGTGATCCTCAACAACAACGGCGAGCCTGTTGGCACCCGTATCTTTGGCCCAGTCGTTCGCGAACTGCGCGCAAAGAACTTTATGAAGATCATCTCGCTTGCCCCGGAGGTGCTGTAATGGCTGCTAAACTCCGCAAAGGTGACACGGTTGTTGTTCTGTCCGGCAAGGACAAGGGCAAACAAGGCACCATCGCCAGTGTTGACCCGAAGGCCGGCAAAGCCGTTGTTGACGGTGTAAACATGGCCATCCGCCACACCCGCCAAAGCCAAACCAGCCAAGGCGGCCGCCTGCCCAAGGCGATGCCGATCGCGCTGTCGAACTTGGCCATCGTTGATAAAAACGGCAAGGCATCGCGCGTTGGCTTCCGCATGGAAGGCGACAAGAAAGTGCGTTTTGCTAAAACCACGGGGGATGTGATCGATGCTTGATTCCGCAACCTATACCCCGCGCCTGAAAGCTCTTTATGACGCCAGCATTCGTGATGCGCTGAAAGAAGAGTTCGAGTACAAGAACGTAAACCAGATCCCGCGTCTGGACAAAATCGTTCTGAACATTGGCTGCGGCGCCGAAGCTGTTCGTGACAGCAAGAAAGCCAAATCTGCTCAGGAAGACCTGACCACCATCGCCGGCCAAAAAGCGCTGACAACCCTTGCCCGCAACTCGATTGCTGGTTTCCGGGTGCGCGAAGGCATGCCGATGGGCGCCAAGGTTACCCTGCGCCGTGACCGCATGTATGAATTCCTCGATCGTCTGATCACCGTAGCGATGCCCCGTATCCGCGACTTCCGCGGCGTTTCGGGTAAATCTTTTGATGGGCGTGGCAACTATGCCATGGGCATCAAAGAGCACATCGTTTTCCCCGAAATCAACTTCGACAAAGTCGACGAGGTTTGGGGTATGGACATCGTGATTGCCACCACCGCGAAGACTGACGCGGAAGCCAAGGCGCTGTTGAAGCATTTCAACATGCCCTTCAACAGCTAATCGCGCGAGAGGATTAAGACATGGCTAAAAAATCCATGATTGAACGCGAGAAGAAGCGCCAAAAGCTGGTGGACCGTTACGCCGCCAAGCGTGCTGCTCTCAAGGAAATCATCAAGGACGAGTCCAAGCCGATGGAAGAGCGTTTTCGCGCATCCCTGAAGCTGGCCGATCTGCCCCGTAACAGCTCGGCTACCCGTCTGCACAACCGCTGCCAACTGACTGGCCGCCCCCACGCTTACTACCGTAAGCTGAAGGTCAGCCGGATCATGCTGCGGGAACTTGGCTCGTTGGGCCAGATCCCCGGCTTGGTAAAATCCAGCTGGTAAGGGAGAGAGTGATATGAACGATCCTATCGGCGATATGCTCACCCGTATCCGCAACGCCCAGATGCGCGGCAAATCGACTGTGTCGACACCCGCATCGAAGCTGCGCGCATGGGTTCTGGATGTGCTGGCTGACGAAGGCTATATCCGTGGTTACGAACAAACCACCGATAAAAATGGCCATCCGCAGCTGGACATCAGCCTGAAATATTTCGATGGCACCCCTGTTATTCGCGAACTGAAGCGGGTTTCGAAACCCGGTCGCCGCGTTTACATGGGCGTCAAAGACATCCCGTCGGTCCGTCAGGGCCTGGGTGTGTCGATTGTCAGCACTCCGAAAGGTGTGATGTCGGATGCAAATGCACGCGCAGCCAACGTTGGCGGCGAAGTCATTTGCACGGTGTTCTAAGGAGGAGCACATGTCTCGTATTGGGAAAAAACCGGTCGAGCTGCCCTCGGGTGTCACCGCAACCCTGTCCGGCCAGACCATCGAAGTGAAAGGTCCGAAAGCGACCCAAAGCTTCACCGCAACCGACGACGTGACCATTGCCGTTGACGGCAATGTTGTCAGCATCACGCCGCGCGGCAAATCCAAGCGCGCCCGCCAGCAGTGGGGCATGAGCCGCACTATGGTTGCCAATATGGTAATGGGTGTGACCGCAGGCTTCAAAAAAGAGCTGGAAATCATCGGTGTGGGTTACCGCGCCGCGATCAACGGTTCGACTTTGAAACTGTCGCTGGGTTACAGCCACGAGGTGAACTACGAAGTGCCCCAGGGCGTGACCGTAACCTGCCCCAAGCAGACCGAAATCGTTATCGAAGGTGACGATCCGCAGCTGGTTGGCCAGGTAGCCGCAAACATTCGCGATTGGCGCCGCCCCGAGCCCTACAAAGGCAAAGGCATCCGCTACAAGGGCGAGTTCATCTTCCGTAAGGAAGGCAAGAAGAAATAAGGACGCGACAGATGGCAAACAGCAAACGTACCCTGTTCCTGAAGCGCCGCCTGCGCGTCCGGAACAAACTTCGGAAGGTGAATGCAGGCCGCATTCGTCTTTCGGTTCATCGCAGCAACAAAAACATCAGCTGCCAGCTGATCGACGATGTTCAGGGTGTAACCCTGGCGGCAGCCTCGAGCCTGGAAAAAGATCTGGGCGTGGTTGGCAAGAACAACGTCGAAGCAGCAGCAAAGGTGGGCGCGGCTTTGGCCGAGCGTGCCAAAAAAGCTGGTGTCGAAGAATGCTACTTCGACCGTGGTGGCTTCCTCTTTCACGGCAAGGTGAAGGCATTGGCCGACGCTGCGCGTGAAGGCGGCTTGAAGTTCTAAGGAGACGAGAGAATGGCAAGAGAAGATAACCGCCGTGACCGTCGCGAGCGCGACGAAGCACCGGAATTCGCCGATCGTCTCGTAGCGATCAACCGCGTGTCCAAAACCGTTAAAGGTGGTAAGCGTTTTGGCTTTGCCGCGTTGGTGGTTGTGGGCGATCAGAAAGGCCGCGTGGGTTTTGGCAAGGGTAAGGCGAAAGAAGTGCCCGAAGCCATCCGCAAAGCCACCGAGCAAGCAAAGCGCAACATGTTCCGCGTTGCGCTGCGCGAAGGCCGCACGCTGCACCACGATATGGAAGGCCGCCATGGCGCCGGCCGTGTCGTGATGCGCACCGCACCGGAAGGGACCGGCATCATCGCCGGTGGTCCGATGCGCGCAGTTTTCGAAATGCTGGGTATTAAGGACGTTGTGTCGAAGTCGATCGGCTCGCAGAACCCTTATAACATGATCCGCGCCACGCTGGATGGCTTGAAAAAGGAAACCAGCCCCCGTCTGGTCGCGCAGCGCCGCGGCAAGAAGGTGGCAGACATCCTGCCCAAGCGTGAAGATGCAGCAGCCGCTGTTGCAGAGGAGGCATAAGCCATGGCGAAAACCATTGTTGTAAAGCAAGTCGGCTCGCCGATTCGCCGCCCCGCTGTTCAGCGCGCCATTTTGATCGGGCTTGGCCTGAACAAAATGCACAAAACCCGCGAGCTGGAAGATACCCCCTCGATCCGCGGCATGGTTGCGAAAATTCCGCACCTTGTTGAGATCGTGGAAGAGCGCGGCTAATCAGCGCCCAAACTTTGAATAAAAACGCCCCCGGCAGTGCTGGGGGCGTTTTGTTTTGGGCTGGGGCAGGGGCTTGCACCGCTTACGCCTTGGCGCTATACGCCCCCGGTGGCCTTGTGCCACGGAATCAAAAACCAAGAAATGCCGCGTCTGACCAATCCGCTTCGGGGTCAGTTCCGGCTTAGGAGAAGCGAAATGAAACTGAATCAACTGCACGATAACGAAGGCGCCACCAAGAAACGCATGCGCGTTGGCCGTGGCCCGGGTTCGGGTAAGGGTAAAACCGGTGGCCGTGGTATCAAAGGTCAAAAATCGCGGTCGGGTGTGGCGATCAAAGGCTACGAAGGTGGCCAGATGCCCCTGTACCAGCGTCTGCCCAAGCGTGGCTTTAACAAGCCGAACCGCAAGAAATTTGCAGCGGTCAATCTGGGCCTGATCCAGAAATTCGTAGAAGCTGGCAAGCTGGACGCATCGGCGATTATTACCGAAGACGCGATCATTGCTGCGGGCGTAACACGCCGCAAGCACGATGGTATCCGCATTCTGGCCAAAGGTGACATCACCGCAAAGCTGAACATCGAAGTCACCGGCGCGTCGAAGGCCGCTGTTGAGGCCGTTGAAAAAGCCGGCGGCTCGCTGAAAGTGGCTGCGGCGGCTGCGGCTGAATAACTGGTTGTGAGCGGCGCATTCGCCGCTTACATATCAGCCAAGTTTTCCTGATACGCCGCCAGAGCCGGAAAACGCTCTTGGCGGCGTTCGCATGAAAGAGAGACCGCGCATGGTATCCGCAGTAGAATCAATGGCCGCGAATTCAAGCTGGGCCGCGTTTGGCAAAGCAACCGATCTACGCCACCGCATTTTGTTTACACTTGGCTTGCTGATCGTCTACCGCCTTGGCACCTTTATCCCGGTGCCCGGTATTGACGGCCAAGCGCTGCGCGATTTCATGGAAGGCGCCGCGGCTGGGCTGGGTGGCATCTTGTCGATGTTCACCGGCGGCGCGCTGGGGCGGATGGGTATCTTTGCCCTGGGTATCATGCCTTATATTTCTGCCTCGATCATTGTGCAGCTGTTGGCCTCGATGGTGCCCGCGCTGGAGCAACTGAAAAAAGAAGGCGAACAGGGCCGCAAAAAGATGAACCAATACACCCGCTACGGCACGGTGTTTTTGGCCACTTTGCAGGCCTATGGCTTGGCCGTCAGCCTAGAGGCGGGCGATTTGGTTACCGATCCGGGGCTGTTTTTCCGCGCCTCTTGCGTGATTACGCTGGTGGGCGGCACCATGTTCCTGATGTGGGTGGGCGAACAGATCACCGCCCGTGGCATTGGCAATGGCATCTCGTTGATCATCTTTGTGGGCATCGTGGCAGAATTGCCCGCGGCATTGGCCCAGTTCTTTAGCCAGGGCCGTTCGGGTGCGATCAGCCCCGCCGTGATTATCGGCGTGATATTGATGGTGATCATCACGATTGCCTTTGTGGTGTTCATGGAGCGCGCCTTGCGCAAGATCCATATCCAATACCCCCGCCGCCAAGTGGGGATGAAGGTTTACGATGGCGGTTCGTCGCATTTGCCGGTCAAGGTAAATCCGGCAGGCGTGATCCCGGCCATTTTTGCCAGCTCGCTGCTGTTGCTGCCTACCACCATTTCCACCTTTTCTGGGTCGCAGACCAACCCGATTATGTCGACGGTGATGGCCTATTTTGGCCCGGGCCAGCCGCTGTATCTGGCGTTTTTCACCGGCATGATCGTGTTTTTTGCCTATTTCTACACGTTCAACGTGGCCTTCAAGCCCGACGAAGTGGCCGATAACCTGAAAAACCAAAACGGCTTCATTCCCGGCATTCGCCCCGGCAAGAAGACGGCGGATTATCTGGAATATGTGGTGAACCGCGTGTTGGTGATTGGTTCGCTTTATTTGGCAGGTGTATGTCTGCTGCCGGAAATTCTGCGCAGCCAGTTGTCTATTCCGTTTTACTTTGGCGGCACCTCGGTGTTGATCGTGGTCTCGGTGACGATGGATACGATTCAACAGGTGCAAAGCCATTTGATGGCCCATCAATACGAAGGGCTGATCGAACGCTCGCAATTGCGTGGCAAAGGCAAAAAGCGCGCAACAGCAAAAGGGGCATTGCGTCGATGAACATTATTCTTCTGGGGCCACCGGGCGCTGGCAAAGGCACACAAGCGCGCATTTTGGTTGATGGGCGCGACATGATCCAGCTGTCTACCGGCGATATGCTGCGCGAAGCCAAAGACAGCGGCAGCGAGATGGGCAAGGTTGTGGCCGATGTGATGGCGCGGGGCGATCTGGTGACAGACGAGATCGTGATCGGCCTGATCCGCGAAAAGCTGGCAGGCGACAAGCGCGGCGGCTTTATTTTTGATGGCTTCCCGCGCACCCTGAAACAGGCCGATGCGCTGGCCCAGCTGCTGGAGGAGACCGGCGAAACGCTGGACGCGGTGATCGAGATGCAGGTCGACGACGCGGCCTTGGTGGCGCGTATCACCGCCCGTTCGACCTGTGGGTCGTGCGGCGAGGTGTATAACGACGAAACCAAGCCTATTCCCGCCGATGGTGTGTGCACCAGCTGCGGCACTTCTGCCGCATTCAAGCGCCGCGCAGATGATAACGCCGAAAGCCTGAAGCAGCGTTTGATGGAATATTACAAGAAAACATCGCCGTTGATCGGGTATTACTATGCCAAGGGGCAGTTGTCCTCGGTTGATGGCTTGGCCGAAATCGACGACGTTCGCGCCGAAATCGCAGCGATTCTTGGCTAGGTCTAAAAGGGGCGGCGCCTGTGTCAGGCGTGGCCCGAAAGCGCCCCAAAAACTGGGGCGCTTTGCGCGTTTTGGGGCAAAACCCCTATGCGCATAGCTTTGGCAGTGCGCAGGGGTTGACTGGCCTGCGAAACCCATCTAAGCCACCGCATCCCATCCGGGAATCGGTGTGCCGGGCAAATTGGCCCTAACACCAAAAACAGTCTCATTCAGCCGAGGCCCGCAGGTGATCTGCCAGCGGGCTAACGTTGTGAAAAAAGGTTCTGGAGCTACGGAACCGCAACGAAAGGAAATATAACGTGGCACGTATCGCCGGCGTGAATATCCCCACTGCAAAGCGGGTACCAATCGCCCTTACTTATATCACCGGAATTGGCGCGGCTTCGGCCAAATCCATCTGTGAAGCTGTTGGCATCGACGCCGCCCGCCGTGTAAACGAGTTGAGCGACGCCGAAGTTCTGGCAATTCGCGAGCATATCGACGCAAACTTCACCGTTGAAGGTGACCTGCGCCGCGAAGTTCAGATGAACATCAAGCGCCTGATGGATCTTGGCTGCTACCGCGGTCTGCGCCATCGTCGCAACCTCCCTGTGCGCGGTCAGCGTACGCACACCAACGCCCGTACCCGTAAGGGCCCGGCGAAGCCGATCGCCGGCAAGAAGAAATAAGGGAGTTTCGCAACAATGGCACGTGATACCCGCCGTGGGGGCAAGAAAAAGGTCTCCAAGAACATCGCAACTGGCGTTGCGCATGTGAATTCCAGCTTCAACAACACCAAGATCCTGATCTCGGATGTGCAGGGCAACGCGATTGCGTGGTCGTCCGCTGGCACCATGGGCTTCAAAGGGTCGCGGAAATCCACGCCCTATGCCGCCCAGCTGGCCGCCGAAGATGCGGGCCGCAAAGCGCAAGACCATGGCGTGAAGTCGCTGGAAGTCGAAGTGCAAGGCCCTGGTTCGGGCCGTGAATCGGCCCTGCGTGCGCTGGCCGCAATTGGGTTCAACATCACCTCTATCCGTGATGTGACGCCGATTGCACACAACGGCTGCCGCCCGCCAAAGCGCCGCCGCGTCTGATCTAAGATACCAACACCGGGGCTGTGCGCATTTGCACGGCCCCGGTACGTCATTTCAACCTCGGGCGTCTGTTGCCTATTGGACATGGGGCAAAGACAGGAATGGAGGGACGCATGATCCATAAGAATTGGGCCGAGCTGATTAAGCCCAACCAACTTGATGTTCGTCCGGGCAATGACCCGACGCGCCAAGCCACCGTAGTTGCCGAGCCTTTGGAGCGCGGCTTTGGTCTGACCTTGGGCAACGCGCTGCGCCGCGTTTTGCTGTCGTCGCTGCAAGGCGCCGCCATCACCAGCGTTCAGATCGACAATGTCCTGCATGAATTTTCCAGCGTTGCTGGTGTGCGCGAAGACGTCACCGACATCGTGCTGAACCTGAAACAGGTTGCCTTGCGCATGGAAGTGGAAGGCCCCAAGCGCCTTTCGATCAATGCCAAAGGCCCCGGTGTTGTAACCGCCGGTGACATCAGCGACAGCGCTGGCATCGAGATCTTGAACAAAGAGCACGTGATCTGCCACCTGGACGAGGGTGCAGATGTTTACATGGAACTGACGGTGAACACCGGCAAGGGCTATGTTGCAGCAGATAAAAACCGGCCCGAAGATGCGCCGATTGGTCTGATCCCGATCGATGCCATCTATTCGCCCGTCAAGAAAGTGTCCTATGACGTGCAGCCCACCCGCGAGGGCCAGGTGCTGGATTATGACAAGCTGACGTTGCGCATCGAAACAGATGGTTCGGTATCGCCCGAAGATGCTGTGGCCTATGCTGCGCGCATTTTGCAAGACCAGCTGTCGATCTTTGTGAACTTCGACGAGCCCGAAAGCGCCTCGCGTCAGGATGACGATGATGGTTTGGAATTCAACCCGCTGCTGCTGAAGAAAGTAGACGAGTTGGAGCTTTCCGTGCGTTCGGCCAACTGCCTGAAGAACGACAACATCGTCTATATCGGCGATTTGATCCAGAAAACCGAAGCCGAGATGCTGCGCACCCCGAACTTTGGCCGCAAGTCGCTGAACGAGATCAAAGAAGTGCTGTCTGGCATGGGCCTGCACCTTGGCATGGATGTCGAGGATTGGCCGCCGGACAACATTGAAGATCTGGCAAAGAAATTCGAGGATTCGTTCTAAGACTGCCTTGAAATCTTTTGGGAAGGGCGGTAACGCCCCTCCCGCACCACCTGGGCCACGGCCCCAAGGAGAGCTGCCCTCACGCAGGGGTAGCCGGACAAAGCAAAAAGCACATCTAAGGAGACTACTATGCGTCACGCACGTGGATACCGCCGCCTGAACCGCACCCATGAACACCGCAAGGCCCTGTGGGCCAACATGGCCGGTTCGTTGATTGAACATGAACAGATCAAAACCACCCTGCCCAAGGCGAAAGAACTGCGCCCGATCGTTGAAAAACTGATCACGCTGGCAAAACGTGGTGATCTGCACGCGCGCCGTCAGGCCGCCTCGCAGCTGAAACAAGATGCCTATGTGGCAAAACTGTTCGACGTGCTGGGCCCCCGCTACGCCGAGCGTCAGGGCGGCTATATCCGCATCCTGAAAGCTGGCTTCCGGTATGGCGACATGGCACCGATGGCCATCATCGAATTCGTCGATCGCGACGTCGATGCCAAAGGCGCCGCCGATAAGGCCCGCGTTGCCGCCGAAGAGGCCGCAGAAGAATAATAGCTGGCACATGCCGCTAATGGGCCTCGCTGCGTGCAGCGGGGCCTTTTCTTTTGTGGGTGCCGATCCCTTGCGCGATGCTTGCATTCCCCCCCCGTGGTGGACATATGCTGTGCCAAAGGAGGCCCAGATGCTGCGTTTCATCTTACTGGCAATCGCCCTTTCCCATCTTGCCCTGCCTGCCAATGCCGATACCCGCGTGCCCCAAAGCCGCGCGGAAATTTCGCTGGGCTTTGCCCCTTTGGTGCGCCAAGTAACGCCTGCCGTGGTCAATATCTACGCCAAGCGCGTGGTGGCAGAACGCGTCAGCCCGTTTCGCAACGACCCGTTTTTTGGCAATCTGTTCCGTGATTTTGGCGAAACCCGCCCAAGGGTGCAAAACAGCCTTGGTTCTGGGGTCATCTTATCGGCCGAGGGGCTGGTGGTTTCGAATTACCATGTTGTTGGCCAAGCCACGGATATTCGCGTGGTGCTCAGCGACAGGCGCGAATTTGGGGCGCAGGTTGTCTTGGCCGATGAAAGCGCCGATTTGGCGATCTTGCAGCTGCAGGGTGCAGGTGCCTTGCCATTTTTGCCCTTGCGCAACAGTGATACGGTCGAAGTGGGCGAATTGGCGCTGGCCATTGGCAACCCCTTTGGGGTGGGGCAAACGGTCAGCAGCGGCATCATTTCGGGGCTTGCGCGTTCGGGGGTGATGCCGGGCAGCAATGGGCGGGGCTATTTTATTCAGACCGATGCGGCCATTAACCCCGGCAATTCGGGCGGCGCGCTGATTGATGTGAATGGCGCGCTGATTGGGGTGAATACCTCGATCTTGACGCGCTCGGGCGGCTCTAACGGGATCGGTTTTGCGATTCCTGCGAATTTGGTGGCCGAATTCATGCGGCAGGCCAAGGCGGGGCAAAGCCGGTTTATGCGCCCTTGGGCGGGCCTGCAGGGCCAAGCGGTGGATGCAGATATCGCCGCCTCGATGGGGGCCGATGTGCCCGAGGGCGTGTTGATCGTGGATCTTCACCCCCAAAGCCCCTTTGCGATGGCCGGGTTTGCGGTGGGCGACATTGTGACAGCCGTCGATGGCCAGCCGGTGAACACCCCACCCGAGATGATGTTTCGCATGTCGGTGGCGGGTTTGGGGCAAGGCGCTGACATTACCCGCCTGCGCGATGGTGCGCTGCGCACTATAACAGTGACGATGGCCACAGCGCCCGAAACCCCCGCCCGCGACAGCCGCCGATTGGGCGATGCCAGCGCCTTGCCCGGGCTGGTGGTGGAAACGATCAACCCGGGCGTGATTGCGGAATTCGGGCTGCCCTTGCACGCCAGTGGTGCCTTGGTGGCCCAACCCGGGCCGCTGGGGGCACGGTTGGGGGTGCAGCCGGGCGATATCGTGGTGCAGGCCAATGGCCAAGCCGTGGCCAACAGCGCCAGCTTGGCGCAGGTATTGGCGCAGCGTGGCGCGGTGATCGATTTGCAAATTCTGCGTGGCCAGCAGCGCCTAAGCCTGCGGGCACGGTTATAGGCATGGCAGATCTATTCGATACAGGCGCCGCACCCAGCCCCACAGCCGGCCCGCGCCCCTTGGCCGATCGGTTGCGCCCGCAAACGCTGGATCAGGTGATTGGCCAAGAGCAGGTGCTTGGCCCAGAGGCCCCTTTGGGTGTGATGCTGGCCTCGGGTGCGCTTGGCTCGATCATATTTTGGGGGCCGCCGGGGGTGGGCAAAACCACCATCGCGCGGCTGTTGGCGCAGCAAACTGATCGGCATTTTGTGCAGATCAGCGCCATTTTTACCGGCGTGCCCGATCTGAAAAAAGTCTTCGAAGCCGCGCGTCTGCGCCATGCACAGGGCCGCGGCACGCTGTTGTTTGTGGATGAAATTCACCGCTTTAACAAAGCCCAGCAAGACGGGTTTTTGCCCCATATGGAGGATGGCACCATCTTGCTGGTGGGGGCCACCACGGAAAACCCCAGTTTCGAACTGAACGCGGCGGTTTTATCGCGGGCGCAGGTGCTGGTGCTGAAGCGGCTGGAGTTGGCCGATTTGGAACGCTTGGTGCAGCGGGCCGAACGCGAATTGGGCCGCGCCTTGCCTTTGGATGGCCCCGCGCGCGAGGCCTTGTTGGAAATGGCCGATGGGGATGGGCGGGCGCTGTTGAACTTGGTCGAACAAGCGGCAGCGTGGCAAGTCACCGGCAAGCTGACTGCCGCGCAATTGGGGGCGCGTTTGATGCGCCGCGCGGCGGCGTACGATAAATCAGGCGATGCCCATTACAACTTGATTTCCGCTTTGCACAAATCGGTGCGCGGCAGCGACCCGGATGCAGCGCTTTATTGGTATGCGCGCATGTTAGAGGGTGGCGAAGACCCGCGCTATTTGGCGCGCCGTATCACCCGGATGGCGGTGGAAGATATCGGCTTGGCAGACCCGCAGGCGCAAACCATTTGCTTGCACGCTTGGGAAACATACGAGCGGCTGGGCAGCCCCGAGGGCGAATTGGCGCTGGCGCAAGCGGTGACATATCTGGCCTTGGCGCCCAAATCCAACGCAGGCTATGCCGCCTATAAGGCGGCGGGATGCACGCACGAATATTGGAAGGACCGCGACAACGGATACGCCAACTAGGCCGCATGTCCCACAACCTACACCCCGCGCTGCGGGGTGTTTTTATGCGCCAGCATTAGTATACTATAAGACTACCTC
>RFQY01000450.1 GCA_009924775.1 Paracoccaceae bacterium | reverse complement strand
TCTTTGACCAGCCATTTGGCCAGCGTCCCTTCCTCCATCGTGGGCGAAAGGGCGGGCATAAGAATTTCGGTTGCCATGCGCTGTGCCTCCTTAGCGGTAGGTTACTTTTTTAACGGCCGCCACGACTTCGTCGGTTGTGACAAGGGCGTGCTTTTCCAGATTTGCGGCATAGGGCATGGGCACGTCTTTGCCGGTGCAATTGATCACGGGCGCGTCGAGATAGTCAAAAGCGCGCTCCATGATCGTGGCGGACAAATGGTTGCCGATACTGGCCACGGGCCAGCCCTCTTCCACGGTGACGCAACGGTTGGTTTTCATCACGCTGGCCAGCACCGTGTCGTAATCGATGGGGCGCAGGCTGCGCAGGTCGATCACCTCGGCGCTGATGCCTTCTGCGGCCAGTTTTTCTGCGGCCTCTAGTGCGTAGGTCATGCCGATGCCAAAGCTGACGATGGTCACATCTTGGCCTTCGCGCCAAATGCGGGCTTTGCCGAAGGGCACAGTGTAGTCATCCAGAACCGGCACATCGAAGGATTTACCGTAGAGAATTTCGTTCTCTAGGAAAATTACGGGGTTCGGGTCGCGGATGGCTGTTTTCATCAAGCCTTTGTAATCAGAGGCACAATAAGGCATCACAACGCGCAGGCCGGGGATTTGCGCGTACCACGCGGCATAGTCTTGGCTGTGTTGCGCCCCCACGCGGGCCGCGGCCCCATTGGGGCCCCGAAACACAATCGGGCAGCCCATTTGCCCGCCCGACATATAAAGCGTTTTCGCAGCCGAATTGATGATATGGTCAATCGCCTGCATGGCGAAGTTGAAGGTCATGAATTCGACGATCGGTTTCAGCCCGCCAAAGGCCGCACCCACCCCGATACCGGCAAAGCCATGTTCGGTGATGGGGGTGTCGATCACGCGCTTTGCGCCAAATTCGTCCAGCAGGCCTTGGCTGATTTTATAGGCGCCTTGGTATTCGGCCACCTCTTCGCCCATCAAGAACACATCGTTATCGCGGCGCATTTCTTCGGCCATGGCGTCGCGTAGCGCCTCGCGCACGGTTTGTTTTTTCAGCTCTGTGCCCTCGGGCCAATCG
>RFQY01000449.1 GCA_009924775.1 Paracoccaceae bacterium | reverse complement strand
TTCGCATCCTGTCCACCAAAGGCTCAGCAGAGCCCGGCCCCTGGCGCACCGATCGCACCCCCTACCTGCGTGAGCCGATGGAGTGCCTCAGCCCTACAAGCCCATGGCGGCGGGTGGTGCTCATGTTTGGTTCACAGCTTGGCAAGACCGAGGTCGTCCTGAACTGGCTTGGCGCGATCATCCATCTCTGGCCAGCGCCCACTTTGCTTGTTCAGCCGACGCTGGACATGGCCAAGCGCCTCAACCGGCAGCGCTTAGATCCTCTGCTGCGTGAAACGCCCGTCTTATCCGAGCTGATTGCACCGGCACGCTCACGCGACAGCGGCAACACCATGTTTCTCAAAGAGTTTCGAGGCGGCCTGTTTGTTTTGACTGGCGCCAATAGCGGCAGCGGCCTGCAATCGATGCCTGCGGCCTATCTGCTGGCCGATGAGGTTAGTTCCTATCCCTTTGAGGCTGATGACAAGGGCGACCCTTTGGAGAATGCCGAGGTGCGAACCAGCACGTTCCCGATGGGCAAGGTGCTGATCACCAGCACGCCTGGCACCCGCGGCATGTGCCGCATAACTCACGAGTTTGAAGAACGCAGTGATCGGCGGCAGTTGGCAATGCTCATGCCCTGCTGTGGATCACTGGAGGTGCTGCGCTGGCGTGAGCACATGAAATGGGATAGGCCCGATGGCGAGGTGTTTGCGCAGTGCCCGGCCTGCGGTGAGCGCGTCACCGAACGCCATAAAACATCAATGCTGGGTGGCGCACAATGGCAGCCCACAGCCAAGGGCGACGGCATCACTGCAGGCTTCCATCTGCCGGGTTGGTACGCCCCGGCCGGCTGGACCAGCTGGGGCCAGATCCGTGATGAATTTCTGCGAGCCAAAACTGATGCGCTGCTGCTGAAGGGCTGGGTGAACAAGCGAGCCGCCGAAGCTTGGGAAGATGAAGCGGTCGCTGCGATAAATGCCGATGGCCTGCTGGCTAGGGCGCAGTCAGATAACTACAGCAGCGGCACATGCCCTGAGGGCGTCACTCTGCTGCTAATGGCGGTGGACGTGCAAGACACCTGGCTAGAAACCACCGTCTGGGGCTTTGGCCGCGGCGAAGAGATGTGG
>RFQY01000448.1 GCA_009924775.1 Paracoccaceae bacterium | reverse complement strand
TATATCGCGCTGGTATCCCTGATCGTGAATGCCACCGTCGCCATTGGCCTGATGCCCTACATTGGCTTTATCGCTGCGGCCATCGGCACCACATTGTCTGGCTGGGCGACTGTCGTTTTCCTCTGGGTAAAGTCCCGCAACATGGGCGAAGCCGCCACCTTTGACGATCGGTTCAAGAGCCGTTTTTGGCGGATTTGCCTAGCGTCGGTGATGATGGGCGTTGTGCTTTGGGTCGCTGCTGTGGTGCTGACGCCCGCGCTTGGCCTGCCGCTCTGGCGGTATCTCGCGCTCTTTGCGCTGATCGGGATCGGCATGGCCGCCTATTTCATCAGCGGCCAGATGATCGGCGCGTTCAAACTGTCAGAGTTCAAACGCGCGATGAAACGCGGTTAATCGCTGCGCTGGCGGATGCGGTTGACGAAGGCGGCCCATCCGCCCGGACCAACGAGCGGCGACAACAAAAGCCCCGCAAAGAACCCAGCCATATCGGCGACGCCAACGTAGAACACCATCGGCGTGGCATCTCCACCCATGCCCAAAACCGCAAATATCTTGAGCATCAGGCCCCACATGACCTGAATGATCAAAAGCATGCCGATCATCGAAAACGCCCGCCAACGGTTTTGCCCCGTTTGACCGAGCCGCATCCACATCATGTAGGAAAACGCGCCGATCAGACCGTAGATCGGAGGATAGGCGCCATAGAGCGGCCAGTTTTCAGGGGCCACAAGGCCAAACACCATCGCGGCTACGATGCTGGGGATCACGAACACCGATAGCATCGACGCCCAATGCCAGCGTTCGCCGACAAATTTGCCCAAGGCCAAAACAATCGCCATCGCGAAAAACGCGTGGGTGAAACCAGAGTGGATGAAGGGATAGGTCACATAGCGCCAGAGGAATTCTGGAACAAATAGCCCACGCGCAAACATCTCGTGCTGAACAGCGGGGAAGAACCCGAAATCGGTGACCGTATCTGCACGCCAACCGATCCCAGCCGCGCCCGCTAATACCCCCGACCCTGCCAGTTGCATCAGGATTTCCACGCCAGCGATCAACAACGCCAGCACAGCAGCCGTGTTCGGAATGTCGTTCAACAGGCTTTCGCG
>RFQY01000447.1 GCA_009924775.1 Paracoccaceae bacterium | reverse complement strand
GATGTCGTCGCCACCCTTGAGGCCAGCGGTGTACTCAATCCACTGGTCGCCGATGGTCGTGGTGTCGTGGGTCGCCGCCGACACGGCGAAGTCGAGGCTGGTCGTCTCCGCCTTGAAGTCGGCAGGCGTACCCGCCGCGTTGTCGATGTTGATCGACGAGATGTCCTTGCCGTGGACGCGTGGCATTGCCGTGGCTCCTTTAGAACCGGGCGAACCCGGCGACGAACGTCACCGACGAGGTGACGTTGATGGTCGAGACGCACCGCAGGTAGCGGTTCACCGTGCCCGTCACGGTGGACGATTGGCACGAGGCCGCCGTCGATGCCGTGAACGTCACAAGGTCCACCCACGTCGAGTTGTCGGCGCTGTGCTGCACTTTGATCGTGCCACCCGTGCCGCTGACCGCGGTCACGTGGAGGTTGGCGCGTCCACCGTTCGCCGACGATGCGCTGTTGTCCACGCTCGCGCTGTTGGTGCTGGTCGAGTCGGCGCCCAGCACGTGAAGGAGGCGCGCTCGCAAGCCCGGCCGCCCGTTGCCTTGCAGGCTCCCGCTGATCTTCACGATGTCGGACACGCTGATCGGCTGACCGTGCGTGGTCAGGATCGCTTCGCTGCACAGGATGCCCGCGTCGCCGATCGCGTCGGCGTCGTCGTCGTACACCGACAGGACCGAGGCTCCCGCGGTACCCGAGCCAAGCATCGTCTCAAACTGTCGCTCGATGGACGTGACCGACGCGCCGGAGTTCGTCTGGTAGAAGCCGTCAAGCGACGCCTCCCATGACCCAAGCCCGGCGTCGTACGCGAGGTACTCGGCACCGAACGTGGTCACGTCGTGCGTGTCCGCAGATGCGGTGATGTCCACGCTGTTGAGGTCGCCGGACACGTCGCGCACGCCGAGGTAGACGCGGACGTCCTTGCCGTGCATCCTAGCCATCGGCGTGCTCCTGCTTCATGACGTGGCCCTGCTCGACCAGCCACGGCGCCGCCTCTACGACGGCGTCAGGCACGGCCTCGCCGGGTTCGGCACGACCGCCGTCCCACGTGATCCCGACTGTGGCGATCCACGTCATACCGGCCAAGCCTCCACCGTCAGGCGGACCCCGAAGTACT
>RFQY01000446.1 GCA_009924775.1 Paracoccaceae bacterium | reverse complement strand
TACATTTACAGGTAATATAACTGGTAACGTAACTGGTAACGTATCTGGTAATGCTGGTACAGTAACTAACGGTGTATATACAACTGATACTGGAACTGTTACCTCAACAATGATTGCCAATGGCACAATTGTTAACGCAGACATTAATGCTTCTGCTGCTATTGATGCTACCAAAATTTCAGGTACTGCAGTAACTCAGGCTGATACTGGCACAGTAACTAGCACAATGATTGCTAATGGTACTATAGTAAATGCCGATGTTAACTCATCTGCTCAAATTGCATACGGCAAACTTACTCTTACTAACTCAGTAGTTAATGCAGATATTAATGCTTCTGCAGGAATTGAACTATCTAAGTTAGCCACAGACCCATTAGCCCGTGCTAACCATACAGGTACACAGACTGCCTCAACTATTTCAGATTTTAATACTGCGGTACGTACTAACCGTCTTGACCAGATGGCTGCACCTACTGGGTCAGTATCTCTTAATAGCCAGAAAATTACATCTTTGGCTACACCTACATCTGACACTGATGCGTCAACTAAGGCTTATGTAGATACATCTATTGCCAACCTTATTGCTGGTGCTCCTTCTACTCTTGATACCTTAGATGAGATTGCTGCAGCACTTGCTGATACAGCAAACTTCTCAGATACAGTAGTTCTTAAGTCAGGCTCCACAATGACTGGCAACCTGGCAATGGGTACAAATAAAATTACTGGTCTTGGAACTCCTTCATCTAGTACGGATGCTGCTACTAAAGGTTATGTAGATACTGCTGCAATTGCACCAAGTAACTTAACTGGTCCTATTACATCTGTTGGTCCTGCAACTGCTGTTGCTTCACAGACTGGTACTGGTTCTACCTTTGTAATGAATAACACTCCAACACTTATTACTCCAGTGCTTGGCGTAGCAACTGCTACATCTATCAATGGAACTACAATTCCATCAAGTAAGACTTTAGTTGCTACAGATTCAACTGCATATGTAGTACCTAGCCAAACTGGTAACTCTGGTAAGTATCTGACAACAGATGGAACTACTTCATCTTGGGGAACTGTTCAAGCACTACCAAGTCAGACAAGCAACTCAGGTAAGTTCTT
>RFQY01000445.1 GCA_009924775.1 Paracoccaceae bacterium | reverse complement strand
CACGTCGTGTCGGTCACCGACCTTGCGAACCGCTGGGACCGGCCCTCGACGACGTTGACGACGTTCGGGTCGAGCAGGTCGAACGACATCGAGACGTTGAGGTCGTCGAGCGTCGCCTGCCCGCCCTCGCCGACGACGTCGGAGATGATCGGTTGCCCGAGTGCCTTCAAGCGGGCCGCCCACTCAATCACGTCGAACGGATTGTCGGCCGCGTCCTGTGGCGTCTTCGCCGACTTGGGCGCGATCAGGCGCGCAAGCACGGCCTGCTCCTGACGCCGGAAGTACTCACGCAGGGCCGCCGACATTCTGGCCTCGCCCTTGTCGGTGCGTGCCGTGAAGGCGCGCCACACGGCCACGTGCTTCGGCGACCCAAAGTCGACCGCCTTCGTGACGAGCATCGGCGACGGCGTGGCGTCGATCACGGCGCGCACCGCTTGCGTGACGGCCGGAGGTGGCGCAGGTGCGGCGGCCTGACCGTCGACCGGGACCATCGTCGCAGGCATCCATGCCACGTCACCCCACGCGTACCCCGTGCCGTCCGGCGGAAGGAACCGTGGCGCGATCTCCTGCAGGACACGGTTGAGTGGGACACCGATGCCGACCAGTTTGGTCGCTTGGTCGATGATCTCGGTGCGGTCCTCCTGCAGGGTCTCGATGTCGGACAGGTCGAACTCGGCCTCGTCGGCTTCGTTCGGGAACAACTTCACGAGCTGCTCGGTGATCTCGTCGGCCAGCATCGTGGCCTGCGGGATCAGCGTGTCGGTCCACAGCGCCTTCGCCGCCTGCTCGACGTTCGAGAACGTCGCGTGCTCGTGGTCGCCGATCAGCTCGGGCGGCACGCCATATACCGTGGCGACCTCGCGCAGTTGCCACTTCATGAGGCCAAGGAACTCGGCGTCCTTTGGCGTCAAGGCCAACGACGTGAACGACACGGGCTGCGTCAGCACGGCCATGCGGTGTGCCTTATCGGCACCCTTGAACCGACGCTCCAGCATCTGCGACAGGCCCTCGGCCTGCTCACGCGTCAGGGACTGCGTCTTGTCGGCCGGTCCGACGATGCCCGCGAGTTGCAGACCGTTGTCGAAGATTTGCCGGTTCGACCGCATCGCC
>RFQY01000444.1 GCA_009924775.1 Paracoccaceae bacterium | reverse complement strand
CGCATTGGAGATAAGGGCAACTATGAGCCTGGCAACTGCCAGTGGCAGACCAATAAAGAACAAAGCAAGCATGGCTCAAGCAATGGACGGGCAAAGCTGACTGAAGAGCAAGTGCACTGCATCCGTGCTCTTTACAAGCCCAAAGCAAGACGAGGATGCTCGGCCAAAAACATGGCAGCCGATCTAGAGGTAAGCTTCACCACTGTTGACGAGATCTTGCGCCGCAAGACCTGGAGGCATATTTAATGGCTCTCTTGCCTGACCATGAGATCCGCCGGCTGTGTCAACAGCATTCGATGCTGTCGCCATACAACGAAGAACAGCTCAACCCCGCGAGCTATGACGTGACCCTCGGCGGCCAGATCATGATGGAGGTAGCCAAGACGCCGGAGCTGCAGAAGGTTCAGCTGCATGGCCACACGCAACAGGATCCGTTCTGGATTCAGCCTGGTGAGTTCTTTCTGGCTGAAACGCAGGAGATCTTCAATCTGCCCAATCATGTTGGCGCTCAGTTTGTGCTCAAGTCCAGCCGCGCACGCGAGGGCTGGGATCATGCTGAAGCCGGCTGGGCTGACCCCGGATGGTTTGGCAGCAGACTCACCATGGAGCTACGCAACCAACGGCGGCTGCATCCATTGCCGATCTGGCCTGGCCTGCGGATCGGCCAGATGAAGTTCCTGCTAGTCAGTGGCACTGTGGAGCGCAGCTACGCAGAAACCGGAAGATATAACGCAGACCTGGGCGTCACTGGATCCAAGGGCTAGCGTTCGTTCGGAGAGTCAAGGCACTTAGGCGCTGGCCTCAGCCACCGGCGCCTTTTTCATTGGGTGATCGAGCGGCGCCATGCGCAACCGAATGATCTTGCTCGGAGCCTCGGCTGGATCATCCATCGGGATCATGGTGTAATCGTCGCAACCATGGCTCTCGGCGAAGTGGCTGGCAGCCTGGTGGGTGGCGAACGGCCCGATATGCCACGGGCCGATGCGGAGGATGTATTGCATTGCGGGACGGTAGCGCAAATCCTGCTGCTGAATCCCATAGCAATTCTGCAGTCTCGTGAGACTTAGTTGCGACCGCTACCGTGTGCCAAGCGGCGGCTAGCCCATGCGGGCGTTCT
>RFQY01000443.1 GCA_009924775.1 Paracoccaceae bacterium | reverse complement strand
CTATATAGATGGTGTGAGGGCGAGGTCAACCAAGCGCCCTCGGGAGTACCAGATGGCCACCCTGAACGCCGCGACCACCGACACCCTGACCGCCAAGATCTTTGACGCCTGCGCCGATCTCCCTGCCACCCTGGGCTGCCGCGTGATGTGCCTCTGGGAGATCCTGGTCAACATGTCGGCGCAGGACATGAACGAGCGCGATGCCGTCGGCACCCGCCGCGAGCGCATGGCCGCCATTGCCTCCCAGATGACCGGCGCCCTGACCCTGGAACTCGCCGCCGATGTCCGGGCGTGGATCGGGGTTCCTGCCCGCCCGATGTACTGAACGCCCCCCACCCGCCGCAGCGGATGCACGCTGGCTCGATGCCAGCGGCGGGTATCAAACAACCGGAGACACCATGAACCGCAACGCCTCGATCCAATCCCGCGCCCAGACCTGCGCCTCGACCACCGCTACCCTCCGTACCGCCCTCGCCGCCTACTGCAACGCGGACGGGCGCTTGGAGGCCGCGTGGGCGAAGGGCGTGGGCGACATGGACGCGCTCCAGGCCGCCAGCGACGCTGCCGCCGCTGCGCTCCAGGCCGCCTACACCCCCTGCTACCGCGCCTTCAAGGCCGCCGCCGACACCCGCGCCGCCCACACCGCCGCGTCGGTGCTGGCCGAGGCCGAGCGCATCGCCCGCCAGTCCGTCCTCACCCTCACCCGCTGAGATGACCATGCTCCGCACCCAGTTTGATCGCCCCGTCGATGCGAACGCCTCCGCCGCTTACGGGTTTTGGCGGCAGTCCTACAAGATCCCCGAGATCGCCGACAACATCCTCCGCTCCTTCGGGCTACAGCGCGTCTGGGAAGCGCGCCGCCCCGGCACCAGTGACGACCTACACATCTGGGTCACCGGCTACGCAGACGACGCATGGGGGCATGACACCTTCTCCGGCGAACACGCCGATGCCCTGGAGGCGGCGATGGAGGGCCGCCTGATTGACAGCAGCCACCCTACCCGCCACAGCACGCCCCCAGAAGCGTGGCGCGTCTTTGCCATGCCTCACCCGTGGCGCCTCCTGATCGCCAGCCCTGACGGGTCGAAGATTGAGCGCGTCCTTACCCTGGAGAAGCCGTGAGAAAGACACTCAGCA
>RFQY01000442.1 GCA_009924775.1 Paracoccaceae bacterium | reverse complement strand
CTGCAGGGGCCCAACTCGCCACCAAATAGGGGCTGGCCATTCCCAAACCGACCGCCATAAACACCCCCAGGCCCTGAGCAGTTGGTAACGCGACGGCGAGTCCAAGCGAAGCACCCATGAATGGTGCGGTGCATGGTGACGCGACTGCCGTGGCCAAAACGCCAGACAAAAACGCATCGGTGGTTGGGTTTTTGGCACGGGCATTGGCCAGGCCTTGCGGCAGCCAGTTACCGACCTCGAAGACACCCAGCAAATTCAACGCGATGAGTGTGAAGAGCACAGACAGTGCACCGACCAGCCACGGATTTTGCAGCTGAAAGCCCCACCCCAGCAGGTCACCCGCGTTGCGCAGTGCCAGTAGCGCAGCACCCAACAGCGCGAAGGAGAGCACCACGCCTGCGGTGTAACCCAAGCCGTTCAGGCGGTGGCTCCGGGTATCGGCGGCAGAGGATTCGGCGAAGGTCAACACCTTGAGCGCCAATACCGGGAATACGCAGGGCATGAGGTTGAGCAATATGCCGCCGATGAAAGCGCCGATCAATGCCAAAAGCCAAGCCGTCAAACTCGTGTCGGCGTCCGTATCGTTGGCAGATGCTGCCAGCGCTGCGGCTAATTCGGGGCTGACCTCGACGGGTTTGGCAACTGGCGGCCACTCGCCTTCAAAACTAACCCGCGTTTTGAGGCCACGAGGGGCGGGCTCACCATCGGCCATGCCGGTCAGCGCCACAACGACATCAAAGCCGCGCGGTGACTCGCTGCGAAAGGGGTTTAGTGGCGTGGTTGCCGTCCAATGCCCTTGGGTCGACGCATCCCACGAGGCAGACCACGGGCTACCGGGGGCAATCAGTCCCGTTGTTTCGGGGA
This sequence comes from Paracoccaceae bacterium, assembly GCA_009924775.1. Classification (GTDB taxonomy): domain Bacteria; phylum Pseudomonadota; class Alphaproteobacteria; order Rhodobacterales; family Rhodobacteraceae; genus CAJXSO01. The sequence goes on along the minus strand of RFQY01000442.1, from coordinate 275 downwards.
ACAGTTCGAGCGCTTTGCCCCGCCAATCAGCGGGTAAGCCCGTAACGGCCCATTGAAGCTGCGTGGGGTCGTCGCCCTTGATGCGCGCGGTCATCGCCAGTGCGGGGTCACTTGCCGGTGCCCGCGCCAATGCGGCTTCGAAGGCGGCGGCGTGACGCGCACGCGCGGTGGCGGTGGTTTGCGAGGGGATGGTGAGCTCGAAACGGGCTTCTTCTGGGATGCATTCGGTTTTGCACACCAACCAATTGGCGGTCAGTTTGACGGCGACGTCAGAG
>RFQY01000441.1 GCA_009924775.1 Paracoccaceae bacterium | reverse complement strand
GTCTGGTTGTCGCCGTGGTCGGTGCTGGAGCCGGAAACCGTCACGCTGCCCTGCACCAGCCCGTCCTCGCTGTCCGCCGTCACGTCCAGGCGAATGTTGTACGCACTGTCCCGCGCGAAGATGCTCGCCACCTTCACGGCACGCGACAGCGCCTCCCGGTAAATCGTCACCGTCGTCGCTGCTTCGGCTGGCACCACGCGATCGAGATCGGGGAACGTCCCCTCAAGCAGTCGTGTCGTGATGAGCACGCGCCCAGAGGCCGTCGGCACGCTGAAGCCGATCTGCGTGCGGTTCGGTGCAATCATGATTTCGACGTCGTCGGCGTCCACACCACAGGCCCGCGCGACCTCGGTCATCGCCCGTGCTGGCACGATCACGTCCACGTCGTCCGTGTCGCCGACCAGCGCGTCCGTGCGGATCGACAGGCGGAACCCGTCAGCGGCCGAGAGGCGAAGCGCTCCCCCGCCGATGCGCAGATTGACGCCCGAGAGCACCGGCCTCGCTTCGTCCTTCGCCGCCGCGAACGCCACCTGCTCGATTGCCCGGCGGAAGTCGCCGGCGGGAATGCGCACGGCAGGTACGCCGTCGAAGAGGTTGATCGGCGGGAACTCTGCCGGGTCTGCGCCCTTGAGGTTCGCCCCAACGCGTTCGCACTCGACCCGGAGCGCGAACCCCTTGGCCTCGATGCTGACGTCGCGCCCGCCTGGCAAGGCACCGATCGTCTCACGAATGACAGCGCTCTGAAGGCACGCCACGCCGTCCGATAGCACGCGCGCGGGTACCCATGCGGTGATCGACGTTTCGAGATTCGTCGCTGTTAGGCGCAAACGTTCCCCGTCGGTCGAGGCGAGCACGTGCCCGAGGATCGGCATCGTGTTGCGATTGCCAGTAGCTCGACCGACGATGCCGAGCGCCTTCGCGAGTTGATCCTGCACGACCGAGACGCGCATGCCCGCCGTCGCCGCTTTCGGTGTTGCCAGAATGTCCAAGGTTGCCGTCATGCCCACGCTCCCAAATCCCTCCGCAGCGCGACCCGGCTGCGGTACAGCCTCGACTTGACCGCCTGCACAGTCGTCCCGTGACGGCGTGCCACCTGCTCGTACGACGCACCGAGCACCGCCCACTCGGCCAGCCACGCG
>RFQY01000045.1 GCA_009924775.1 Paracoccaceae bacterium | reverse complement strand
ATCAGGTCAAATGGGCGGTTTTGCACGCTGCAGACGTTCACAATCCATGCGGTTTTGCCTGCTGGAGTGTTCAAGCTGTCTGCCAAATGGCTCCGATACGTTGCGCCCGCAAGCAAGATGCAGCCCGCAACATCGCCTGCTTTCAGATGGGGAAGCGCGCTGCAAATCACCCGTGCCCCCATGGAATGGCCCATCAAATATATTGGGCGCGCAGGAAATTTTGCCCGTATCTGGCGGACCAGCCCGGCCATCTCTTGTCCTGCGGTCTGCGCGGCGTGCCATGCCTGCCATACGCTTCCGCGTGCGGCCCAGCCAAATGCAATGGCCGTACCGTTGGCATGCGTGCCGGTCAGGCCCATGGCTTCTGGCCACGAGATTGCGCGCGGATCGCTGCTTTGGGTTTTGCTGGCCAAGATATGCTGGTGTGGGCAATGGCGTGCATCATCGGGCAAGAAGCTGTAGCCATGGGTCATGATAACGATCGGGCCTTGGCCTTGGGCCAGCCGCTGCGATTGCGCGCCACCCGTGGCATGGCAGTCCAGCGCCCGATTATTGGCACCTGCGTTGACGCGAATAACCGGCATGTCCGATCCCAACTGACCCGCATGGCCCCACATTTGCCGGGCTGCGCAACAGCTAGGTTATGATGCGTCTAAGAATTGATAAAACTTCGATGGTGTTTTTGTAACACTCAGGGTTCCGCGGGGCTTCGTTTACAAAGACTTCATCAAAGCGTTATCCAACCGCTACAGATCAGCCCTCAGGGTGGCGCTTAGTGCACATTCGGAGGCTGCTATGAAATTTAAATCTCTTATTCTTGGCTTGGGGCTTGCCGCTGTATCCGCCTTTGGGGCCGCTGCGGAAACATGGAAACTGGCTGTGACCGATGTTGAAGGCATGGAGCGCCTGCAGCTGGAATGGGGCCCGTTCAAAGATGCGCTGGAAAGCGCCACCGGGGACACGTTTGAATTTTTTGCAGTAAACTCGCGCACGGCAGCTGCCGAGGCGCTGCGCGGTAAAACCGTTGATTTCGTGGTGTCGGGCCCTGCAGAATACGTGGTTATCAACAAGCTGACCCAAGCCACACCGTTGATCGGTTTGGGCCGCCCGGATTACCACTGTGCCATTATCGTGCGCGCCGATAGCGGGATTAACGTGCCTGCTGATTTGAAGGGCAAGAAAGTGGCCTTTGGCGATATCGGCTCGACCTCGAATATGCTGTGCCCGATGCAGCTGTTGGCCGATTACGGCATAGACCCGATCAACGATATCGAAAAGGTGCACACCTCGCGCAACATTGCCCACGAGGCGTTGAAAGCGGGCGATGTGGCGGCTTTGGGTTCGAACGCGGGCAGCTGGCTGGGCGTACGCAACAAAGAAACCGACCTGCCTTATGGCTATTTCAAAATGATCGCCCGCTCTGGTGACCTGCCAAATGACATGATCATGGTGGGCGCCCATGTTCCGGGCGAGGCGGCGATTAAAGTGCGTGACGCAATTTTGCAAAACAAGGCCGCTATCATCGCCGGCATCACGGCGCATGAGGAAAATGCCAAATATATCGGCATGGATTTGGTGGCGATCGAGGACAGCGCCTATAACTACGTGCGTTCGATGTACACCAATGCTGGCTACCCCCAGTTTGACAGCTTTATCGGTGACTGATCTGAATGTTGCAGACCCCATCGCGCAGGCGGTGGGGCAGGTGCAAACCAAGGCGCTGGACGCCTTGGTTTGCCCTGTTGATATAGAGGTGCAGGGCCTTACCAAGCATTTTGGGGCCACGCGCATTTTTAGCGATGTCAGTTTTCGTTTGGCCCGTGGCGAAGCGGTGGCGCTGGTGGGGGCCAATGGCACGGGCAAATCAACCCTGCTGCGCAGCCTGATGGGGTTGATACCTGTCACACAGGGCCATGTGCGGGTGCTGGGCCAAGATATGGCAGCGGCCAATGCGGCGGGGGTGCGGGCCGTGCGCACGCGCATTGGGCTGGTCAGCCAAAAGCACAACCTTGTGCCGCGGCTTTCGGTTTTGTCAAACGTGGTGCAAGGGCTGTTGGGCCAATACCCTGGCCCCCGCCATTGGTGCCACAGTTTCGCGCCCGAACCCTCGCGCCGGGCGGCAATGAGCGCGCTGGAAAAAGTGGGCTTGGCCGATTTTGCCCTGCGTCGCGCCGATAGGCTGTCGGGTGGGCAATCGCAGCGCGTGGCGATTGCGCGCGCCATTGTTGGGCAGCCGCAGATTTTATTCGCAGACGAGCCCTGCGCATCGCTTGACCCTGCCGCGGGCGAGGATGTGATGGCGCTGTTTTTCGATCTGGTGCGGCAACAGGGGGTGACGGTGGTGTTTACCTCGCACAATATTGCGCATGCGTTAGATTATGGCGATCGCGTTTTGGGCCTGGCGGATGGCGGGGTAAAGCTGGACGCCACGGCCGCATCGCTGAGCGCAGATGATTTGCGGGGGCTTTATGACTGACGTGCATCCCCCCGCCCGTATAGAGCGGCCCTCTGCGCTAAGCTTTCTGGGCTATGCTTTGGGGCTTTTTGTCGTTTTTTGGTGCCTGTCTGGTGCGGGCTTTAGCCTGGATAAAATGCTGACGTCGCCCCCGCGCTTTGCAGATTTTGTAGATCGCGCCTTTCCCCCAAATATCGAACCCAAGGTTCTTAGCCGCTTGGGCTGGAAGATGGTGGAAACGCTGCAAATTGCCGTCGCAGGGGCGGTGATTGGTGTGATCTTATCAATCCCCGTGGCAATTTTTGCAGCCCGTGGGCTGGTGGCAGGGCCGGTGGTAAACCAGATAGTGCGCACGATTTTAAGCTTTATCCGCGCGGTGCCCGATATTGCATGGGCCTTGGTTTTTGTGGTCGCGGTTGGCCTTGGGCCATTTGCAGGCATGTTGGCGATTGTCGTGGATACAATCGGTTTTTGTGGCCGGTTTTTCGCCGATGACATGGAGGCCACAGATAAAGGCCCTGCCGAAAGCTTAACAGCCGTTGGCGCGCGAAAGATCGATGTGATCGCCTGCGCAACCATACCTGCTGCGACGCCCTCGTTTATATCCACCTCGCTTTTTGCATTGGAAAAAGCGGTGCGCTCGTCCACTATTTTGGGGCTTGTTGGGGCAGGCGGCATTGGGATCGAGCTGAAAGTCGGCTTCGACTTGTTTGACTATCCTACTGCAATGACAGTGATTTTGATGATCGCAGCCGTTGTGATCGGGATCGAGCATCTGTCGGGCTGGGCGCGCACAAAAGTTATTGGGGAACAGCGATGAAAACCGACACTGCCGATGCGCATTGGAACGAGGAATGGGCCAATATCGAGGCGGGCAGCAAATGGTTGCAGCCTGAAGAAGATGTGATGGCATGGGCAAAAACCTTGCGCCCGGGGGCACGGGTTTTGGATTTGGGCGCCGGGGTTGGGCGGCATGCATTATGGCTTGCCGATCAGGGCTTTGACGTGACAGCGTTTGATGCCGCACAGGCTGGATTGGATGCAATCGAAGGCGCGCGCTTGGGTGACAGGGCGCGTTTGCGCTGCGTGCAGGGACGTATGGATGATCTGCCCTTTGCGGATGGCAGTTTCGATCATGTGCTTAGCTGGAACGTGATTTATCACGGCGACGAAGAGATCTTGTTGCGCACCATTGATGAAATACGCCGTGTCTTGCAACCCGGCGGCAGCTATTTGGGCACTATGCTGTCAAAACGGCGTTTGCCCCACGAGCTGGCCAAATACCCGGGCCGTGAAATCAGCCATAACGCTTGGGTGTTTGATGCGCCAGGCACCGACAAAATCCACCCTCACTATTTTTGCGCAGCCGCAGAATTGCTGGCGCTTTTTGACGGCTTCGAGCCAAAACAGATCAAAGATTGCCAACACGAAGCGCCCGGCTCGTGGCATTGGCATATCGTGATGGAAAAACTGGGGGTCGGGGTGTGATGCAAACTTTTGTCGGTGGGCAGGTATTTTTGCCCGATGAGTGTGTGGAAACCACCCTAACCATTGCCGATGGTGTGATTGTCGATATCGGCGGGCCTGTCATTGGCGCCGAAATCGATGCGCGGGGCAAAATCGTGGCACCTGCTTTGATTGACGTGCATGGCGATGCTTTTGAGCGGCAATTGATGCCGCGCCCGGGGGTGTTTTTTCCCACGGATGCAGCGCTATTGGATACTGACAGGCAATTGGCCACCAATGGTATTGCCACTGCGTATCACGCCATCACGCTTAGCTGGGAGCCGGGCTTGCGCGCGGTTGATCGTGGGTGGGATTTGATGCGCAGCATGCAGGCACTGGCCCCCCGCCTTTTGGTGGAAAATCGCGTGCAATTGCGCTGGGAAACCTTTGCCTTCGAGGCGCTAGAACTGATCGATTGGGCTTTGCAGGCGCCTTTGACACCTGCGCTGGCCTTTAATGACCACACATCGATGAGCATGCGGGCCTTTGATGTGCGCGTGCAAGATCGCCCCTTTGAATTGGCCTCTGATTTCTCGATTGCCAGTTTCGATGATGCCCGCCTGCGCCAGCGTACCGCTGGCAATGCCAAACGCGCAGGGCTCAGCGAAGAGGCGTATATCGCGCTGCTGCGCAAAGTGTGGGACCGGCGCGCTGATGTGCCCACCACCATTGCAGATGTGGCGCAAAAGGCCCGTGCAGTCGGTGCGCCGATGCTTAGCCATGATGACACACGCGCAGAAACACGGTGTTGGTTTCGCGAATTGGGCGCCACTGTTGCAGAATTTCCCATGGTGATCGAGGCCGCAGAAGAGGCGCGCAAAGGGGGCGACAGCCTGATTTTTGGCGCCCCGAATGCCGCGCGCGGGGGCAGTCACATCGGCTCGCTTTCAGCCGGTGATATGGTCGAGGCGGGGCTTTGCGATGCGCTGGCGTCGGATTATTTTTACCCAGCGATGTTGGCAGCGGTTGCACGGCTGGATGCCGAGAAGCGCGCCAGCAGGCTGGCGCTTTGGCGTCTGGTCTCGCAGGGGCCAGCGCGTATGATGCACCTGCACGACCGCGGCCAAATAGCCAAAGGCCTACGCGCCGATCTGGTTTTGGTAGACTGGCCCGCTGGGCACCCCCCTGCGATTTTGGGCACATGGGTTGCTGGGCGCCCGGCGTTTCGGGCGATTTCGGCTGGGTAACTGCCCCGGCGTTTGCTGGCGGGCGGGTATCTGATGCATCTCTGCGCCCAAGCCGCGCCGCCCTGCGGCTGTCGGGCTTCGGCGCTGGGCCATGGTGGTTGATGGTTTTTTAACTTCTCCGCAGGTGCAAGCGACCTTTACCAAAAGGTCATACGAACGCAAATTTAGGTTCATACGAAATCGTCATTCTGCCCCCAAATAGGGTGGGATGCGCATGCAAGACGGATCAACAAAACTCTCTCAGCGTCAGCAGCAGATATTGGCCTATGTGGCCGAACGGGGGCAGGGCAGCATTGCGGCCTTTGCCGCTGACATGGCGGTGACAGAACAAACCATCCGCCGCGATGTAAACCGGCTGTGCGCGCAGAACCTGCTCAGGCGTGTGCATGGCGGGGTGGCCGCAATTGACGGCCCAAACCTGCAATATTCCAAGCGCCGCGTGATGAACAATGCCGCCAAGCGCCAGATCGGCGTGGCCTTTGCCGGTTTGGTGGCGGATGGTGCATCGCTGGCCGTATCTATTGGCACAACGCCGGAATTGGCCGTTGATGCGTTGCGCCAGCATAGCGATCTGACACTTGTCACCAACAACCTATGGGTGGCGATGTTGGGCTGCGAGCGCCCGGGCTGGCGTGTCGATCTGCCAGGCGGCACGGTGCGCCCCAGCGACCGCGACATCTTGGGGCGGCATGTGGCACAGTTTTTTGCCCGCTTTCAGGTGGATATTGGGTTATTTGGTGTGGCAGGCGTGGCCGCTGATGGCACATTGCTGGATTTCAGCGATGATGAGGTCGAGGCGCGCATGGCCATTCGCAAAAACTGCCGTTGCGCAGTTTTGGTGTTGGATCACAGCAAATTTGGCCGCCCCGCCCATGTGCGCGGGGGCCATATCACCGATGCCGATGTGGTAATTTGTGACCGCACCCCCCCCGATCCGATTGTGGCATCGCTGGTGGCTGCAAACCGCCGTCTGATTGTCACAGGGCAACCCGGTGGGCACGATGAATAAGCCGGGCCTGCCTATTGTCCTGCAGGGCATCACCAAGTCATGGGCTGGTGCGGTTGCGCTGGATGATGTGCATTTAACGATACCGGCAGGGCAGTTTTCGGCGATTCTGGGGCCATCTGGATGCGGAAAATCCACGCTTTTGCGCATGATTGCGGGGCTTGAAACCCCTAGCGCCGGAAAAGTTTTCATTGATGGCCGCGATGTTACCGCGCTGCCCGCCGATCAGCGCGGGCTGTCGTTTGTGTTTCAGTCCTATGCGCTTTTTCCCCACCTTAGCGTGGCTGAAAATATTGTGTTCGGCTTGCGCACGCGCCGTGTGCCGCGGGCCGAGCGCAACCAACGCTTGGCCGAGGTGGCGCAATTGCTGGGGCTTGGCCCCTATTTAGATCGCAAGCCTGCACAGCTATCTGGTGGGCAGCAACAGCGCGTCGCCTTAGGCCGCGCGATCATTGCGAAACGCGCCATATGCCTGATGGACGAGCCGCTTTCGAACCTAGACGCCAAGCTGCGCCAAACCATGCGCGCGGAATTGCGCGCGCTGCAGCAGCAGTTGGGCTTTACCATGGTCTATGTCACCCATGATCAGGTGGAAGCCATCACCATGGCCGATCAGGTGGTGTTGATGAATGCCGGGCGGGTCGAACAGGTCGCAGCCCCAGATGCTTTATACCTAAAGCCAGACACGGTATTTGCCGCCCGCTTCATCGGCACGCCGGCCATGAACATCTTGCCCGCAGCGGCGTTGGGCCCTTTGGGACAGGGGCTAGAGCAGGCGGCAGGGCGCCCCCTATCTGTGGGCCTGCGCCCCGAAGCACTGGTGCACGTGCCACAAAGCCCGGTTGTGCTGTCATGCACCCATGCCGAATATTTGGGCGCTGACGCCTTGGCGCATGGCCATATTGGCGGGCATCGGGCGGTTATGCGGGTGCCCGGGGCCGATAGGCCCGAGCCTGGCACCCAGCTGCTCGTGAGCTTTGCCCCGCAAGATTTGCATCTTTTCGATTTTGCCACAGAGCACCGCACCGAAGTGGCGGGGTTGTCTGGCATTTTCCTTCGCTTGGGCCTGCCCACAGCGAAGCCAACCGGCGCTGTTGCGTCACCCTTCAAACCAAAGGACGACTGACTATGTTCGCAAAAGCCATCAAAAGTGCGGCCCTTTCGGCGGCAGTTGCCATCTGCGGCGCATTGCCAGCGCAGGCAACAGACTTGCAATTTTATTTCCCAGTGGCGGTTGGCGGCGGTGCTGCCGAAACCATCGAGGCGCTGACGAAAGACTATATGGCGCAAAACCCCGACATCTCGATTGATGCGGTTTATGCAGGCTCTTACCAAGATACGATTGCCAAGGTGATCACCGCAGCGCGTGGCGGTAACGCGCCCCAATTGTCGGTGGCGCTGTCGGTGGATATGTTCACGCTGATCGACGAAGACCTGATCGTGCCGTTTGATGACTTCATCAAAACCGATGAAGACCGCGCATGGCTGGCCTCGTTCTACCCGGCCTTCATGGAAAACAGCCAGACAGGTGGCAAGACCTATGGCATTCCCTTCCAGCGCTCGACCCCGGTGCTGTATTGGAACAAAGAGGCCTTTGCCGCGGCTGGCCTAGACCCGAACACCCCGCCCGCCACTTGGGAAGAGATGGTTGAAATGGGCAAAAAGCTGGTGAAGAAAGACGAAAACGGCAATGTCACCCAATGGGGTGTGCGCATTCCGACCTCGGGCTTTCCCTATTGGCTGTTTCAGGGGCTAAGCACGCAAAACGACGTGATCTTGGCCAATGCAGAAGGCAACAAAACCAATTTTGACGATCCCAAAGTCGTTGAGGCGCTGGAATATCTGGTTTCGCTCAGCACCGAACATGGCGTGATGGAGCCGGGCATCGTGGAATGGGGCGCCACGCCCAAAGCCTTTTTCGAGGGGCAAACCGCGATGATGTGGACAACCACTGGCAACCTGACCAATGTGCGCAAAAACGCGCCCTTTGATTTTGGTGTTGGGATGTTGCCTGCCAACAAACGTCGTGGTGCCCCCACGGGGGGTGGCAATTTCTACTTGTTCAAAGGCACCTCGCAAGAGCAGCTTGCCGCGGCCGTTGATTTCATCAAATGGATCACCGAACCCGAGCAGTCGGCAAAATGGACCATGGCCACAGGCTATGTTGCACCGCGCCCGGCCACGTGGGACACCCCCACAATGCAGGCCTATGCCGCTGATTTTCCCGCCGTTTTGGTGGCGCGTGACCAGCTGGAATACGCGGTGGCCGAATTGTCGACCTATGAAAACCAGCGTGTAACGCGGATTTTCAACGATGCTTTGGCCGCAGCAATCACTGGCCAAAAAGATGCCGCCAGTGCCCTGGCCGAGGCGCAAGCACAGGCCGATGCCATCTTGGCGGCTTACCGCTAATCGGGCGCAATGAAACATTGGGGCGGGTCGTTTCTGGCCCGCCCCATTGGGCGTTTTAGGGGGGCTGAGGATGGATCGCCGAGATTGGGTTTATGGGTGGCTTTTGGTGTTGCCCGCCATGGTGTTTTTGGGCCTTTTCACCCATCTGCCTGCCATCGCCACAATCTGGAACAGCTTTTTTTCCACCCCCCGTGGGCGCCGGCCCAAGCTGTTTGTGGGGCTGGAAAATTACCAAAGGCTGCTGGATGACCCGGTTTTTTGGAAGGTGATGGTGAACAACCTGTGGTTTGCGCTGGGCACCATTCCGCTGTCGATTGCTTTGGCGCTGATCATGGCGCTGTCGGTGCAACGCGCCTTTGCCGGGCGCGCGCTGGTGCGCATGGCCTATTTCACCCCAACCGTTCTGCCGCTGATTGCTGTCGCCAATATTTGGCTGTTTTTCTACACGCCCGGATTTGGGCTGATCGACCAGATTACCGGTCTTTTCGGGCTGGGGCAAAGCAACCTGCTGGGCAGCCCTGATACCGCGCTTTTCGCCGTTATGGCTGTGACGGTTTGGAAAGAAGCGGGGTTTTTCATGATCTTTTATCTCGCGGCTTTGCAAACAATTCCACCACATCTGGGCGAAGCTGCAAAAATCGAAGGGGCCCCCACAGGAACGGTGTTTTGGCGCATTACCTTTCCGCTGTTGATGCCAACCACGCTGTTTGTGTCGATCAATGCGGTGATCAACTCGTTTCGGATGGTGGACCATATCTTTGTGTTGACAGGCGGTGGGCCTGATAACGCCTCGTCGCTGCTGTTATTCTACATCTATGAAACCTCGTTTCGGTTTTGGGATACGGCCTATGGGGCCACGCTGACCGTGGTGATGCTGGCGCTGCTGGGGGTGTTGGCAATTGGGCAGTTTTTGATCTTTGATAAAAAGGTGCACTACAAATGAGCGGCTTTGACAAATGGTTAGGTCATTGTGCTGCGCTGCTTTTGGCGTTGCTTTGGGTATTGCCGTTGCTTTTTGCCATCTGGACCGCCATCCACCCCGTGGCCTTCGAGGCGCGGTTTCAGCTGAATGCACCACTGACCACGGAAAACTTTGTCAAAGCATGGCAAGCCGCGCCCTTTGCCCGCTATTTTTTGAATAGCTTCGTTCTGGTCACCAGCATTTTGCTGGCGCAATTCGTTTTATGCACGCTGGCGGCCTATGCCTTTGCCCGGTTTCGGTTTCCGGGGCGTGATTTTTTGTTTGTGCTGGTGTTGATGCAGCTGCTGGTGATGCCCGATATTTTGATCGTCGAAAATTACAAGATGATCCGCGCCTTGGGTTTGGTGGATACAATTGCCGCCATCGCCCTGCCTTATGTTGCCTCGGGCTTTGGGGTGTTTTTGATCCGCCAAGCCTTTATGACAGTGCCATCGGAATTAGACGATGCCGCCCGTGTCGAGGGGGCGGGGGTGCTGCAAATTTTGTGGCGTGTCTATGTGCCCTTGGCCAAGCCCATTTATTTGGCCTATGGGCTGGTATCGGTCAGCCATCATTGGAATAATTTCCTGTGGCCTTTGATTGTTACAAACTCTGAAGAAACGCGACCTGTCACCGTGGGCCTCAGCATTTTTGCATCGGTCGATTCTGGTATCGAATGGGCGGTGATCAATGCCGCCACGCTTATGACCTCGGGGCCATTGCTGGTGGCGTTTTTGCTGTTTCAGCGCCAATTTGTGCAAAGCTTCATGCGCGCGGGGATCAAGTAAGCCGCGCGCACAAAGGGGGCTGGTCTAAATGCGCTGGCCGCTTTGCCTGTCAAAAAGATGCAAATCTGCCGGATCCGCGCAGAGCGATAGGGGGCTATCCGCCGCGATGGCGCGCGCGTTTCCCCCCAGACGCAAGGCGACAGTGGCGCCATTTTCCAAGCGCGCGTGCACAATGCAGTCGGCCCCAAGATGTTCAGTAAAATCGACCTTTACCTGCAGGCTAGCCAAGGCATGTGTTTGCTGGCCCTCGCCCAAAGGCGCGGGGTGCAGATGTTCGGGGCGGATGCCAATGGCCAAGGGCTGGCCTGCCCGATCAGCGATGGGGCTGGGCAGGCGCAGCAGTGGCTGGCCTTGATCCATCAGCACCCAGCCATCGTCAGACATATGCCCTTCGAGGATATTCATCGCGGGGTTGCCAATGAATTCTGCCACGAACCTGTTTGCCGGGCGGCGGTAAATATCCAGCGGCGCGGCCAGTTGTTGAATTTCACCCCCATTGAGAATGGCAATGCGATCGGCCAGTGACATTGCCTCGACCTGGTCATGGGTCACGTAGATAAAGGTTGCGCCCAATTTTCTATGCAGCGCTTTCAGCTCGGCCCGCAATTGGGTGCGCAATTTGGCATCAAGGTTCGACAGTGGCTCGTCGAATAAAAATACCTTTGGGTTGCGCACAATGGCACGCCCCATGGCCACGCGCTGGCGTTGCCCGCCCGACAGCTGCCTTGGTTGCCGATCAAGCAGCGCGGTCAGCTGCAACATGCGCGCAGCCTCGTCGATGCGCTGGTTTATTTCGGCACGCGGCCGCCCCTCGTTGCGCAGCCCGTATTCCATATTGCCGCGCACCGACATATGCGGGTAGAGCGCATAGTTTTGAAACACCATGGCAATGTCGCGCGCGCCTGGTTCTGTCTCGTTCACGCGGATGCCGTCGATGCGCAATTCGCCTTCGGTGATGGTTTCAAGCCCAGCAATCATGCGCAAAATGGTGGATTTCCCACAGCCCGAAGGGCCCACCAAGACCACAAATTCACCATCCTCAACGACAGCGTGGATGTCACGCACCGCGCGCACACCGCCTGCATAGGTTTTACCAAGCCCGTTAAGTTCTAGCTGCGCCATCTATTTCTCGCTTTCTACAAGGCCTTTGACAAACAGCCGTTGCATGGCCAGCACCACCATCACTGGGGGCAGCATGGCCAGAACTGCGGTTGCCATGATTAGGTTCCACACCGGCAGGGCCTCGCCTGCGTTCATCATGCGGCGAATGCCCATGACCACGGTGTAAAGGCTTTCATCGGTGGTGATGATCAATGGCCACAGGTATTGGTTCCAGCCAAAGATAAAGAGGATGATAAAGATCGCCGCAATATTGGTGCGGCTTAGCGGCAAAAGAATATCCCAAAAAAACCGCATGGGCCCTGCGCGATCGATCCGGGCGGCCTCGACCAGCTCGTCCGGGATGGTCAAAAAAAACTGCCGAAACAAGAACGTGGCAGTGGCCGAGGCAACCAGCGGCACAATCAAACCGCCCCAGGTGTTCAACAGCTGCAGGTTCACCATCACGTCATAGGTTGGCAGGATGCGCACCTCGACCGGCAGCATCAAGGTGATGAAGATCATCCAGAAAAACACCATCCGCAGGGGAAAGCGAAAATAAACCACCGCGAAAGCCGACAAAAGCGAAATGGCGATTTTACCAAAGCTGACCGCCAAGGCCATGATGGCGGAATTCCACAGCATTTGCCCCACGGGCACCCCACCCGCCGCCGCAATGCCACCCGACAAGACGGTGCTGTAATTTTCCCACGCCTGGTTGCCAAACCACAAAGGTATGGGCGCGCGCGACAGCGCATCTGCCGGGTGGGTCGAGGCGACCACGGCCATCCACACCGGAAAGCATAGGAAAAAGACACCCATGATCAGCGCAAAATGGGTCAGAGCACGGGCAAGGGGGCGGTTTTCTACCATGGGTTATCCTATCTGCGCGCGTGCTGGTTAATAATTGACGCGGCGGTCAATGTAGCGAAATTGCAAAACGGTCATGGCCATAACGATGACCATCAACACCACAGATTGGGCGGCAGAGGCGCCGTAATCTTGGCCCACAAACCCCGATTGATAGACTTTCACCACCAGCGTCGAGGTGGCATTGGCCGGGCCGCCGTTGGTGGTGGCGTCGATCAGGGAAAACGTATCAAAAAACGCATAGACCAGATTAACGACTAACAGGAAAAATGTGGTCGGGGCCAACAGCGGAAAGATGATTGTCCAAAACCGGCGGGCGGGGCCCGCGCGATCAATGGCGGCCGCCTCGACCAAGGCGCGGGGGATCGATTGCAACCCCGCGAGGAAAAACAAGAAATTATACGAGATCTGTTTCCACGTCGCCGCTATGATCACCAAGATCAGCGCTTGGTTGCCATTGACGTAATGGTTCCATTCGGTGCCCGATAGCGCCTCGATCCAGTAGGCCACGATACCAATGGTGGGGTTCATCATGAAATACCAAAGCACACCCGCGATAGCAGGGGCCACAGCGTAGGGCCAGATCAAGAAAGTGCGATAGGCGGTGCTGGCGCGCAACACCCGATCTGCCGCCACGGCAAGGCCCAAAGACAGCGCCATGGTCAGCACAGTGACCGACAGGCCAAAAACCAGCGTAACCCCGAAGGCGCGCAGATAGACCTTGTCGGCGAATATGGCGCGAAAGTTGTCCAAGCCCACGAATTGGCGGGAAAAGCCAAAGGCGTCTTCCACATAAAGCGCGCTTTCCAAGGCCTGATACGAGGGCCACAAGAAAAACACCACCGTGATTACGATTTGTGGTGCGACCAGCAGATAGGGCAACACAGGGTCGCGGAAAAAGACGCGCTTTTCCATTTTTTATCCAAATTCAGTACCAAAGCACCAAAGGCCCTCTGGGGGCCTTTGGCGGTTTCATGTGCCGGGCTGTTACTTGTTCGCGCTTTCAAAGCGGCGCAGCAGGGCATTGCCACGCTCGACCGCGGTGTCCAGCGCCTCTTTGGCGGATTTGTCGCCAGACCAGACCGCCTCTAGTTCTTCGTTGATCACGTCGCGGATCTGCACAAAGTTGCCAAACCGCAGGCCTTTGGATGCCGGGGTGGGGGCGTTCAGGCGCAGCTGTTTGATGGCGGTGTCTGTGCCCGGATCGGTTTTGTAAAACCCTTGGTCTTCGCTTAGGTCATATGCGGCATTGGTGATTGGCACATAGCCGGTGTTTTGGTGCCAAAACGCCTGCTGTTCGGGGGCAGACAGGAACTGAAAGAATTCCGCCACGCAGGTGTATTCTGCCTGCTCGTGGCCCTGCAGCACCCACAATGTGGCGCCACCAATGATCGAGTTTTGGGGCGCCTGTGCAACGGCTGTATCCAGCGGCAGCATCGTCTGACCAAATTCGAAATCTTTGATGTCGTTTTTAAAACCGCCGTAATAGGCCGACGAATTGATCCACAGCGCGGTTTCACCGTTTACAAACTGCCCACGGGAATCGCCGCGGCGCCCGCCATAGGCAAACAGCCCCTCTTTGCCCATCTCGGCAATGCGGGCGATGTGGTTGACCACGGCGTCGTTGTTAAAGGTAAATTCGGTGTCCAGACCGGCAAAGCCGTTTTGCTGGCTGCCCATCTCGATATTGTGCCACGCCGAATAGTTTTCGATCTGCGTCCAAGATTGCCAGCCAAACGAGAAGGGCTTTGCAACGCCATTGGCTTTCAGGGCGCGGGCTGCGGTTTCGACCTCGTCCCATGTGGTGGGCACGGCCACGCCTGCTGCATCCAGCGCGGTTTTATTGTACCACAAAACCGGTGTGGACGAGTTGAAAGGCAGCGACAGCAGCTTGCCCTCGGTATCGGTGTAATAGGAAATCACCGCTGGTAAATAGGCAGATTGATCGAATGCAATGCCTGCATCTTCCATCAGCTTGTATACCGGATATACAGCGCCACGGTCTTCGGCAGCCATCATCGTGGCGGTGCCCACTTCGAACACTTGGGTGATGTGGGGCTGTTCGCCGGCGCGGAAGGCGGCGATCGATTGCGTCATGTTTTCGGTGTAGTTGCCTTTGTAGGTCGAATTCACCTGGCAGCTGCTGGAGGTTTCGTTGAACTTGGCGGCGAAACCATCGGTGATTTCACCCAGCTGGCCACCCATGGCGTGCCAGAATTCAACCTGTGTTTTCCCATGCGACCCGGCCAGGGCAGGGGCAGCAACAACGGCGGCAATGGTGCCAGCCAATAGCAGTGATTTTACGCGCATTGTCATCTCCATTTTGTTGGGAAGGCACAAGGCACAGCCCTGCCGCCCCGCTCGCCCCGTCGGGGTAGTTGGCAAAGGTGACAGGGCCGCAAAATTTTGATGACAGGCCTGCAACGCCTATATGACATTTCGTGAATGCCCACCCAGGCCTAGGCAGCGATTCGTTAACATGTGGTCCAAACAGGCGTTCGGCGGGTTTGTCGCTGCGCGAAATTGTCATATGAAAAACAATGGCTTTTCACATGAACCAACGCGATAGGCGCGCGCGCATTTTTTGCGTCGATTGCGCCGCAAACGCGGCACTCTGGCGCGGCAAAGGTAAATTTTTACTCTATTCTCTGGCGCGGGACTGGGCAAAAAGCCTGGGAAAAAGACGAGAAAGCTGATGCCCAGCAAAACATATATAGCCGAAACCAATCTGCAGGGACATGTGATCGCTGTTTGGATTCAAGAAAATAACAAACGGCCCCGCACATTGCGCCCAACCGAGGCTACCTTGGCGTCGCTTGATCATGCCAAGTTTTCGGGTGCGTCGAAAGCGGCCATTGTGGCGTGGATATTGGCCGCCATCGAGGCGCAAAAATCGGGCTTTGATTAAGGTTTGGGGCCGATGCTACTGGCCAGGGCATGGTTTTTGTAGCGGCTGTCATCTGTTACATCGGCGCCAAACCAGCTGGGCGGCACAAACCCATGCGCGGCGGCGAGGGTGGCAAATTCTACCTCGACCAAGACAAGGGGCGCCAAGGCACCGCTGAATACGTCAAGCTCGAACTGGGTGCCACATGGTAGGGTGCCGGTGTGGCGGATTTTTTCCACCCGCCGCCCTTGGGTGAGGGGCCAAAGTTCATAAAATTGCTGTTGGCTTAGCCCCACCTCGTGTTCGGCCCGCGCCAGCCCGCCCTTGGATTTGACCGTTAGAAAATGGTTGCTGCCCTTTCTGCGCAGGCGCAACTCGGTCGTGTCACCGGGGGCGGTAACATAGCCTTGCTCGATCTGCTTGGCGGGCAACTTGCCAAGATCGGGTAGATCAGCCACCAGAAATTTTCGTTCAATTTCTGTGCCCATACTATTGGCCCAGCCGATCTAGCAGCTCGGCATGCAGGGCCTGATATGCCTTTGCCGCCGCACTTTTGGGGGCGCTGGCCAGCACCGGCGCACGGTGCACGCCCATACGCTCGATTTCCGATGCAAAAGGTATTTGTGCCTGCATCAAACGCTTTCCGTAGGCTTTGCGCATGTCTTTCATTGTATCGCCATGCAGCGCCTTGACCCCTTGAACCATGGAAAAAAAGCCATGCAGCTTTTTAATCTGCAAATCATTGCTGGTGAAAAAATCTTGCAACTGCTCGAATGTGCGCTGGGACAAGGTGGTGGGGATAACTGGCACCACGATGCCATCGGCGGCGCGAAAAACATTTTCGGACAAGGTTGAGATATTGGGCGGGCAATCCAGCAAAACTGTATCATAGTCGTTTTTCACTGCCCTGAGCGCCTTTTTCAGCCGCGAGCGGCTGTTGCGCATGCGTGCCAGAAAAATATCGAAATCACGAAAGCTCATATTTGCGGGTAAAATATCGAGCTGCTCATAATCGCTGGCGCGGATCGATTTTGTAAACCGCTCGACATCTTTGAAAAACGCCGCTTCGCTAAGTTTTTTTGACGGTTTAACCCTGAAATAAAAGCTAGAGGCGCCTTGCGGATCCAGATCGCACAGCAGCGTACGGTGGCCGGTTTTCGCCAGGGCATGGGCCAAATTGACAGCAGTTGCGGTTTTACCCACACCACCCTTGTTGGAATAACAAGCTATGATTTTCATGCTGGCTCCTTTTGCGAATGAAACAGCGTTTGAAAGCTGTTTTGCGTATTTGGGCTGTTGAAGGCGGCAAAACTGGCCTCTACTTTGGCGCGCTGTGCAATTTGGCCTTGATGCATCAACGCAATCAATGCGCCCACGGTTTGTGCAATTGCGATATTATCTTTGCGCTCTGCCGGCCCAAGAGTGCCCAGAAACGCGCGCAGATTGACTTGTTGCACGCAGTAATCATTGAATTGGCCCAGCGTGTCTTGCAGCTGTTTTAAGGGGCGAATGACATCTTTCATGTCGCTTTTGCTAAACAGGGGCGCCGATATTTCCATCAAATAGCGCAGCTTTTTGCACTGTATACGCAGGGCATGCACCTGTTCGTCGGGGGTGGATTCGGTAATGCCCGCGGCAATCTTGCAGATCTTGCGATAGTGCTTCCAGATCAGGCTGCAGGCAAAATCATGTGCTGGCGCCCCAGATCTGGGCCCCGCCACCAGTTTCTTGCCCTTTTTGAACAGCTTTTCCAACCGTTTCATTTGCGCCCCATAGGCGGGGCTTTGTAGCTGCTGGGCCAGTTCGGCATGGGCTGCGGCACGGTGTTCGCAAAAGCGTGCAAACATATGCGCCAAACCTGGGTGCAGATCGGGCGGTAAAAGCTTGGCATAATCGCTGCGTGTTAGCAGATAAACATCCAAATCCCGCAATTTGCCGGTAGGCGCCATCAGCGCGCTGAATTCAGATTTAAGATCGGCGGTTTGCTGGTGGCCATACACACCCGAAAAAAGGCTAATGACCGAGCGAATTTTGCGCAATGCAATGCGGTAATCATGTAAAAATTCGGTATCGATATCGGCAATAATGCCAGCCTCGTTTTGACGCACCATGGGAATATGGGCCGCAATAACCGCATTGACCATTTCAATGGCCGGGGTGGTGGTCTCCATATCGACCTGCGGTTTGGCGGTGTAGTTTTGCCAACCGGGAAACAGGGTTTCATAAAGGTGGGGCCAGCCGGGAGAATTGGCACCCAATTCACGGATATGCGCCCTAAGCTCTGCTATGGCTTTGGTGTAGCCACGCAAGGCAATGGGCTGGGCCAAACACAGGCTTGCCCCGCTATCATGGGTCAATATCCGCAGACCTAGCCGCGCTTGGGTTTTGCCCTCGTCGTCGATATAGGCCAAAGTCAGGTCTTGAATTTTGGCCGGGCCCATCGCCATCAGGCTGCGCAAAAGCGGCACCATGTCTAAGCCTTGTTTCACAGGTCCTTGGGGCAGGTCAGCCACAAAGCCGGGGGATTGCGGGCACACTTGCGCCATCTCCTGCAGGCCTGTGCCCAAATGCAAATGCCCGCGATGCCATGTCAAAAGATGGTGCGACTGCAAAATATGGCCATCGAACGTATCAAAAAATACAGC
>RFQY01000440.1 GCA_009924775.1 Paracoccaceae bacterium | reverse complement strand
GCCAGCGAGCAGGCCGAAAAAATGATGGCCACGGCAGCGCCGCCAGTCGCCAAAAAGGCAGGCAGTGCAAAAAAGGCCAGCAGCGCGACAAAAGCCGGCCGTACAAAGGTAAGACCCAAAGCCACTGCTGCGAAAAAAGCGGCGGCGCGTACCCGTAAACCGGCTGCCTAACACCCATGCCCGCTTTTGCACACGCACACGCCGCACACCCACAGTGGGTCATGGCCGCGGCTTTGGTGGTGACGCAGTTGCGCGCACAGCTGACTGCGCCACCTACCAACCGGGCGGACGAAAATGACATCGCCCTAGGCTT
The DNA here is from genome assembly GCA_009924775.1 of Paracoccaceae bacterium. GTDB lineage: Bacteria > Pseudomonadota > Alphaproteobacteria > Rhodobacterales > Rhodobacteraceae > CAJXSO01. The sequence continues at coordinate 826 of RFQY01000440.1, read as the reverse complement.
TGTTTACTTCACCGATGCCTATGCATCGGCTGCGAACGACCTACTCAGCTATTTGCGAACAGAGCTACCGTTTGTGCAGCGCTGGGTGGGCAGCGTCGGCATAGGCGTATTGGCCACTGGCGCCGAATACATGGACGAGCCTGCCATGGCCATCATGTTGTGTGACATTCCGACCGATCAGGTTCAGGTGTTCAGTGGGCTGTCACCTTTGGCGCCAACAGGGCAGGGCGCGCTGGGTTGGCCGGTCCAAAGCGCCTGGGTACACGCGGATGGCGCCGCGCCCGAATTGGGCGCACTGATTGAAGAACTCGCGCAGCGCACGGCGCATAACGTGGTGTTCGGTGGCATCAGCTCCAGTCGCCAGGATGTGGTGCAAATGGCCTACGAAGACAGCAGTCACCTGGGCGTCAACCTGCCCCAAGGCGGTGTGGTGCTGGGTGGTCTGAGCGGTTTGGCATTCGGCCCTGACGTATTGGTTCGCTCCCGCGTGACGCAGGGCTGTCGCCCTGTTGGTCCAGCGCGCAGCGTCACAGCCATGGACGGACGTGTGGTTCTGCAACTCAATGATCGACCCGCCCTAGATGCCTTGTTCGCAGATTTGGACGTGTCCTGGGACGACCGTCCTAACGCGATACAGCGCCTCCAACAAACCTTGGTTGGTTTAGAGTCCGCGGCTTGGGTGGGTGACAACGAGTTAGTCGAGGCGGAGCGTGCGCAGAGCCTCATGGCGAAGCGCGCGGGTTTGTTTGGCGCGCAAACGCGCGTTCGGCACTTGGTGGGCTTGGATGTTGACAGGAAAGGCGTGGTCGTGGGGGACCACGTTTTG
>RFQY01000439.1 GCA_009924775.1 Paracoccaceae bacterium | reverse complement strand
GACATTTTTGGTAGCCGCCAGCGCGGCGTGATGGCCGATGAAGTAGAGGCCGTGCGCCCCGAGGCGGTCATTACCCGTGACGATGGGTACAAGATGGTCAATTACGGGATGCTCTAATGCCGTACTACAAAACCTTCAAAGACCGCACAGACCCGCAACGCCTTGCCGAAATGCTGGCGCTGCAAGAGGCCAATCAGCGCATCAATACGGATTACGCCGCAATGCCAACAATGGCAACGCCGACCGCCTCCATTGATCCGCTTGAAATGCTCAAAATGCGCGAAATGATGAACAAACGCGGAATGCGTAGCGTAGGCAAAAACACTTACGACACCGTAACGCCCATGAACACACAGGGGTTAGCATGAACGGATTTACACCCGACAGACCGCAGCGCATGGCACAGATGCTCGCTATGCAGGAGCGCAACCGTTCTATCAACGCCCCACCGGGCCAGCGCGACGGTATGCCCGTCATGCGCCCTAGCCTCGCGTACAGCGGCGCTACGCCGAACACCGCAACGGGCGTTGCCCCACAGGCCATGAACTTCAACGGCCCCCAGATGACCGCACAACCCGGCACGGCGGGCATGATGGGCGCACCGGGCCGCTACGGTTCAGCCCCGATGCGACAAATGGGGCCGCCCCCCGTGCGATCACCGCAGATCGGTATGCAGTCGCGTCCCCGCGTGTCCTCGCCCGGTATGACGACCCCGCAGGGAGGTCGGTATCGCGGCGACTTCGATGACGGAGCAGAGTGATGCCACAAGTTAAGACATTCCGCGCCCCGACGGCGTATGAAGAAGAAATGCTCAAGGCGCAGCGCCAACGGCAGTTAGCCGAAATGCTGCAGCAGCAGGCGTTTGCCCCCGAGGCAGAGCCGTACACGTTCCAAGGATTCCGAGCGCAGCCGTCAGCGGCTAACGCGATTGCCCGCGTGTTGTCGGCTTACACCGCCAAAAAGGTCGGGGAAAAGGCTGAAACGGCTGAACGTGCAGCGCGTGAGGCTGACATTGCAGGCGCAGAGGAAGTATTGCGCGGCCTTGCCCCGCAAACCCGCAGCGTCACGGGTGGCGCATTGCCAGAAGTTGATGTAACTGGCGTGGCTAGTGCGTATCAGCCAGAGATGGCGCAACAGCCT
>RFQY01000438.1 GCA_009924775.1 Paracoccaceae bacterium | reverse complement strand
GCCAGCCGTCCAAACCGATCTGCCGCTTGGGGGTATATGCCCTGCCTTGTGCCTCTGCTGCTTCGGCCTGGGTCTTTGCCTCATGGCAGGGGCCGCATAAACATTGCAGGTTGTCAGGGTGGTCTGTGCCGCCCTTGGCCTTGGGCACAATGTGGTCAACCGCCGCGAATGGTGTTGGCCTGCCACTTGTCAGGCAGGCTTGGCATAGGCCGTTATCGCGGGCGATGATCTGGCGGCGCAGCTTGACCCATTCGTTATCGTAGCCGCGCTGATGGCGCGATAGCTTAGACCATGCCATGGATCACCCAATGCAAAATGCCCGGCAGGTTTCCCTCCGGGCATGGCACGTCACGCGATTTTACGAATTATGGCCCCTTGACAAGCGATTGTCAACCCGTGGTGGCATTACGCCCCCGCCACACTATCTTCCGCCCAGCCATGCCGTCGCCCACACATTGCAGCGCCAGGATGATACCCCGTTCATCCGGCAGGCCAGCCTCATCGATCACGGCGACAAGGCAGGCGGCGCGGGCCTGGCGGTCGCAATAATCGAGCCATCCTTGACAGGCCATGTATGCGCTGACGGCGGCGCGGGATTTCTCTTCATCGCTCCGCAGGTCGTGAGCAGGTGCGTTGGCGCTTGTCTCCATCGCGTCAACCGGCGTTGGCGTGCCGCCCTTGGGGTGCGCTCTTGGCGCGCCTATAGCGGCCCTGTAGGCAGCCCAGACGCGGCGCAGGTGTGTTGCACTACCCCACAGGTCTTGACGCTCCTGTGGGCTTCCTGTGAAGCGCATGATGGCTTGGCCGACTGGATCGCCCGCCATGGCCTGCTTGACGGTTGCGCGGTTGGCGTCTGTGTCTGGCAAGCCGTTCTCCCTGAGGCGGCGAATAATGGCCGGGATTGACGCGTCCGGCTCTTTCGGTTGGGCACCGACGCCGGGTATTACGGCCTTCGCGGTCTGGCCCCCGGCCAGCTTGATCTTGAGACGGTTTGCACGATACTTGGCGCGGCGGGCGAGTTTGGTGGCGTTGCTGGTCATGGTGATGCGTCCCTGTGAGCGCCGCGCTCTATGTCCTCGATCACGAGCTCCCACGTCGGGCGCGAACCCGTGTCCCTCGGCGCCGGCGCTGGCGTCGGCG
>RFQY01000437.1 GCA_009924775.1 Paracoccaceae bacterium | reverse complement strand
ACACCACTAGTTGAGCGTGCGACCATTGAAGCGCCAGCTGAACGGGCTACAATCACGGCTAAGGTGAGGAATAAAGGGGTAAAGCGCAATGGCAGTTAGTAGCACACAGGTAACCTGTTTGACGACGCCGACGCTGTTGGTTACGGCCGACACTGATGGCTGCCGGGTGCTGGTGCATAAGCAACAAAACCACAGCATTTATGTTGGCGGTTCAAACGTCACCACAGCGAATGGTTTTTTATTTGACCATGATGGAACGCTAGACATTAGTCTGCCGCCGCAGGAATCACTGTATGCCTGTAGCAGCAGTGGTACCGAAGTTGCCTACGTGCTGAAGGTTGGGCAGTCATGAGCTACGCCACGGTCGCCCAACTGAAGGAAGCGGTGGGTATCCCCAGCAGTGATACCAGCCTAGATACGCCACTACAGGCCGTGCTGAATAGCGCTGACCTGATGATTAACCAGTATTGCGGCGTTGAAGCTACGGGCTTCACCGTGAGCGGCAGCGTGGTGCGCTACTACACAGCACCCGCCTGGGATTATTGCCTGATTGACAATGCCGTAACGGTCACGCAGGTAGCCATTGACATTGACGGTGACGGCACCTATAGCCAGGTGTGGGCTGGTACCGACTGGGTACTGGCACCCAGGAATGCTGCAGCTGACGGCAAACCATATTATGAAATTGACGTGGCGCCAAACGGCACCAAAAACTTTGGCACCAACTATAACGGCGTGAAGGTGACTGGCACCTGGGGCTGGCCAGGGGGCGCACCAGCCGGCGTGGTGCAGGCGGCTATCCTGATTGCGTCGCAGCTGTGGGCTTCCCGTACGGCACCATTTGGCGCCATTGGTGGGGGCGGTGACATGGGCGGCACCACGCTGCGACTGACCCGCAGCATTCACCCGTCGGCCGCTGCATTGCTTGAGGGCTACCGACGCCGCGAAGGGCTTGCCTACTAGTGAATGACCTTGACCTGCTGAACGCCCTGAAAACCAGGCTTGAAGCGGTCACGCCCCCAACGGGCTACGTGCTGCATAGGGTGTGGGCAGTGCCGCCCAACAGCTTGCCTGCTGTGCCGGCTATTGTCATTAGCCCGTCGGGCAGTGACACCATCAGTTACGGGTCAGTTAATCGAA
>RFQY01000436.1 GCA_009924775.1 Paracoccaceae bacterium | reverse complement strand
GCGCCAAGCCCGGCGCCGTCCGAGGCGGCAGCAAGCCCCACGGCCCCGAGCCGCTGACGGAGCAGGTCCGCCTGCGCCTCACCGCCGCACATCACGCGCGGGTCGTGGAGCTGGCCGCAGCGGCACAGGTGACCCCGGCGGAGTGGGCGCGGGCGCGGGTGGAGGAGGCGATCACCCGTGCCGACCACGCGCGGCAGATCGCCGCTCACCTTGACGCGGTGGGCGGGATGCCGGGGGTGGTGCCGTGAGTGCGCCCGATCTACGATGGCGCGAGCGGGAGAGCAGGTGGGCACCGGCTCACAGGCTCTTCCGGCCGTCGGAATTCGGGGTCGATGTCATCGCCGGGGATGGGGAGGCGCGCGATTTTGTGGAGCGCCACCACTACAGCGGCAGCTACCCGGCGGCCCGGCTGCGGGTGGGGCTCTATCGCAAGGTGGGGTGTCTGCGGATCTATCTGGCCGGGGTGGCGGTCTTTTCGGTGCCCTGTCAGCCCGCATCGCTGCCCCGGCACCTTGGGAGCTCGCACGGGGTGGAGCTCGGACGGCTGGTGCTGCTGGATGAGGTGGGCTTCAACGGCGAGAGTTGGTTCATGGCCCGCGCGTTTTCGGCGTTGCGACGTGAGCTTCCGGGGCTGGTGGGCGTGCTCTCGTACTCGGACCCGCTGCCACGGTGGACCGACGCTGGGCGCATGGTCACGCCGGGACACGTCGGGCAGGTCTATCAGGCGTTGAACGCGGCCTATCTGGGGACTGCATCGGCCAGGAAGCTCTATCTGGACCGCGACGGGCGCACCATGTCCGAGCGGGGGCTCAGCAAAATCCGGGCGATGGACAAGGGCTGGGAACCGGCGGCGGCTCGCCTCGTGGCGGCGGGTGCAGACCCGAGACGGCCGGGGGAGGAGCCTGCCGCATGGCTTGCGCGGGTGCTTCCGGGCTTCCGGCAGGTGCGGCATCCGGGGAATCACGTTTACGTGTGGCGGTGGAGCGGGCCGAAGCCGGAGAGCCTGCCGTATCCGAGGCGGGTATGATCCAGCTCCGCCACTACTCGCCGCTCATCCCCCTCTTCGCCTCGTTGCAGCCCTTCATCGACGTGCGCCGGGGCTCGCCTCACCCGCTGGCCTGGCGGGGCGGGGACTACCTC
>RFQY01000435.1 GCA_009924775.1 Paracoccaceae bacterium | reverse complement strand
GTGATGGTAGCGTTGTTGTAGTGGCTCCTGGTGTCTACCAGGAAGAAGCTCCTATCCAGATCCAGAAGAAGGATGTGTCTGTGATTGGTACGGCTCTGCGTAGCTGTATTGTTCACCCTACCTCTGCTACCGAAACCGAAAGCCTGTTTGAGGTTAACAGCGGTTCTTACTTGGCTAACTTGACGTTTACTGGTGTTAAGGCGTCTGGTACTCGTGGTCATGCATCTTCTGTTGACCCTAATGCTACTTATGGTCTGCCTGAAAATCAAGGCTGGAACGTTTCGTTCTTTGCTGGGGCTACCATTGTTAAGAGCCCCTATATTCAGAATTGCACTAACTTCAGTGATTCTGAAATTGACAACGATGATCTAAACGCTCACAACCCTGCTGGTGGTAGCGCTGGTGACACTGATTCGGCTATGACCGGTGGTGGTCTGCTGATTGATGGTTCTGTGGTTGATGCTGCTTCACCCCTTCGTTCGATGGTGTGTGACAGCTACACCCACGTCGGTCTTGATGGTCCTACCACATCAAGTGTCTGAATGGTGGTCAGGCTAACCTGGCTGCTTCGACTACTGACTTTGGTCGGTACTCCTTGATTGCTGATGGTCGTTCGGTTGATCCGGTCTTTACCGCAGACCTAACTACCAGTGCAAACGATGGTGACATCACCTTTACCATTGGAGCACCTACTGCAGATCCTTCTTGGTATGGTGATGCAACTCGTCCTCAACCCAATATGCTGGTTGAGTTAAATGGTATTGAGTATCCGATCCTTTCTGCTGTTGCTAATGGTGCTGGATGGGATGTGACGATTAGCCGTCCTAACCCAACCAATCGTAGCGAGAACCTTGGTCTTAACGGTGCTGTAACTACTCCTGCTACCGCTGAGTTCTACCTTCGTTCCATGATTGCTTCTAGCGGTCACACGATGGAGTACGTTGGTTCTGGCACCAACTATAACGCACTACCTGAAAATGGTGGTGTTCCTGTTGAAGCCAACCAACGTGTTGAACTGAACAACGGTGCTATCTGGACTGCTATTACTGATCACAACGGTAAGTTCACTGTTGGTGACTTCTTTGAAGTAGATCAACAGCTTGGTTTTGTTACCATTCCGTCTGGCTCTATTGCCTTTGAT
>RFQY01000434.1 GCA_009924775.1 Paracoccaceae bacterium | reverse complement strand
CGCCCGGAGAGCTTGCCGAGCCGTGGGATAGCGTTACACCTATGGGAGAGGTGAGCATGACCGAGCACCAGATCGCCCTCGCCCGTCGCGCCGTCGCCGCCCCCGGTTGGCGCTGGATGCGGGGGATGCGTATCGCCAATACCAAGTTCGCCCGCGTGGTGGCGGTACGCGACGGCGCACCCTGCGGCGCAGAGGAAGGCCCCACCGGCGACGACAACGCTGCGGTCTGGCTGGACGAGTGGACGACCCCCATGCTGCCCGACCTCTCCGACGACCTCACCGCCCTCGGACTGCTTGCGCTGGTGCGGGAGCGGTGGGGCACCACTGCCCATCTCGTGCGCTTCGATACCAACGTAGACGACGGGGAGGGCAGCACAAAGCCAGCTTGCTGGTGGGCTCTTGCGGTCGGTCTGGCATCGCGCCCCTTCCAGCGATGGGATGGGCGGCTGCGGTACATCGCCGCCCCCACCGAGGTGGAGGTGCTGATCCTGGCTCTGGAGGCGACCCCATGACCCTCCTCATCCTCTCCCCGCCCGCCATCCTGCTCCCCTGCCCGAATGGCCGTTGCTGCCCCTGTGGCGGCCCAGGGCTGGCGCTGCCGCTCTCAGGCGGCTCTCCACACGTCGCGCGGCCCCAAGCGGCTCTGTGGGCCTCTACGGGCTGGCAACGCAAGGGGCGCGGTTGGGCGCCTGTGATGGGGGAGGCGTGAGCCCACTCCTATCCACCCTCCGAGAGCCCGCCATCCGCGATCAGGTGGTCTGGCGCGACCACCCCCGCGCCTGCCTGTGCCACAACGGCCATCCCCACCTCGGCGACGTCACCGCAAGCCGCCTGGCCGACCTCGTGGAGGCGGGAGACGAGCGCGCAGAGGACCGGCTGCGGGCCATCGTGCTGATGGGCGTCGCGGCTGCGGTGCGGAACCCAAAGTGAGCACAGGGCTTGCACCCGTTACGCCCCGTGTTACGCTACTCAAGTCAGCCCGCCGCAAGCGCCTGGTGTGCGTCATCTCCTTCTTGGGTTGTTTCTGGCTTGCGGGCGGGTTTTCTTTCTGGAGCTACGATGCTGACCCCTGAACAACGCGCGACCTGGATCGCGACCCTGGAAGCCGACCGCCGCAACGGCAGGTCCGAGTCTATCAGCT
>RFQY01000433.1 GCA_009924775.1 Paracoccaceae bacterium | reverse complement strand
GTGCAACATCTGGGGCGATGGTGAGGGGAAGCATGCTTAATCCTTTCCCGCCACATAAGCGGCGGCTTCGTTGAGTGCAAAAATTTGCGCCTCTTGACGCAATGCACCACCGGTTTCGGCGGCGATATGGGCGGCCATGAACCGATCCCCTGCACCTGTCGCGCGGGTGGCGGTGACCTGTGGTGGCGTGCCCGTCACTGTTTCCGCACCCGCCTTGGCGTCTACAGTCAGGCCCGCACCATCGGTCACGATCACGCGCGCCGCCCCCGCCGCGATCAGCGCATCTGCGGCCTCTGTGGCCGAGAGGTCAGGCGCTTGCCCTGCAATCAAACAGGCCTCACGGCGATTGACATAAAGGCTTGCCATTGGGTGATGCAAAAGCGGGCAAAGACGCGTGGCCTTGCCGGGTGATGCGGGCGCAATGCGTAAATCCGCCGCCTGAAACGCAGGGGCATCCGCGATATAAGCCAAAAGCGCCTCGGTCAAATTGCCATCAAGCGCTACTACGCCTTGATAGGGGGCCGCGGCATCCCCCAAGGGGCCATGCTCTAGGGGGGCTAGTATCTGCGCGCCTGCGGCCTCAAGGCCATGTGCATCGGCGATGGCAGCCATCACTTGGCCTTGCGCCTCAATCGCCATGTAATGGTCGGTCGGCCAGTCAGGGCTGCGAAAAATATGGTCGCAATTCATGCCGCGCTTTTCGCAAAAAGCCAGCAAATCCGCGCCTTCGGCATCACGCCCGATCATGGTCAGCAAAACGGGCTGCCTCCCATAGGTGGCAAGCCCGATGGCAATATTCAACGCCACCCCCCCAGGAATGCGCGTAATACGCCCCGCAACATCATCGCCAAGGGCCATTGCTTTATCTGTGCGACCAATCACGTCCCACAGAACCGATCCGATGCAGATAATGCTGTTCTTTGTCATGGCTGCGTCTCTATCCCGCCTAAGGGCCTACGTCTATGCCCCAGCAGTGCTGTTGCAGATGGCCCTTGCGGGCAGGGGGAAAATGCCCTAAAGCGCGCCTGTCCGAAAGGGCAATTCACAGGCGAGGGCGGGTCGCATAGGGGAGACATCCCTATCGATCCACCGGTTGGGGCACGGCCCCTGATCCCTCGCTCAGGCGCAAACCGGAAAGGAAA
>RFQY01000432.1 GCA_009924775.1 Paracoccaceae bacterium | reverse complement strand
CCACCCAGATGATGAAAGACCAAGGATATGGCCAAGGCTATGCCTATGACCATGACGCCGAAGATGGCTTCTCGGGGCAAAACTATTTCCCCGACGGTATGAAGCGCCCGGTGTTCTACCAGCCGGTCGAGCGCGGTTTCGAACGCGAGTTGAAAAAGCGCCTCAGCTGGTTTGCCCGGCTGCGGTCGGAAAAGGGGCGGCAGGGTTGACAAAACCATGCCCAAGGCAGACAGACACGCGATGATGATGACATTGATGCAGGTGGCGCTTGGGGGCGCAATTGGGGCCGCTGGCCGCTATCTGGTAGGGGTGGCGGCAACCCGTGTTATGGGGCTTGGCTTTCCTTGGGGCACATTGACGGTCAATGTGGCAGGGTCGTTTCTGATGGGGGTGCTGGTGGTAAGTTTGGCGCATAAAGACGCCACCCGCCTTGCGCCCTTTTTGATGACTGGGGTCTTGGGCGGCTTTACCACGTTTTCGGCCTTTTCGCTGGATACAATGGCGATGGTCGAGCGTGGCCAGCATGGGCTGGCACTGTTTTATGTGATGGCATCGGTTTTGCTGTCTTTGGGGGCCATTATTTTGGCCATGTTCATCACGCGGGGCGTCTTTCAATGAGCCGGGTTCAAACAATCGAAGTGGCAGCTGACGATACCGATCAGCGTCTTGATCGCTGGCTGCGCCGCCAGTTTCCCAATGTCACCCAAGGCATGGTGGAAAAGTGGTGCCGCAAGGGCGAGCTGCGCGTTGACGGGGGGCGTGCCAAGGCCGCCACGCGTGTGCAGGCGGGCCAGCAAGTGCGCATACCGCCCATTCCCATGGGCGCGCCCCCTGTGCCTGCGCAGGCGGCCAAAATTCCTGCCGCTGATGTGAAAATGATGCAAGCGGCGGTGATTTACCGCGACGATGACGTGATTGCCATTAACAAGCCTGCGGGCCTGCCCACCCAAGGGGGCAGTGGCCAAAACCGCCATGTCGATGGGCTGTCCGAGGCGCTGAAATTTGGGCTAGACGAAAAGCCGCGGCTGGTGCACCGGCTGGACAAAGACACATCTGGCGTTTTGCTTTTGGCCCGCAACCGGCTGGCCGCGCAGGGGCTGACGGCGGCCATGCGGCACAAGGAAACGCGCAAGATTTACTGGGCC
>RFQY01000431.1 GCA_009924775.1 Paracoccaceae bacterium | reverse complement strand
TAATACGTTCAACTTCGGCGATATCTTCCCCAACAAGGGCTTGAAATACGGCGGAATGTTCGCTGTCTACCGGCAAGATCCGCGCGCCATGGGATGTGGCCGTTGCCAAAAGCAGCTGCCCCGCTGCGACCAAGCTTTCCTTATTTGCCAAGGCCAGCGTTGACCCGTGTTCCAGCGCCGCAAATCCAGGTGCGATGCCCGCCGCCCCTACAATTGCCGACATCACCCAATCGGCAGGGCGCGATGCGGCCTCGATCAACGCGGCCTCGCCTGCGGCGGCCTCAACCCCCGTACCTGCAAGTGCAGCTTTCAGATCAGGAAGCCGATCTTCATAGGCTGTCACGGCAATTTCAGCACGATGCGCGATGGCATCGCGTGCCAATTGGTCGATATTGGCCCCACCAGAAAGCGCGACAACCCGATAGGCGTCAGGGGCGCGCGCTATTAAATCGAGGGTATTTTGCCCAATGGAGCCAGTGGCCCCAAAAATACTGATACGGCGCATCGCAGCAATTTTCCCTTATTGCGGTGGGAAGCTTGTCAAGCTTTCAACCAAGAGTAGCAAAGCCGCAGCGCCAATCATACCATCAAAACGATCGAAAACACCGCCATGTCCAGGCAATAATCGTGAGCTGTCCTTGACCCCAACATGGCGCTTAATGGCGCTTTCCGCCAAATCGCCCATCTGGCTCGCAAAGGCCAAGGCAACTGAAATTGCAATAATCCCTGCGCCTGCTTCTGTTTGGGTCATATAGGCAACCCCAACACAGCCCGCACTAATCCAGCCTGCAATCGTTCCAGACCATGTTTTCTTTGGGCTAACACGCGGCCAAAACTTTGGCCCGCCCACAACGCGGCCAACGAGATAGCCCGCAATATCGGTTACTACCACAACCAAAACGAGCCACGTCATCCAGACAAAGCCAAAGGTCTCGCGATGTGCCAAAAGGCCATAGGCGGCGAAGCTGATCAACAGCGCGAAAGGCATATATTTCTCGCGCCGCTCTTGCAGCAAGACAAGGCCAAGAAAGGCAGGCAAAAACAAAGTAGGCAGCGTATAGGCAGGTGGCAGAATATGGGCCACATAAAGACAGGCAATCATCCCTGCACCAAGACCCGCAGAGCACATCAGCGAGGCGCCCAACATGACCCAAAGATCATA
>RFQY01000044.1 GCA_009924775.1 Paracoccaceae bacterium | reverse complement strand
AGTTGGTGCGCGAAAACCACCCCGATCGTTTGATGGCGCGCGGCTTGCCGCACGAGGCGATCAAAATCGCCGAGCGGCGGATGCACGCGATCAACCGTGCGTGGGAAGAGATTTCCGCAAAAGCGGCGTAGGCTTAGGTTTGCCCATTGGCCTAGGGCGTGGGGGCAGGGGCGCGGTCGCGTCTGATTTTCACCATGCTGTGTGCCCCCAGCGTTGCGGCCAGCGAATTGAACCGGGCCTCTGCCACCTCGCCGAAAAGCGGCTCGGCCTCTTTGCTTAGCCACAATTCCAGCACTTTCCTTTTCGGAAACCAGCGCATTTCGCCCAATGGCGCGCCCTGCAGCCACAGCATCGCGCCAAACCGCATGGCTTTGCCCACAACCTCGGCTGCGTGCAGTTCCTTTTCGTCCAACAAACGCAGCATCGGGGTAAAGCGCGTTCCCTCGCGTTTGTTGGTATAGCGGTGCATCAAGGCCAGCCCCAAAAACACCCGTTCGGAATGTTTTAGCCCGCCCAGATTGGCGCGGGTCATGTTGTCGTAAAAGCTTTCGGCGCGGTAATCTGGGTGCGCACGCCAGCTGACATCATGCAGCAAACAGGCCGCGCGGATCAGCCGCTTGCGTTCGTCCGGGGCCGAGGCAAAAAGCGGCAGGATGAACTTGTAAAGATTGCGCCCAAAGCCCGGCAGGCGGGCGTCTTTATCTTCGGCAAAGCGGCAGGCTTCGATCAGCGGGTCGCGGTTGCGCAGCTCTTGTGGCATTTGCTGATACAGCATCCCCTCGCGGATACCGTAAGAGGAAATGGCAATATCGTGCGGGTTAAACACGCTGATCACTTCGCGCAGCACTTCGGCGGCCATCGGCACCAAGGCCATGCGGCTGGCAGATACACCGGCAATGGCGCGCAATTTTTCGTGGTCTTCGGTTTCGGAAATAAAGCGCAGCGTCGCGCGCACGGATTTGCGGCTCATGCGGTATTCGTGCAGCACATGCAGCGGGTAGCCACGCCGTGCCATATCGATTCGGGCGATTGCACGCCACGACCCGCCCACCAAAAACAGGCGGTTTTCCTGCGGTCCCAGCTGCGGGGCCAGATCGTTCAAAACCTTGCGAATATGGGCGCGCCGCCCCTTTTTGCCGCCCTTGATCGCGGCCAGTTTCAGCGGCCCCAAAGGCGAGGTAACGCAGCGCCCCACCGTGCCACCGGCAATTTCTGCCAGCTCCATCGACGCGCCGCCAATGTCGCAGATCAGCCCATAGGCACCCGGCCAGCCCAGCATAACGCCCTGCGCCGACAGCCGCGCCTCTTCCAGCCCGTCAATGACGTGAATTTTCAGCCCCGTCTGTTCCAACACCTCTTGGCAAAAGGCGGGTCCGTCGCTGGCCTCGCGCACGGCGGCGGTGGCCACTGCGGTCAGTGGGGCAATGCCCATCCCTTCGGCCAGATGCTGAAACCGCCGCAGCGCCGACAGCGCGCGCGCGCGCCCTTGCGGGTTTAACTTGCCGGTTTCGCTAAGGCCTTGGCCCAAGGCGCACATGATTTTTTCGTTGTAAAAATAGGCCGGGCTGCGCGCCGCGCCATCAAACACCACCAAACGCACCGAGTTGGATCCAACATCCACAACGCCCACGCGCGCCAGCGCCCTGGCAGAAGGGTCGTTGAACAAAGGCCTGCCAAACGGGCCCCAATCAACAGAGCCGGGAATTTCTGTGCCGTTCATCAGCTTGCCTTCACTTCATTGCCCCCAAAATGCGCCGAAGCGCGCCCGGGGTCAATCATCTGTGTGGGTCAGTTTCGGCACGTCTTTCGCCCCGGCCGAGCCGCGGCCAGACAGCGAAGGGTTTTCCATGAAAAACCGGTGGCAGTTGAACGCAAATTGACCTTCGGTCAGCTGCGCGCGGCTAAAGCTGCCATCGGCGGCCATCACCCAGCTTTGCGCCACATCGGCCAGATTCGCGGCCATGATTTGGCTGACGATCTGCGCCTTGACCGTGGGGTTTTGCACATCGACCAAGGTTTCCACCCGGCGGTTCAGGTTGCGCCCCATCCAATCGGCCGAGGAGATAAAGACCTTGGCCTGTTTTCCCGGCAGTCCTTGGCCATTGCCAAAACAGATGATGCGGCTGTGTTCCAAAAACCGCCCGACAACCGATTTGACCCGAATATTTTCCGATAGGCCCTTTACCCCGGGGCGCAGCCCACAAATGCCGCGCACGATGCAATTGATCCGCACGCCGGCTTGGCTGGCGGCATAAAGCGCATCGATCATATCCGGCTCGATCAGCGAGTTCATTTTCAGCCAGATATCGGCAGGCTTGCCGCGGCGGGCAAATTCGGCCTCGGCCTCGATCATTTCCAGCATCTTTGGCTTCAGGCTGTGGGGGCTGATGGATAGGTTTTCCAGCCGCTCGGGCTGGGCGTAGCCGGAAAGGTAATTGAACACTTTCGTGGCATCGCGCCCAAGGGCCGCGTCGCAGGTGAAAAAGGACAGATCGGTATAAATTTTCGCGGTGATCGGGTGGTAATTGCCGGTGCCATAATGGGTATAGGTGACCAGCTTGTCGCCCTCGCGCCGCACGACGGTGGAGATTTTTGCGTGGGTTTTCCAATCGATAAAGCCGTAAACCACATGCGCGCCCGCGCGTTCCAGCCGCCGCGACTGGCGGATATTTGCGGCCTCGTCAAAGCGCGCTTTCAGCTCGACCAGCGCTGTGACCGATTTGCCGTCTTCCGCCGCCTCGCACAGGGCCGAAACGATGGGGCTGTCTTTTGAGGTGCGGTATAGCGTTTGCTTGATGGCCACCACATTTGGGTCGCGCGCGGCCTGCGTCAGAAACCGCACCACCATATCGAAGGTCTCGTAGGGGTGATGCAGCAGCATGTCTTTCTGGCGGATTGCAGCAAACATATCGCCATCGTGGTCTTGCACCCGTTCGGGCACACGCGGCGTGAAGATTGGCCATAGCAGATCGGGGCGGTTGTCCAGCACCAGCTCTTTCAGGTCGGCCATGCCCAGCATGCCGTCCAGCTCGATCACCTCGTCGGGGGCCACGTGCAGCTCGTCCATGATGATGCGGCGCAGGGCTGCCGGGGCATTGTGCGAGATCGTCAGGCGCACCACCTCGCCGCGGCGGCGGCGTTTTAGTGCCACTTCGAATTCGCGCACCAGATCTTCGGCCTCTTCCTCGACCTCAAGATCGCTGTTGCGCAAAACCCGAAAGGCGCAATGCCCGGTCAGGCGATAGCCGGGAAAGAGGTGATCCAATGTCAAGATCAGCAACTCTTCTAGGGGTAAAAACCGTTGCACCCCATCATCGGCGGGCACCTGAACAAAGCGGTCAATCTGTGCCGGGATCGGCAGCAGCGCGCGCAGCACGCGTTTGTCGCGCTTGCGTTCCAGTTCCAGCGCAAGGCTATAGCCGGTGTTGGGGATAAACGGAAACGGGTGCGCGGGATCTACCGCCAGTGGCGATAGCACCGGAAAGACATTGGACAAAAACACCATTTCCAAATGCTTGCGCTGTTCTTCGTTCAGATCGGCGCTGCTCATCAGCACGATATTTTCTGCCGCCATTTCGCGCTGCAGATGGGAAAAGATGCGCTGTTGGGCCTCCATCAGGCGGCGGGCGTCTTCGTCGATCATCACCAATTGCTGCGGCGCGGTCATGCCATCGGCGGCGGGCACGGTGCTGCCGGCATGGGCCAATTCGCGCAGGCCTGCGACGCGTACGGTGTAAAATTCGTCCAGATTGGTGGCCGAGATTGATAAAAACCGCACCCGTTCCAGCAGCGGCACGCGGGGGTTTTCGGCCTCTTCCAAGACCCGCCAGTTAAAGCCCAGCCAGCTAAGTTCGCGGTTATAAAAGCGCGCAGGCCCCTGCAGATCGAGATCGGGCAGGGTTACGGCGGGCGGGAACGGGGCGTTGAGAAAATCTGCAGTGTTCATAAGGGGCTTATGCGTGGGGTTTGTAACGGTATCTTGACGCAGCCTGCGCTTATGTGGGCGGATTGTCCAGCATGTCGGGTTGAACGTGGCGGGCCAGCACCTCGCGCGCAAGGGCGCGGTTCAGCGGGCGCCCCTGGGCCAGGGCCTGGGCATCCATTTCGGCCACGATCTGGCGGGCACTGTCGAACGAGCGGGTCATCCAGCGCACCAAATAGGGCAGGGTATCGGGGGTGGGCACCAATTGCCTGTCGGCAAAAAGTTTCATCAACACCGCCCCCAGCAGCCGGTCATCGGGGGCGCCAAGGCTGGCCGATTGGCAGCCCTGCACCCGGCTTTGCAGATCTGGCAGCGACAGGCCCAGATGCTGCGGCGCGCAGGCCGATGTCAGCAACAGGCTGTGGCCCTCGGCGATGACCAGATTATGCAGGTGAAACAGGGCCTTTTCCGCGCCCTCATGGCCTGCGATCTGGTCGATATCTTCTACCACCACGGGGGTTTGGGCCAGCGTGGGTATCTCGGCTTGGGGCAGATCTGGGCGCGCCAAATCTGTGCTGTGCAAGATCCGCGCGCCGCTTTGGCCCGCCCAGACATGGGCCAGATGGGTTTTGCCCGCCCCCGAAGGCCCGATCAGCAGCAGTTTGCGCCCGGGCCAGCCTTGCCAGCCCTCTAGCAGCGCCACCGCCATCGCATTGGCGGGGGAAACAAAGAAATCTTCGCGCCCCAGCGCCGCGCGCACGGGCAGATCAAAGCCAAGTTGCGTGGCCATTAGTCCTCGTTTTGTTGCGACAGCCCGCGATAGAGGCGGCTGCCTTGGTATGTTGTGGTCAAAAACCGCGCGATCACCCCTAAGGCGGCGGCCACCGGCACGGCCACCAACATGCCGACAAAGCCAAACAGCGTGCCAAAAACCGACAAGGCAAACATCAACCACACCGGGTGCAGCCCAACCGAGCTGCCCACCAATTTCGGCGTCAGCACATTGCCCTCGATCACCTGACCAAAAACGAAAACACCCGCCACCATGGCCAGATGCACCCAATCGCCCCAAAACTGAAACAGCCCCAGCCCAATGGCCAATGCGCCGCCCAAAAGCGCCCCCACATAGGGGATAAAGGTGACAAGCCCGGCGATAAAGCCCACCACAAGGCCAAATTGCAGCCCCACCAGCATCAGGGCAATGGCGTAATAGGTGCCCAAAATCAGGCAAACGGTGCCCATGCCGCGGATGAAACTGGCCAATGTCTGGTCGATCTGCTGGGCCAGTTGGCGGATGGTGGGGGCATGGTCGCGCGGCAGCAGCTCGTCTATGCGGGCCACCATATTGTCCCAGTCATACAGCAGGTAAAAGGCCACAACCGGCACGATGACCAAAAGCATCACGATATTTAGCACCGACATGGCCGAGGACAGCACGGTATTCACCAGCTCGCCCCCGCGCGCCTTGATGGTTTCGCCCACCGACACCAGCGATTGGCGCAGCACGCCGTCTTGTTCGGTCAGGCTGGGGAAGCGTTCGATCAGGAAACTGTGCAAATCGGCAAACAGCTTGGGCGCCAGATTGACCAAATTCACCGCCTGTTGCACCAGCGTGGGCACCACCAGCAGCGCCAAAACAACAAAGGTGATCAGCGCGCAGATGGTGATGATGGCCGTGGCCAGCGCCCGGCTGACGCCCCAGCGTTCCAGCCGGTCGGCGACCGGATCCAGAAAATAGGCAATGGCGCCGCCCAGAACGAAGGGCAAAATCACATCGCCCAAAAACCACAGCGCCAGCACAAAGATGGCCGCTGCAATCCCCCAATACCGCACCTGATCGCGCACCGGCAGTGCCATGAAACCCCCTATCGCTGGCTAACCCCTATGTCGCGTGCCTGCGCGCAGGTTTCAAGGGCCAAGGCCGCGCCGCCCCCATCCGGCCCGTCACGGGGCAGGCGGGGCATAGGTGGCGGGGTTTTCCTGCCATTTGTGGTATTCGTATAAGAAGTCGATGATTTCAAGTTCTGCCTGCGGCCAATGTGCGGGGCGGGCCATGCCGGCGGGTAAGGTGGTGCTGCCATCGCCAAAGGCGCTGTTGAGCTGTTTTGCGGAAATGCCTGTGTGGCTGAAATCAACAGAATAGATCTGGGCGCCCGATAGATCTGCACTGAGAAAATCTGTTTCGGCATCAAATTCTGTCTTGCGTAGGTCAGCCCCTTGCATCTGCGCCCCGATTAGGCCTGCCCCTTGCATCTGCGCTTCCCAAAGGCGTGCCCCCTGCATCTGCGTGCGCCACATCTGCGCACCTTGCAAATGGGCGTCCTCCATTATGGCTTTGTCAAAGTTCAAATTTTCAAATCGCAGCCTTGCAGATTGCAGAACCGCAAATCCAAAACCACGTCGCCAAGGGCAACACCACTTATGGTGCGTATGCGCCCCATGGTTTGTGCGGCCTTTTGCATATCTGACCGGGACACTAGGTGTTTGGCCCATTTTTTCAGTTCGCCGGCATCGCCCCCCTTTGGCGGCTGTTTGGCCGGGTGGTCGCGTGACAATTCGGCCAAATAGGCCGAAAGGATACGGGCAATACGGGGCGCTTCGGCGGGGCGTTCATTGGCCAGCCCCTCTGGCTGCTCGATCGCGATGGCGCGGCTGACAAGGTCATCTGCCCATTCGGTCAAAACGGTTTTACTGCCGCCCTTCTGGGCAATCTGCGTGACCTGTTTGCGCGCGGCCAAGCCGGTGGCGGCGGCGCTAAACTTTTCGTTAAACAGCGATGTATCGGTCAGCTTGACCTGTTCGCGCGTCAGACGAATGCGCCAAACCGTAAAGGGAAAGGCAATCAGCGCGCCAATAACGGCGGTGATTGCGGTCAGCTTGGCCAGCGCAAAGCGGAAATTCCACCTGTCATCCACCCCTTCAGGATACGGGGTTCGCACCGCCTCGGTGATCACATAGATCAGCCCGATAAAGAGGGTTGTAAACAACATGACCCACAGCAAAACGCCCAAAAACACCACGCCCAGCGGCAGCTGATCCAGCTGGAAAAACGACCGCACCCGTTCGATCACCGAGGGGCGTTTGTGATGCGGGCCATGCAACAGCGCAAAAACCAGCCCCGACCCCAGCACCAAAGCCACAAACAGCACCAAGGTGTAAAATGCCTGCGGCGAAAATGGCAGGGTAAGGGTTGTGGTGATGGGCTGCATCTGTTCGCCTAAAAAATGTTGATTGCAGCATCAAGTTAACCAAAGGTTGTTCGGCGTGGAAGTCCCCACACCCGCTTGCCAGCGTGGCGCCTTCCCGCTAGGACAGGCCAAAGCCATTTCCTCGAGGTTTCCAATGCGCCAAAGCCGCTATTTCCTGCCCGTTCTCAAAGAAACGCCCGCCGAGGCGCAGATTGTCAGCCACCGCTACATGCTGCGTGCGGGCATGATCAAACAGCAATCGGCTGGCATCTATTCGTGGTTGCCGCTGGGCTTTAAGGTGCTGCGCAAGCTGGAAAACATCGTGCACGAAGAACAGATGCGCGCGGGCCATATCCCCATGCTGATGCCCACGCTGCAATCGGCCGATTTGTGGCGCGAATCTGGCCGCTATGATGACTACGGCGAGGAAATGCTGCGCATCACCGACCGGCAGGGCCGCGACATGCTGTATGGCCCCACCAACGAGGAAATGATCACCGATATTTTCCGCGCCAATGTGGGCAGCTACAAAGACCTGCCGCTGACGCTGTATCACATTCAGTGGAAATTCCGCGACGAGATCCGCCCGCGTTTTGGCGTGATGCGGGGGCGCGAATTTTACATGAAAGACGGCTATAACTTTGATCTGACAAAGGAAGATGCGCTGCACGCCTATAACCGCCATCTGGTCAGCTACCTGCGCACCTACGAACGCATGGGCCTGCAGGCCATTCCCATGCGCGCCGACAGCGGCCCAATTGGCGGCGATGATACGCATGAATTCTTGGTCTTGGCAGAGACCGGCGAATCCGAGGTGTTTTATGACAGCGCGGTGACCGATATCAGCCTTGGGGCCCGCGAAATTGATTATGACAGCCATGATCAGTGCCGCGCCATCATGGAAGAATTTACCGCGCTTTATGCCCGCACCGATGAAACCCACGACGAGGCGGTGTTTAACCAGATCCCGCAGGCGCGCCGCCGGGTGGCCCGTGGTATCGAGGTGGGGCAGATCTTCTATTTTGGCACCAAATATTCCGACCCTATGGGCGCCACCGTTCAGGGCCCCGATGGCAAGCCGGTGCCGGTGCATATGGGCAGCCACGGCATTGGCGTCAGCCGCCTGATCGGCGCCATCATCGAGGCCAGCCACGACGAGCGCGGCATCATCTGGCCCGAAGGTGTAACACCGTTCCACGTGGGTATTGTAAACCTGAAACAAGGCGACAGCGCCGCCGATGCCGCCTGTGACAGCCTTTATGCCGCGCTGGGCGCCCATGGGCTGGAACCGCTCTATGACGACCGCAAAGAGCGCGCAGGCGGGAAATTTGCGACGATGGATTTGATCGGCTTGCCTTGGCGCGTCACCATCGGGCCGCGCGGGCTGGAAAAGGGTGTGGTTGAATTGACATGCCGCCGCACCGGCGAGAGCGAAGAAATGTCGCCCGAAGCCGCGGTTGACCGGCTGGTGCAGATCTATGCACCGCATCGGGTAAGCGGGCTGTAAGGCCTATTTTCACGCTGTTTCAGGGCGTCGGGCCGGTGGCTTGGCGCCCTTTTTCATTGTCGCTAATCGTGCAAGCAATTGTTTCGCGGCTTTCGCTTGGGATTGGGTGAATTCTCTGCCAAGTTGCACGTGGGCTGGTTGCGTGTGTGTGTCGCTTTGGCCCGACAGTGGTGTGTGAAACTGCCGGACGCATGTGCAAAGGGCCGGGGTGTGATGATAGCTTTTGATAACAGCGACTTGCGCGACGAGCATTGGCAAGACGCGCTTTATGTTTCGAACTGGCTGACGCGGCGAATCGTGGCGCCAACGGGCGGGAGCGGGTTCAATACGGTGGTGCTGATGCAGCCCTATGGCGCCGCGCCGCCCGATATTCGCTGCGCCCATACCGCCGAGGGCGATGTGCTGTTGCACCTCAACCTTGGCGAAGTGGTGCTAGAGGGCACAAAAGACCCGGCACAGGTGCGCATGGTGCTGCGCCGCCATTAGGCGCGCAGCCGCCTAAGCGGGTGCCGGCGGGGTTGACCCGACCGCCCCGAATGCGCAAGGTCGCGCGGCACGCCAGTACGGAGTACCCCCTTGCCGCCGCCAAAGCGCCCGCCAACCCCCGCGCCTTTTGCCCGCTATGAATGGATGATCGCGTGGCGATATTTGCGCGCCCGCCGGGCCGAGGGCGGCGTCAGCGTGATGACATGGATCAGCCTGCTGGGGATTACCTTGGCGGTCTTTGCGCTGATCGCCACTTTGGCGGTTCGCTCGGGCTTTCGGGCGGAATTCGTGGATACGATTTTGGGCGCCAATGCCCATGTCACAGTCTATTCCATGGGGCAGATCGACCCGGTGACAGGCCGGCTGGATCGCACCATGCCCGATTATGCAAAAATCGCTGCCGATATTGCCAAGGTGCCCGGTGTCACCCGTGTGGCCCCCTTGGTAAAGGGGCAGGTGATGATCAACGCGCGCACCCGCAACGCTGGGGTCGAGGTGTTTGGCATTGCCCCGGCCGATCTTAGGGCCATCCCGCGTATCGGGCAGGGCGATGGGCACTTGGGTGACATTGGCCGCTTTGGCAGTGGCATTGCCATCGGGTCGGGGGTGGCGCGCGAATTGAATGTTGGGGTGGGCGATACCATTCGCCTGATCAGCCCCGATGGGGTGAAAACCCCCTTTGGCGCCAAACCCCGCGTCAGCCCTTTTGAGGTGGTGTATGTGTTTACGGCGGGTCGCTACGATATTGACCGCACCCGCGTCTATCTGCCCTTTGACCAAGCGCAATCATTTTTCAACCGTCAAGGTGTGGCAGACGAGCTAGAGGTGATGGTTGCCACACCCGAGACAGTAGACGACATGGCCACCGCCCTATTGGGGGCTGGTGGGCCGCGCGCGCAAATCTGGACATGGCGCGATGCCAGCAGCGGGTTTTTATCCGCGCTCGAAATCGAAGACAGGGTGATGTTTGTGATCTTGTCGATCTTGGTGCTGATCGCCACGATGAATATTGTCTCGGGGCTGATTATGCTGGTCAAAAATAAGGGCCGCGACATTGGTATTTTACGCACCATGGGCCTGACCGAAGGCGCCATTTTGCGGGTATTTTTTATCTGTGGCGCGTTCACCGGCATTTTGGGCACGGTTTTTGGCGTTGTTTTGGGTTGCCTATTTGCGCTGTATATCGACCCGATATTTAGCTTTATCAACAGCTTAAGCGGCGGCAATGCCTGGGATCCTTCGATCCGTGGTATATATTACCTGCCCGCACGGCTGGAATTGGACGATGTGTTATCGGCGGTGGGCCTGTCTTTGGGCCTGTCTTTCGTGGTCACAATTTTCCCCGCCCGCCGTGCGGCGCGCATGAACCCGGTCGAGGCATTGCGCTATGAATAACACCGCCCCCCCGCCTGCGTTGCGTTTAAGCGGCGTTACGAAAACCTATAATCGTGGCAAGGCAGGCGCGATCGAGGTGCTGCGCGGCGTTGATCTGGTGTTGCAGCGCGGCGAGATCGTGGCGCTGGTGGCGCCATCCAGGGCGGGCAAGTCGACGCTGCTGCATATGGCGGGGCTGTTGGATACGCCCGATGCGGGCTGCGTAGAAATTGCCGGGCAGCCGATGCAGGGCTTGTCAGACCGCCGCCGCACCCTTGTGCGCCGCGAAGACGTGGGCTTTGTCTATCAGTTTCATCATCTATTGCCGGAATTTTCGGCGTTGGAAAATATCATGTTGCCGCAACTGGCCGCTGGTGTGGGCCAAGCGCAGGCGCGCGCCCGCGCGATGGCGTTAATGGCGCGGGTGGGGGTGCAGGCGCGCGCGGCCCATCGCCCGGCCGAGCTGTCGGGGGGCGAGCAGCAGCGCGTGGCCTTTTGCCGGGCTTTGGCCAATGCGCCACAGGTTTTGTTGGCGGACGAGCCTACCGGCAATTTGGACCCGGCGACATCGGATACCGTGTTTGAAGCCCTGATTGATCTGGTGCGCGATACCGGCCTGTCGGCCCTTGTGGCCACGCATAACATGGCGCTTGCCGCCCGCATGGACCGGGTGGTGCGGCTAGAGGCGGGGGTTTTGACCGCGGTTTAGGTTGCGGTTGCGGTTTAGGCCTTTTGCGTCAAAAACACCCCCGCAGCCATAAGCGCGATACCGCCCAAGCGCTGGGCAGATACGGGGCTGACGCGGGCGCCAAGAAGGCCAAAATGATCGATCAAAGCGGCGCTGATCAGCTGGCCCAACAGCACGAAAAATACCGCGTTCCCCACCCCGAAGCGCGGCGCGATAAAGGTAACGGACAGCACGTAAAAAGCCACCAACACGCCCCCAAGAAACAGGTGTTTTGGGGCTTGGGGCAGTTTTAGCAGGGCGCTTGGCCCTTGAATGGCCAGCAGGGCCAAACTGCATAGCAATGCAATGGAAAACAGGCAGGCGGCGGCGGCCACGGGGGCACCAAGGCGCACGCCCAATTGGGCGTTAAGCGCGGCCATCAGGGGGATGCCCACCCCTGCCAAAAGCATGACGGCGGCGTAAACTTGGGGTGTTTGCATGATGGGGCCTATGGTTGAAAAAATGTGGCGGTGGCGCTGGCGATCAGCTTGTTTTCGGGTTCGGCAAACAGATCGGCACGGGCAAACAGCAATGCCTTGCCGCGGCGCACCACTTGGGCCTCGCATCGCAGCCGCGTGCCGGTGCCGGGGCGCATGAATTGGGTGTCTAGGTTGGTTGTGGCCACGGGGTATGGCCCCCCGAGGGCCGCAAAACAGGCAAAGACCATGGATGTATCGGCCAGCGTGGCCTGTGCCTGCCCGCATACAATGCCGCCCATGCGGGCAATCTCATCGGTGATGGGAATGGACAGGGTGGCCCGCTCGTCACCGATGGCATCCACGGTGATATCCAGCGCCTGCACCCATGGGGCAAACCCTGTGGCCAGCATGGCCTGTGCCGCGTCTTTTTGCATCCCTCGCGCCCCGCTTGCAGTGGTGGTTGGGCCCGGCTGGGGCCGTGGGCAGAATGGCCGGGTTTGGGCGGCTTGTCACCTGCCATTGGCGTGGGGTGGGCATTTTTCGGCCCGCCCCATTGCCTATTTGGCAGCGCTTGGGCAGGGTGGGGTAAAGACCAAGAAAGGTATGATCATGGCCCAAACCCTGCCTTTGAAACCGCGTCTGCCAGTGCTGGCCTCGTCTTTATGTGCCCTGTCGGTATTGGCGGGCTGTGCGCTGTGGTCTTTCATGCCAAGCCCGGCCGAGGGGCAGCGCCTTTATGCGCAAAACTGCGTGCAATGCCATGGTGCCAGCGGGCTGGGCGATGGGGATCTGGCGCAAGGAATGGCGCCAAGACCTGCGAACTTAACCCAAATTGCGGCGCAAAACGGTGGCGCGTTTCCACGCACACGGGTGCTTTCGGCGATCGATGGATATGCCAAGGGCACGCGCGGGGGCGCCATGCCAGAATTTGGCGCATGGCTTGGGGGCCCCACCGTGCCCGTGGCGCTGGAAGACGGCAGCCAAACGCCGGTGCCGCGCCCCTTGGCGGCGCTGCTGGGCTATTTGGAAAGCATACAAACGCCGGGCTAGCGCAGGCGTTTACACGTCAAGTTCGGCCACAAAGCGGGCGTTTTCCTGAATATATTGGAAACGCAGCTCTGGTTTTTTGCCCATCAGCCGCTCGACCAGATCGCCGGTTTCGCCTGGTTCGTCCTCGTCTATCGTTACGCGGATCAGCTTGCGGGTGGTAGGATCCATAGTGGTTTCTTTCAGGTCTTTGGCGTCCATCTCGCCCAGACCTTTGAATCGCTGCACGTCGATCTTGCCTTTGCCACCCAGCCCTTTTTGCAACCAAATATCTTTTTCCGCATCATCGGACACATACATCCGCCGTGCCCCTTGGGTCAGCCGGTAAAGCGGCGGACAGGCCAGATAAAGATGGCCATGGTCGATCATCGGGCGCATTTGGGTGAAGAAAAATGTCATCAACAACGCGGCGATATGGGCGCCATCAACATCGGCATCGGTCATGATGATGATCTTGTCATAGCGCAGATCGTCGATGTTGAACTTGCTGCCCAACCCCACGCCCAAGGCCTGTGTCAGGTCTGATATCTCTTGGTTCGAGGTCAGTTTGTTCGACGCCGCGCCAAGCACGTTCAAGATTTTTCCACGCAATGGCAGCAGGGCTTGGTTGCGCCGGTCACGGGCCATCTTGGCAGAACCGCCCGCGCTGTCGCCCTCGACGATAAACAGCTCGGTGCCCTCGCGGGCGGTGGCCGAGCAATCCACCAGCTTGCCGGGCAAGCGCAGTTTCTTGGTGGCCGATTTACGCTGGGTTTCTTTTTCTTGGCGGCGGCGCAAACGCTCTTCCGAGCGCAGCACAAGGAAATCCAGAATGGCCCCGGCAGATTTGGTATCGGCCGCCAGCCAATTGTCAAAATGGTCGCGCACCGCATTTTCCACAAGGCGCTGGGCCTCGACCGTGGCAAGCCGGTCTTTGGTTTGGCCCACGAATTCCGGTTCGCGAATAAAGCACGATACCAGCGCGCAACCCCCGGTCAGCAGGTCTTCGCGGGTGATCTGCGCGGCTTTGCGGTTGTTGATCAGCTCGCCATAGGCGCGGATGCCCTTCAAGATCGCGGCCCAAAACCCGGCCTCGTGGGTGCCGCCTTCGGGGGTGGGAACGGTGTTACAGTAAGATTGGATGAACCCGTCACGCGCGGGGGTCCAGTTGATGGCCCATTCCACCTTGCCGGGCGTGTTGAATTTTTCCTGAAAATCCACCGTTCCGGCAAAGGGGCGATCGGCATAGGTGCTGGCACTGCCCAGTGTTTCTTTTAGGTAGTCGGCCAAACCACCGGGAAAGTGAAAGATGGCCTCGGTTGGGGTATCGCCATCGGTGATGGCCGATTTCCAGCGAATTTCCACCCCCGAAAACAAATACGCCTTCGAGCGCACCATTTTCAGCAGCCGCGCGGGTTTGAACCGATGGCTGCCAAAAATCTGTTCATCGGCATGAAAGGTCACCGTTGTGCCGCGCCGGTTGGGGGCTGTGCCGATTTTTGCAATCGGCCCCAGTGGCGTGCCACGGGAAAACCGCTGTTCGTAAAGCTCTTTGTTTCTGGCCACTTGCACGACCATGCTGTCAGACAAAGCATTGACAACCGAGGCGCCCACCCCATGCAAACCGCCCGATGTTTGATAGGCTTTGCCAGAAAACTTACCCCCCGCATGCAGGGTGCACAAAATCACCTCAAGCGCGGATTTGTTGGGAAATTTGGGGTGCGGGTCGATTGGGATGCCGCGGCCATTGTCGCGGATGGTCACGCAATAGTCTGCGTGCAATTCCACTTCGATACGGTTGGCATGGCCGGCCACGGCCTCGTCCATCGAGTTGTCCAGCACCTCGGCCACCAAGTGGTGCAAGGCGCGTTCATCGGTGCCGCCGATATACATGCCCGGGCGCTTGCGTACCGGTTCTAGGCCTTCCAAAACCTCGATCGAAGAGGCGTTATAATCGCTGTCTTGCTGGGTGGAAAGAAGATCGTCGGCCATGGGTGCTGCTCTTTATTTTGCTTGCCGGCACTATGGCAGAGCGCGGGCGCGGGGAAAAGGGTTTGCGAACCCCCGCAACCCTAAATGCCGCATGGCTAGGGGTGTTGGGCCAGCCAGCGGGTAATTTCGTGGGCCACTTCTGCGGGTTTTTGATGGTGCAGCCAATGATCGGCCCCGGCAATGCTGCGGCGTGTCAAATCTGTGCAAAACGCCTCTAGGCCCTCGGTGGCTTCGGGCAAAAGTGCGGTATCATTTTCGCCCCATACCAGCAGATGTGGCGCGCGCACCTGCAGCCGGTCACGGGGCAGGGCGGGCAGGTCTGTGACAGGGGTGCCCGGCTTTGCCACCACCAGCGGCGAGGCGCGATACCAGTTCAGCATGCCCCGCAGCCGCCCGGGCCGGGCCCATTCGTGTTGGTAGGCTTGCAGTTTCTGGCCATCCAGCCATGCCATATCCATATGGGCGGAAAACAGGCCGCGCAGGCGGGCGAAATTGTTGTCTTGCAGGCGTGCCTCTGTGCCCTCGGCGCGCAACCAGTTGATGTATTGCGACGCCGCGGTTTGGGCGCCACCTGCGGCCAAAGCTTGTTGAAAAGGGGCGGGATGCACGCCGTTCATGACGATCAGGTGCTTTACCAATTCGGGGCGAAACATGGCCAACCCATAGGCCACGGCCGAGCCCCAGTCGTGCCCCAGCACCGTGACAGGCCCCAGCCCCAATGCGCCAATCAGCGCGGCCATATCGCCCACCAATTTGCTGGTGGCATATTCGGCCACAGCGGTGGGCGCCCAGCTTTGACCATAGCCGCGCTGATCGGGGGCGATGATGTGGTGGTGGGGTAATTGGGCGGCCAGTTCTTCCCACGCCCCGCTATATTCGGGAAAGCCATGCAACATCAAAATCACCGGGCCATCTGCTGGCCCCCAGCTGCGGTAGAAAAAATTTTGCCCATTCAGGCCTATCTGTGTGCCACGCATGCCCGCCCCCTGTTTGGGCCCAGTGTGCTACAGCGCAGGCCTTTTGCAAGGAAAACCAGCGCTTGACCGGGATCAAGGCGCCGCCAAACCCGGGCTGATAGGCTGGGCGCAAGATAAAGGAGTGATACCCATGGATGCCAAGCCTATGGCGGCAACGCCTGACACCGCCCCCCACAGCCCCACGGCCACGCCCACACCGCAAAAAGCGCCCGGCACGGTGCGGCGCCGCAGCCCCACCAGCGACGAGGTGCGCCATGTCTTTGAAACCGGGCAATACCCCTACAAAACCAAAATGCCCCGCGCGGCTTACGAGAAAAAGAAAGCCGCCTTGCAGGCAGAATTGCTGAAAGTGCAGATTTGGGCCCAAGAAACCGGGCAGAAATTTGTACTGCTGTTCGAAGGCCGCGATGCGGCAGGCAAGGGCGGCACGATCAAACGCTTTATGGAGCATTTAAACCCACGGCTGGCGCGGGTTGTGGCGTTGAACAAGCCCTCGGATACCGAAAAAGGCCAGTGGTATTATCAGCGCTATATCCAGCATTTGCCCACCGAGGGGGAAATGGTTTTTTATGATCGCAGCTGGTATAACCGCGCCGGGGTAGAGCGGGTGATGGGGTTTTGCGAGCCCAACGATTATCTCGAATTCATGCGCCAAACCCCCGAGCTAGAGCGGATGATGGTGCGTTCTGGGGTGCGGCTTTATAAATATTGGTTTTCGGTCACCCAAGACGAACAGCAGCGCCGCTTTAAGGCGCGCGCCACAGACCCGCTGAAACAGTGGAAACTGTCCCCCATCGACAAAGCCAGCCTTGATAAGTGGGATGATTACACCGAAGCAAAAGAAGCCATGTTCTTTTATACCGATACCGCCGATGCCCCCTGGACGGTGGTGAAATCGAACGACAAAAAACGGGCGCGGCTGAATTGCATGCTGCATTTTCTGGCGTCGCTCGACTATCCGGGGAAAGACCGCCATCTGGTGCATATGCCAGATCCGCTGATCGTGGGCCACGCGGGCCATGTGATTCACCGCGCAGATCATATTTTGGGCACCACCCTGCACCCAGAGGCACGCCACCCC
Source organism: Paracoccaceae bacterium (assembly GCA_009924775.1). Taxonomy (GTDB): domain Bacteria; phylum Pseudomonadota; class Alphaproteobacteria; order Rhodobacterales; family Rhodobacteraceae; genus CAJXSO01. Next base: position 1,362 of record RFQY01000044.1, on the reverse strand, counting down.
GCCGAGCCCGATATCGGCTAAAATTTGCGCGCCGCAGGCATGGGCAATTGCAGCGCGCGCGGGCGGCGGGTATCACTGCGCTATGCGGGCATTTTTACCCTTATCTGTGTGTTTTTGGGCGGCCCAGGCGGCTGCGCACCCGCATGTGTTTGTGCAAACCCAGCTTGTGCTTTTGCCCGATGCGCAGGGGCGCGCCGCCATGATCGAGGTGCAGTGGGCCTATGACGAGCTGACCAGTTTGTTGACGCTCGAGGATATGGGCCTTGATCAAGATTACGACGGGGTTCTCAGCCCGGCGGAACTGGCCCGCTTGCAGGGGTTTGATCTGCGCTGGATCGCGGGGTTCGAGGGCGATTTATACCTGTCGCAGGGGGGGCAAGCGGTGGCTTTGGGCGCGCCTGTGCCCGTGGAAACGCGGTTTGAAAATGGGCAAGTCATCTCTGTGCATCGGCGCGCTTTTGACCCGGTGCCGGCGGGCAGTACGTTGGAAATCAGGGCCTATGACCCCACGTTTTATACAGAATATTCGTTGGCAGCCGCGGTGCAGGTGCCCGATGGGTGCAGCGTAGACGTGCTGCAGGCCGATTTAAGCCAAGCCAATGCGCTGCTGGATAAGCTATTGCAAGAAAGCCCAGACATGGCCGATGACGCGTTTCCGGCCGTGGGCCATGCTTTTGCCGACAAGGTTAAGGTGACATGCGCGCAATAAGTGTCGCAGGTCTGGTGGTTTTGGCGCTGCTGGCGGACTGGCTGTGGCTGCTGGTGGGCGCCGATGATCTGGCGCGCTGGGCTGCCCAGGGCCAACGCGAGGTGCAAAACGCCATGGCTGGGCTGTTACGGCGCTTGCGTGGGGGCGACCCGGCGGCGCTGGGCGGGCTGATCTGGCTATGTTTTGCCTATGGGTTTTTTCACGCAGCAGGCCCCGGTCACGGCAAGGTGCTGATTGCGGGCTATGGTGTTGGGCGGCCGGTTTCGGTGCTGCGCTTGTCGGCTTTGGCGCTGGCGGGCAGTTTGGCGCAAGCGGGCAGCGCTGTGGTGTTGGTTTATGCCGGCGTCTTAATGTTTCAGATGGCCCGCGCCCAGCTGGAAACATGGGCCGAGGCGGTTTTGGCGCCGGCCAGCTATGCCATGGTGGCGGCGGTTGGGCTGTGGCTGATGCTGCGCGGGCTGCGGCATTCGTCGCCCGATCAAAGGGGGCAATCTCAAAGGCACCCAAGGGGCCGTTCCAGATCAGCGTTTTGCAGGTATCGAAGACCGCATTGATCGCGGAAACGGTTGCAGGACCTGCATCCAAGATCATCGCATCAGCGGGGCAGTCTGTGGCGGCAACGGTTTCGTTTGCGGCATTCGCGGCGAATTCAC
>RFQY01000430.1 GCA_009924775.1 Paracoccaceae bacterium | reverse complement strand
ACTGCGGTTCGCCCGTTGTCGCGATCGCGCCGATGCGCCTCGCGCGTCACATTGAGGCAGCCACAGGGTATGGCTTGCATCAATACTGGGAACTGACGGACGGCCCCTACGTTGGCTGCTACGTCCTGTACGCGCATCTGGCGTCGACGGTGACGCACCGCGAAGGCGATGAGGTTCCACGCGGTGGTCTCGTCGGCACGGTCGGGCGCTCGGGCGGGTGGGACTATTGCCACCTGCACTTCGAGGTGCACCGCGAGAAGCCGCCGGTCTGGGGCTACTGGCCGAAGGGGCAAGCCCGCGAGGCCGTGGCGGCGCAATACCACGATCCCGTGGCCGTGTGTGCGGCGTACGACGCGTGGGCAACCGAGGAGGATGACGTGACCAGCACTGAGGAAAAGGCCGTCCTGCACGCCATCCAGGACACCGCGTATCCCGTGACGGAAGTACCGGACCTGATCCGGGCAGCGTCGACGTGGGGCGCGAACGCCGCGTCGCTCGGTGGGTGGATTGAGGAGATCGGCGCCTTGAAGGCGCGCGTGGCCGAACTCGAAGCGGCGTTGAGTGCTGCCGGCGTCGACCCGAACGCGAAGGCGTCGGACGAGTAAACCGTGAAACTGCACGACGAGCCGACGCTCGGTGAGGTGGTCGCCGCCATCATCAGCCTCGTGGCGATCGCGTTGATCGGGTGGCTCGCCGTGGATGGCAACGCCGCAGCGCAGACGGCGCTCGTCAGCCTGACGGGCGCCGCTGCGGGCACGTACTTCATGCCACGCACCAACGGCAACGGCAACGGGACACCGAAGCCGCCACGCGCAGGCGCGGGTCCGTGAACCGGCCAGCACGTCCGGCGCGTGCGTCGAGCGTGCGTCGCGTCGTCGCAACCGCAGGCACCGTCGTCGTCAGCCTTCGCGTCGCGCTGTGGATTGCCAAGGCGCTCGCGACGGCAGGCACCGTGGACACGGCATTGCAGGTTCTCGGGTTGCACGGACCGGTTGACGAGTTTGAGGCGGCGTTTGACGCGGCGATCGAGCCGTTCGTCATCGCCGTGCGTGCCGGTTGGGACGCATACCAGGCGACCCGCGCAACGTAGCGGCGCGCTCACACGTCCTCGGGGTGACGCGGTCCGTTTCCGCCGCGTCGCTCTCCCCTTCCCTTCCCTGCGGTCGGGC
>RFQY01000429.1 GCA_009924775.1 Paracoccaceae bacterium | reverse complement strand
ATATAAAAAGGTGGGTCAGGCAAAGGAAAAAGGGGTGGGTTGTTTATGGGGATAGGTGTGTATGAGTTAGCGATTTTGTGTTGCTGAGAGTTTGGCGGCAAACTGACTATGGCTCTAAAGGTATCCTGATAAGTCCCATGTATATATATAATAAAAATGCGGCGGCTTATTGGGGTATAGGGGGGGTATGCAATCTAAAATTGTGGCAACTTCTACAACCAATGCGATCTATAAAAAGTTTATTATGATAACTAATAACTTATCGGTATAAACTTAATCACAACCTACACGATACATGCACAATAAAGTGTTGCATTAATATCACAGTGTTGCATATCCGACACAATACACAGATTGCAAGTGAGCTGGATGTATTAATAAATAGGATAGTTTTAAAGCTATTTATTCAATCACATAAACAATTGATCTTTAAACTTATTCACACAATCAAAGGTTTTGTTTTATGTTTTGTTTTTAATTGGTTTATCTTTTATTCTATTTATTCAACTTGCAATTTAAGGGTCCAGTATTCCAGGTTATTTCTTTTCTATATATCTTTTCTTTTTTTGCCTTTGTCTTTTCTTAAATCAGCTCCAATTCATTTAATCGCATAAAATAACACTCTAAAAATAAAACATAATAAATTCAATAACTTAATATTTTTATCTATTTTTACTATTTACATTAATATTATCATAGCCTAAAAGGTTATTAAACAACAAATAAGAGGTAAATACTATGAAAATAAAAACAATAAGTAAAAACTTAAACGTTGTAAGTAACAATGATGTTGCTTTATGTTTTAGTTATGAAACACCTGTTGCGGGTTATAACTCACATATAGGCTTTTTTAAAACAAAGAAGTTTTGGTCGGTTACAACTAGCAAGCACATTAACAAATTTTTAACTGAATATAATGTGCCAACTAATAAAGTTATGGAATTGGATCAAGAAGAAATTAACCAATTTAATTTTGATAACTTTAACAAAAAGGTTGCATAGATGATTGAATTTATTTTATGGGGTACTAAAAAAGATAATCCTAAATATATGGAAGAGATCATTATCGAAACAACTGATCCAATTAAATTAGAAGAAGCTCATAAATGGGGTAAAGAAAATGGCTTTGTTAATTTAAGAATACAACAATTTAATCCAAATTCTTTAAAG
>RFQY01000428.1 GCA_009924775.1 Paracoccaceae bacterium | reverse complement strand
GCATCAGGTCGGTGCCATCGCTGCAATCATTCGAACAGATGATAAAATCGGTAAAGCCGCAGCTTTGGTGATGGGCCAGCCATTCCAGCAAAAACGCCGCTTCGTTTTTTACCGTCAAAACCGCCAAAAACCGCATGTCAGCTTTCCAGATCCAGCGCCAGCGCATAGGCCACGCGCTCGGCTGCGGTTAGTTTGATCTCCAGCGCTTGGGCATAAAGCGTGGCAAATTCGGGGATTGCGTGCAATTCGGCGGCCTTTTCGCGGTGCCATGCAAAGCCGGCATGGTGCAAAGCGCGCAGCTGATCGTCTTGCAGCAGCGCCTCGAAGGCCTGCTTTAGCCGTGGCAGGTTGCGCTGAATACTGATGTCTTTGTGGTCGCACCAATCCATGCGGATCCAGTAATTCAGCCCGATCGAGCGATCGACATGCAGCGCCCGCCCGCGTTGGCGTTTGATCAGATAGCTTTCTGCCGATCGCAAGGCGTAATGGTTCAGCTGCAACAGGTCATAGCCAATAGATTTGACCGAATTGCGCCACCCCTTGTCGCGCGCCTCGCGGGTCATGTCTTGGCCCGCGCCATTCACCCATTTGACCTGTGCTGCAACATCTGGGTTCAGCTTGTTTGGGCGGTGGCAGCTTAGCTTGGTATAGGCACCAATATTGCGCACCATGGTTTTAAACCCCCAAACGGTGTGGGGCTTGGGGCAATATTTGGGGGCTGCGTGGTCGAATTGGCCAATCACGAATGTGTCTGTCAGGTGCCGCACGTCATTATGGCCAAACAACCGCCAAGTCATGGCCACATTGGTGGCATCGGGCACCAGCGCCAGAAAATCCTGCAATGTGCCATTGCCGCAGCGAATGTTGATAAATTCGTCCACATCAATGTGAATGACCCAATCCGCTTGGGTGATCACCGGCTCTTTCAGGGCGCGGTTCAGGGCGTATTGCTGGGGCGAATTGCCTTTCCATGCGTCGTTATTGCTATGGTGCACAATGCCCATCGCATCCAAGCGCTGAAGCAGCTGATCGGTGCCATCGGTGCAATCGTTGGTATAAATCAAAAAGTGGTCGATACCGATTGGACGGTGATAGGCCACCCATTCCAGAATATAGGGCGCCTCGTTTTTCATGCAGGCGACGATAACATTGCCTGTGTTGCCCTCGGGC
>RFQY01000427.1 GCA_009924775.1 Paracoccaceae bacterium | reverse complement strand
TGGTGGCAAACTGATCAGGCCGCATCGGCAACAGCCCCAAACGATCAAAATTCATATCGACCAATGCGCGCAAGCGATCCGGACGATTGAGAAAGGCCCATTCCGACCGCAAAATGGCAAGCCGTTCGTGATGGGCGGAAATCTCAGCCTCTAGACGCGCCACTTCGCGCTCGGCTTGCTGTGTTAGGATATTTTGCTGATAGGCCCAAAATCCAAGGCCAATAACGGCAATTGCTGTGAATAAGGACATCAAAGCGCGCATTATGTCACCTCTAACGGGGGCAGGCCCAAAGCACTAAAATCAAGGGGGGCGGGGGCGGCTGCCCCACTGCGCACAGCCAACCGCAACTTGGCCGAGCGCGCGCGGGGGTTCTGTGCGGCTTCCTCGGGGCTTGGTGCGATGGCCTTGCGCGTATTTTGCAGGAAACTGGGGGTCTGGCGCGCGCGCTCTGGGGCGTGGCGCGACCCGCCGCCGCCCGTATCACTGCGCAATTGCATAAAGCGTTTGACCACCCGATCCTCCAATGAATGAAAGGTGACCACCGCCAAAATGCCGCCTTCGCGCAAGATACGCTCTGCGGCCAAAAGGCCGTTCACCAATTGGCCCAATTCATCATTCACCGCGATGCGCAAAGCCTGAAAGCTGCGCGTTGCGGGGTGGCTTTGATTGGGCTTGGGGCGGGGCAGGCAGCCCTCAACAATTTTGGCGAGGGCGGCAGTGGTGGTGATGCGCGCTCCCTTGCGGGCCGCGACAATCGCGCGCGAAATGCGTCGTGCGGCTCGTTCTTCGCCGTAATGATACAAAATATCCGCCAAATGCGCCTCGGTGGCCTCATTCACCAGATCTTCGGCGGACGTCCCTGCTTGGCTCATGCGCATATCAAGTGGGCCATCGCGCATGAACGAAAAGCCACGTTCGGCCAAATCAAGCTGCATGGACGAAACGCCCAGATCAAGCACAACGCCATCAAGCGCATCATAGCCCACAGAACGGGCATGATCATCAAGATCGCCAAACTCGCCTGCAACCAATTTAAAACGGTCACCATACTGGGCGCGCCAATCTTCGGCCATCTCAAGCGCCAAAGGATCGCGGTCAACACCAATCACCGATGCCGCCCCCCGATCAAGCAAGCCACGGGCGTAGCCACCAGCGCCGAAAGTTCCATC
>RFQY01000426.1 GCA_009924775.1 Paracoccaceae bacterium | reverse complement strand
TTCAACTTCTGCCCAAGTTGCGGTGCCGAACGCCGCAGCGCCATTGTTGTCGCCACCGAACTGGAGAACCATGCTAACTAAAAACACCGAACAACTCAAGCAACGTGTTGCTGAGCATGTTGCCGCTGATTCCATAATCCAAGGTATCTATTGGGATACCGAAAACCTACGCGGTTGCTTTATTGGATGCTTGGCGCATGACGCTGACCCGAGCATCAACGAGGCAACGTATGGCCTGCCGGTTGCTGTGCAGCGCATTGCTGAGAACATCTTTGAGGCAATACCAGCAGATGAGGCAAAAGCATTCTTTGCAGCGTTGCCTGATGCAGTGGGATGTGATGGCAAGGATCTGAGCAAGGTGCATTGGCAGTTTCTTGCTGCTGAGCTGCGTAGCCTGCCGCCGCAGCCGGATGACATCCAGGCAGTCATTGATCCAGTGATTGCTGGCATGGACTTGTTGGCGCAGGGCCTTAATTGGCCGGCTGCTCGGGCTGCTTGGGCTGCTGCTGCTCGGGCTGCTTGGGCTGCTGCTGATGATGCTTGGGCTGCTGATGCTGCTGCTGATGCTGCTGCTGGGGCTGCTGCTGATGCTGCTGCTGGGGCTGCTGCTGATGCTGCTCGGGCTGCTGCTCGGGCTGCTGTTGATGCTGCTCGGGCTGGTACTCGGGCTGGTACTCGGGCTGGTGCTTGGGCTGGTGCTCGGGCTGCTGCTCGGGCTGCCGCTCGGCTTCGGCAGCGGGATCTGCTACTGCAGTTGATTGCCGATGCGCCTGTGGTGGAGGGTGCGCAATGACCACTGACTTCCGCGCCCTGTGCGTTGAGCTGACCGACTGCCTTGAGAAAGCCGACTGGCCTAATCGCTACAAAGTCGTGTTCCAGCAGTGGACGTACATTGCCCGCAAAGCTCTGGCTGAGCCAGAGCCGGAGGGGCCGACAGATGAGGAGATCATGGGGCTGATGTCTCAACAAATGCGTGATGATCTGGCTGCTGCAGCGCGTGCCTTAGCAGGGTTTGATCCCGACAACATCAAAGCCGCCTCGGTCTTTCGCATCATCCTTAACCGCCACGTCGCAGATCACGCCCTCGCCGTCCTCGCCCGCTGGGGAACTCCTAATTTGGCGGAAACTAGGAGGTCGCTGAAAGATGCGTGGGCTGCGCACCAGCCCGCCA
>RFQY01000425.1 GCA_009924775.1 Paracoccaceae bacterium | reverse complement strand
ATCGGGCAGAACAATGGGGCGGGGCAGGATGCCCCGTGCAACACTAACCGGAAAGGTTTTTAATATGACTAAGACAACCCAAGCTAACAAGCCCGCCGATATGTTGATCGCTGGTGGCCGCGCCGCATTCAATGCAGGTGAAGGGGTGGCCGCTGCTAACAAGGCCCGCGCTAGCGCATTAGATATGCTAGTCGCTGGCCTGACTAGCGACATGCTCAAGAAAGCGATTGCTTTCGACATTTGTGATCGTGCTGGCAACGTAGTAGAAAGCGCCAAGGCTAGCCTCGCTGATTATGCGCGGGGCTTCAAGAATGATGACGGTTCGGACAACCGGACTAAGCAAGGTGCTTTCCGTTCTACTGTATTGCCCGCATTGTTCGGGGTGCCCGGCGATCAATCGGCTGGTGCCAAGGCCGCATGGGCATTGGTGACGGGTAAGGCCTTGCCCGCTGCTAGCGCGCTAGCACGTGAAGGGATGACGGCCAAGCTGGTGGATGACAAGTTGGTTGTTGAAGGTGGCGCTGGTGACAATGCCGACAAGTTGCGCGAGGCCGCTGGCAAAAGCACTAGCGCGCTAGTCAATGCGACTAAGCCCGCCAAGGGGACTAACCGGGAAACCCCGCAGAATGATGACGGTCGCATTGCAACCCCTAGCGAAATCACCCGCGCTGCTGTTGCGCTGGCAAAGCTGATTGCCAAGGGTGACGCAACCGCTTGTGAAGCCACCATGTCCAACTTGCGCGCCATTGCCGCGCTGGTGGCTAGCAACCCGGACGCATTCGCGGACGATTGAGGCCAGCACCTAACAGCGTAACGGGGCCGCCCTTCGGGGCGGCCTTTTTTGTGCCCGCGCACCGCGACCGAAAAGATCATCCGTGATAGTTTATGATAGTTTAGAGGGGCGGTCGGCCTAAGGGCGTTTTTGGCTGCGCCAAGTGATAAGCACGAAGTGCTTATCATCCAGCCCCCCACCCTGTCAACACCATTTGTAATGGACTTGGGGTATTGTAATAAATTGGCGTAATGGAATTGGGCCTAATGTAATAAAATTTTTGGCAGTTTTCCGGGCATTGTAATAATGTAATGGATTTTTTCAGGTTATATATAAACTAGACAATGCTCTCGGGGCTTCTCGCCGATTTCACCCATCCGTAATACCGCCCCACCCCCT
>RFQY01000424.1 GCA_009924775.1 Paracoccaceae bacterium | reverse complement strand
ATCGGGAAACCGAACGGGTTTCCCTAATATATTTTTAGGGGGTATATGAATCTGGGCAAAAGCCCAGGTCAGAAGGTTATAGGGGGGCTTATAACAGAAAATTTTGGAGGGACTATTATAACGGCCGCCTTCACGAATTAAACAATGCCCCCCTCAAAATACTACCTGAGAGTTTCCTGAGAGTCTGCTGAGAGTATCCTGAGAACAACCTATTCCTGACACTTAAAGAACCCTCAACCTTTACCTTAGGGTTATTGCTGAGTGTTTTCTGAGAGTTGTCTGTATAAATGCTGAGAGATAGACTCTCTCCCCGTCGTTAGAACATCTGTTCGATTAGGGGGGGGAATGGGATTAGAACATCTGTTCGATAGAACACTTGTTCGATAGAACATCTGTTCGAGTCAGGGTTCGAGTGTGAATTGCGCCACAATTTCAGAATATCGGCGTGTCGCTATTGACGAGTGAGGGCATGTCTTATCTATCCCTTATGTCCGTTTCTCCGTTGATTAGTTGAAAGTTCAACTATATTTCCCGCCTATCGGCTTAGGTGTCGAAAGTGTGACGCACTTCACAATTCCCACGCTCAAGATTATGGGCTGAGGAGTTGCGCTGAGTTGAACTCCCGCCCCGTTCATGCTTTACTTCTCTCACTCGGTTGAAGGAACCCCACGAGGGAGTCTGAAACGGGCGGGTATTCCGCCCCTAGTAAGTGAAATCTCCTAAATGGCAGATAAACGGGCACAAGCCCTCTTACCGATAGGAACCCCTAGAGGGTTATCCGCTAAGGGTAGCGCGATACCGCGCCACTCTTTCCCACGCTTTCGCGGGGTGGCGGGTAATGGGGTAAGGGTTCCACTAGTCGCATATTTACCGCCTAAAGTGTCGGTGCGCGAGTCGGTTCTATGTAAGTTCCGATTAGTTCCCGACACGATAGGCGCGGGTAGGTGGGTTTCAACGCTCACCTATCCACTAGGGCACATGCCCTAATCACACCGACTAGAGAGGAAAGCAATCATGGCTCACCGAGTCGTGAAAGTACGGAAAGCATGGAAGCGTCAGACCCCTAAGGTGGCGTTTCCCGTAACTATCCGCAAGCCTAATGGGGAGACTTTCATAGTAGCCCCTACTCACAAGCGAGTAGCCAAGCGCAAGCCAGCGAGCAAGCGCAAGCCACGAGCAAC
>RFQY01000423.1 GCA_009924775.1 Paracoccaceae bacterium | reverse complement strand
AACTGCTGCCCGAACATCTGGGATAGCTGGGGAGCCTGCATAGCTGACACAGCAGCCATAGGGTTACGAGAGGATAGAGCAGCCATGATGTCTGCCGGTGCTGGGCCTTGCTGGGGCTGAAGCAGGTTCTGCAACAGTCCTTGAACCATTTCATTAGCCATTTAATTCTCCTATAGCCGTATTAAGCTAGAACACTGTTTTATTTAGCCTACTCCAGAAGTTCTAACTATAGACCCAAGGTCAGTATATCCAGCAGGTACGTTGCTCGTAGGCGTTCTATTGAATAAACTACCGAGAAGCCCACCGATTATGCTAGAGCCTGTATTAATAGCGCCGTTAGTAACAGAATACTGAGGAGCAAAGAGACCCTGTAGGGCCTGCTGTAAGTATATCTGACGGAGCGCATTAGCCTGCTGCGAGGACTGCAACTGAGCCTCTGCTGCTGCCTGAGTGAGTTCAGCGCCTGTAACAGCCTGCTGAGTCTGTGCCCGTTGGGCCAGTTCCATCGGGTTGATAGCCATACCCAAAGCTGCCAATGCCTGCTGCTGGGGTAGGAAGGACTGTCCGAGCATACCAGCACCTACGTTATATGCTTGTACCTGCTCTCCGATAGCCTGCTGGCGTCCTGTAAGAGCATTCATCATCCTTTGTTCTTCTAGGGCCTTGTTGAAGGCTAGAAGCTCAGGCGTACCACCAAAGGCTGCTGTGCTTACGTTGCCTCGGCCTTGCTGGAACAATCGATTCTCCAAGCCAAGGTAGTCCCTCTCCCTGCTAGGGGCTGCTGCGGCTTCCAAGGCTGCTGTGATCTCTGCTGCCCTAGTCTGTAGAGGTGCTGTGGCAGTACTGAACAAAGAGCCTGCACCAGTCCTCAGTTGGTTCTGGAGAGCCTCTAGCTCTGGTGTAATCCCTACGGTGGTGCCAGTAGGGCCTGCGGTAGTGGTGCCAGTGCCTGTAGTGACTGTGTAGGGCCGGAACTGAAGATCAGACCGCAGTTGCCCTGCAAGGTTTGTCAGTTGATTAGCAGCGGCTGTACCTGCCTGCTCAGTCTCCCTGACACCATAGTTAGCCAAGGCACCTGTGGCACCTACGCCAAGCAGACCAGATAGAATATCCGAAAGATCCATTAGTACGTTCCCCCATCAATGGTGCCAGCCGTCAGTGTTCCAGAGACGTTGACAGTAGTAGCAGTCACCGTACCTG
>RFQY01000422.1 GCA_009924775.1 Paracoccaceae bacterium | reverse complement strand
CGGCTCCCAGCGCATCCAGCCAAGGGCCATGAAGGTTTTATAGTAAAACCCGGCGGGCAAAAACCGCTGGGCCCAATCCATGACTCCCAGCCAATCGCCTTGGGCGGTGGGGCGGGTATTGACCGACCTAAGCGCCATGCCCGCGCGCAAGGGCAGGGTGGTGGCGCGCTCGTTTGGGGTGGTTTGGCCCTGTTCCGTCACATCAAAAATGGCATTGGGTTCTTCGCCGCCCATCCCCCACAGGCCGCGGGGGCGGTGGTATTTAAAGCTGCGTGCCAGCAGGCGCGGGCCACCGGCCAGCAGCGCGGCGGCCACGCTATCGCCTTGGAACCCTTGCAGGGGCTGGCCATCGAAGGTGAAGGCCAAGGGCTGGCTGCGATCGATTTGCTGCCCCATGCTGGGGTGGCGCCAGCCGCTCATTCTGCATCCCTTCCCGGCAGGGCCGTTGTGGCCAAAACGGCCCGGGTTTCGGTGTTGCGTTTCATCACGAAAAATTCGCCACAGCTGCGGTGCACCCAGATTTCATGCGCCTCGCCCTTTGGGGCGGCGCTGAGGTAAAGATAGGCCGCCCAGCTTTGTGCGCTGACCTGCGCTGCGGGCTCGGGGCGCGGCTTGCCGGCCTCGGCGGCAAAGTGAAATTCGGTTTCTTCGCGTGGGCCGCAAAAGGGACAGGGGAAATATTGCATGGCCGTGTCTCCGATTAATGCGCGATGCCCGAGCCGGCGGCCTCGTCTATCAATCGCCCCGTGGTAAAGCGATCAATGTCAAAGGGGCGGCTGATGGCGTGATGCGTGCCGGTGGCCAAAAGATGCGCCAACAGCCAGCCGCCCGCGGGAATGGCCTTGAACCCGCCCGTGCCCCAGCCGCAATTGACAAACATGCCCTCGGGCCCCAGCGGGCCAATGACGGGCGAGCTGTCGGGCACCACATCAACCACCCCCGCCCATTGGCGCAGCAGTTTCAGCTGCGCAAAGGCGGGAAACATTTCAAGAAGGCCGGAAATCACGGTTTCTTGGGTGGGCAGGTTGCCGCGTTGCCCATGGGTTGGCACGCGGTCTAACCCGCCGCCGAAGACCAGCTCGCCCTTGTCTGATTGGCTGACATAGGTGCCGGTGCCCAGATACAAAAGGACCGTATCCAACATGGGTTTGACGGGTTCCGATACAAAAGCCTGCAGCGCATAGGTGTGAATGGGCAGCG
>RFQY01000421.1 GCA_009924775.1 Paracoccaceae bacterium | reverse complement strand
TAGATATCGTTATGAAGTTTATGGTCAAAATTCAAATTCAAATACAAATCCAACTGATGCATCTGTTGTAGGATTGGTTGAAAAAGGAATCATTGAATTAACTAAATCAGTTAACTACTATGATATCAGCAATCCGACAATACCAGTTGACTACATATACACGGGAACAAATGAGTAACGTACAACAATTCAACTTCGCAAAGTATCAACCTACCGAAGCAATTGAAAAAGAAAATCGCGCAGGTTACATTGACTATGGTGATAACAATTTGTACCCACAATACTTAATCAATCTTTATCACAATTCACCAATACATAACGCACTTGTTAATTCAATTGCGTTTATGATTAGTGGTAAAGGAACGAATACAATTCTTGACAATGCGTTGAATGGTCTTACTTTCGATTTGAAATTGCAAGGTCAATTTGTTGCAGAAATTATTTGGTCATTAGATGGTACACGTGTTGCACAAATCAATCACTTACCATTTGAAAATTGCAGATTAGCATATGATAAAGATTGCGAAGAAATAACTGGTATTTATTACTCATACGATTGGTCTAACACAAGAAGTAAAAAAGGTAAACCAACTTTTATTCCACTATTCGACCCATCAAGTTCAAAGGAATTTCCACGTCAAGTTATCTATCAACATTCGATGTGTGCAGGTTCAATGTACTATGCAAAACCCGATTACTATGGTTCATTGAATTATATTGAGTTGAGTTATCAAATGGGGTTATATCACGTCAACAACATCTTGAATGGTTTGTTTCCTTCGTTCATAATAAACTTTTTGAATGGTATACCACAGAAAGAAGAACGCGAACAAATCAGACGTGAATGGGAAGCACGTTTAAGTGGTGCAAGTAACGCAGGAAAATTCTTGATGACTTTCAATGAAGACCCAACACGTGCGCCACAGATACAAGATTTTCCAATATCCGATGCAGATAAGCAATACGAATTTTTGTCTGATGAAACTGCAAAACAAATTATGATTGGTCATCGTATTACATCACCATTGTTGTTTGGTATTCGTGATGTAGGTGGTGGATTTGGAAGTAATAAAGATGAAATGATTGTTGCGTTGGACATCTTCAATCATCAAGTAATTCAACCATATCAACGATTAATCATAGATGTGTTTGAACCAATTTTAGGTGATATTCAAATCGAACAAAATTCACCTTTTGAAAT
>RFQY01000043.1 GCA_009924775.1 Paracoccaceae bacterium | reverse complement strand
CCTGCCCCAAAACCCCGCTGATCCGGGCTGGAACGCGGCCAATTGCCGAAATCGACGCCTGTTCAACGACCGCGTGGGGCTGGCCGCAGGGCGCAGCACACGCCCCTTCCTGATGCAGGCCTACCGCCGCGATATGGGCAACGGCCAACATATTTTGATGAAAGATCTCTCTGCGCCCATCTATGTGGGCGGGCGCCATTGGGGGGCTTGCGGCTGGCCTATCGCATCTAGGCCTGCCGTATTTGCACCCCGATCTTTCGGCTTGGGCTTGACGCGTGGTGGGATCTATGCATTTTAATGAACAACCGTTCAATAAAATGCAGATCACACCCGCGGAGAGACCCATGTTTAACGCAACGATGAATTTTGATTTGGGCGAAGATGTGAACGCCCTGCGCGATACCGTGCACCGCTGGGCGCAAGAGCGGGTCAAGCCGATGGCGGCCGAGATTGATCGCACCAATGCCTTTCCGCCCCAGTTATGGCGCGAAATGGGCGATCTGGGCCTGCTGGGCATCACCGTTCCCGAGGAATTTGGTGGCGCGGGCATGTCGTATCTGGCCCATACCGTGGCGGTGGAAGAAATTGCGCGGGCCTCGGCCTCGGTCAGCTTGTCTTATGGGGCCCATTCCAACCTGTGCGTGAACCAGATCAAGCTGAATGGCACGCAGGCGCAAAAGCAAAAATACCTGCCCGATTTGGTTTCGGGTGCGCATGTGGGCGCGCTGGCCATGTCCGAACCCTCTGCCGGCTCGGATGTGGTTTCTATGCAGCTGCGGGCCGAAAAGCGTAATGGCTATTACGTGCTTAACGGTTCGAAATACTGGATCACCAATGGCCCCGATGCCGATACGTTGGTGGTTTATGCCAAAACCGACCCCGATGCAGGCAGCAAGGGCATCACCGCCTTTATCGTTGAAAAAACCATGGCGGGGTTCTCCACCTCGAAGCATTTCGACAAGCTTGGCATGCGTGGGTCGAACACCGCCGAGCTGATTTTTGAAAACTGCGAAGTGCCCTTTGAAAACGTTCTGGGCGAAGAGGGCAAGGGCGTGCGCGTTCTGATGTCGGGGCTGGATTACGAGCGCGTCGTGCTATCGGGCATTGGCACCGGGATTATGGCCGCCTGTCTGGACGAGGTGATGCCCTATATGGCCGAGCGCCGCCAATTCGGCCAACCGATTGGCAATTTCCAGCTGATGCAGGGCAAGCTGGCGGATATGTACACCAAAATGAATTCAGCGCGCGCCTATGTCTACGAGGTGGCCAAAGCCTGCGATCGTGGCGATGTGACCCGCCAAGACGCGGCGGGATGCGTGCTTTATGCCAGCGAAGAGGCCATGTGGGTGGCGCACCAAGCGGTGCAAGCCTTTGGTGGGGCGGGCTATTTGTCTGACAACCCGGTGGGGCGCATCTTCCGTGATGCCAAACTGATGGAAATTGGCGCAGGTACGTCGGAAATTCGGCGCATGCTGATTGGCCGCGAAATGATGGCGTCGATGGTATGAGCCGGGGCGCGGGCCGCCTGTGTGTTGGCTTGGCGCTGGCCCTTTTGGTGGCCAGCGTGGTGGCCCGCCCTGCGCAGGCCCAAGAGGTGGTTTTCAGCCCGCAGGCAACCCAGGCCTGTTTGGCCGCCACCCCCACGGATAGCGCCTGCATCAGCCAATCGGCCGAACAGTGCATGCAAGCCACACCCGCTGGCCAAACCACCTATGGCATGACCGAATGTTTATGGGCCGAATACAAATTTTGGGATGCCCGGTTGAACGCGGCCTACCAGCAGCTGCTGCGCCAGCAAGAGACAGCCGAAAGCGATGCCAAAACCTATGGCTATTCCGAGCTGCCCCGCGTGGCACCGTTGCGTGATATGCAACGCGCATGGATCGCCTTTCGCGATGCCAAATGCGATTTCGAGCGCGCGCAGTGGGGCAGTGGCACGGGCGGTGGGCCAGCCATGGCCGGTTGCCTGCTGCAAACAACCGCCGAACAAGCGCTGTATCTGGCGATGATGGCACAGGACTATTGATCATGCTGCAGCCTGCACCAACATGGGACGAGATGCGCGCCCAATTCAGCTGGGGCTTGCCGCCGGCGCTGAATATGGCCGTGCAGGCCTGCGATGCTTGGGCGGCGAAGGCGCCGGGCCAAGTGGCGTTGATCGATGCCACGGGCGAGGCGCTGCAAAAGCTTGATTATGCGGGCCTGCAGGCGCTTTCATGGCGGGTGCAGGCGGCGCTGGTGGCGCGCGGTGTGGCCCCGGGCGACCGGGTTGGGGTGCTGTTGTCGCAATCGTTTCTGACGGCTGCGGCCCATATTGCAATTTGGCGCATGGGCGCGATTTCGGTGCCGCTGTTCAAGCTTTTTCGCCACGATGCCTTGGCCAGCCGCGTGGCCGATTGCGGTGCGGTGCATGTGATCACCGATGACGAGGGCGCAGCGATGCTGGCGCCCCTGCCTGTGCGCCCCCTGCAATGGGGCGATTTGCCCGCGCAGGCGGGGCCGTGTGCGGTGCACCCAACCAGCCCAGAGGATCCGGCGGTGCTGATTTACACCAGCGGCACCACCGGCAGCGCCAAGGGCGCGCTGCATGGGCATCGGGTGTTGACCGGCCATTTACCCGGCGTCGAGGCCAGCCATGATTTTCTGGGCCAACCGGGCGATTGCCTGTGGACGCCCGCCGACTGGGCATGGATTGGTGGATTGTTTGACGTGCTGATGCCGGGTTTGGCGCTGGGCGTGCCGGTGGTGGCGGCGCGTATGGCCAAATTCACCCCCCAAGGCGCGCGCGCGATTTGCCAGCGCGCGGGCGTGCGCAACGTGTTCTTTCCACCCACGGCTTTGCGCATGTTAAAAGCGGCAGATTGCACCATTTCCGGCCTACGCTCGGTCGCCAGCGGGGGCGAGCCATTGGGCGCGGAAATGCTGGCATGGGGGCGGCAGGCCTTTGGTTTGGCGATCAATGAGTTTTATGGCCAGACCGAATGCAACATGGTGCTCAGCGCCTGCGCGGCGATGTTTGCCCCGCGTCCGGGGGCCACGGGGCGGGCGGTGCCGGGCCATGACGTGGCAGTGATTGATCTGGCAGGCCAGCCCACCGATGCCGAGGGCGACATTGCCGTAAGGCGCGGCTCTGCCAGCATGATGCTGGGGTATTGGAACCGCGCGCAGGCGACGGCGGAAAAGTTTCGCGGCGATTGGATGTTGACCGGCGACCGTGGTGTCGCGCGCGACGGGTTTATCTGTTTTGTCGGGCGCGAAGATGACGTGATCACCAGCGCGGGCTATCGCATTGGCCCGGCCGAGATTGAAGATTGTTTGCTAACCCATCCGGGCGTGGCCACGGTGGGGGTGGTGGGCAAACCCTGCCCATTGCGCACCGAAATTGTGAAAGCCTATGTGGTGTTGAAACCCGGCACGCCCGCCAGCCCCGCGCTGGCCATCGCGCTGCAAAATTACGTGAAAGAGCGGCTGGCAAGCTACTCGTATCCCAGAGAAATATCTTTTTTAGATGCCTTGCCGATGACGGTCACAGGCAAGGTAATCCGCAAAGAGCTGAAGGCCCGCGCGGCGCAGGAGAGCGAATGAAACTGATATCAAAAGCCATCCCCAGTTCGGAAAGTTTTCAGGCCAACCGGGCGGGCCATTTGGCCGCGCTGGAACAGGTGGCCGAGGCCGCGTTGCAGGCCGCCGAAGGCGGTGGCGCGCGCGCATGCGAACGCCATGTCGCGCGCGGAAAAATGCTGCCGCGCGCGCGGGTGGCCAACCTGCTGGACCCGGGCAGCCCGTTTCTGGAACTGGGGGCGACCGCCGCCCATGGCATGTACGACGGGGCCGCCCCCTGCGCCGGTATCGTGGCGGGCATCGGGCAGGTGATGGGCCACGACTGCATGATCATCTGCAACGATGCGACCGTAAAGGGCGGCACCTATTACCCGATGACGGTGAAAAAACATCTGCGCGCCCAAGAGATCGCCGAGCAAAACCATCTTCCCTGCATCTACTTGGTCGATTCCGGCGGCGCCAATCTGCCCCAGCAAGACGAGGTTTTCCCAGATCGCGATCATTTTGGCCGGATTTTTTACAATCAGGCCAATATGTCGGCCAAAGGCATCGCGCAGATCGCGGTTGTGATGGGCTCGTGCACGGCGGGCGGGGCCTATGTGCCGGCCATGTCGGATGTGACCATTATTGTCAAAGAGCAGGGCACGATCTTTCTGGCAGGGCCGCCCTTGGTAAAGGCCGCCACGGGCGAGATCGTCAGTGCCGAAGATCTGGGGGGTGGCGATGTGCATACGCGCCTGTCGGGCGTGGCCGATTACCTGGCCGAGGATGACGCCCATGCATTGGCCTTGGCCCGCCGCGCCGTGGGGCATTTGAACCGCCAAAAGCCGCTGCAGGTGCAATGGCAAACCCCAGAAGAGCCGGCCTATGACCCGAGCGAGATTTTGGGCGTGGTGCCAGCCGATTTGAAAACCCCCTATGATATCCGCGAGGTCATCGCGCGGGTTGTGGATGGCTCGCGCTTTGACGAGTTTAAACCGCGCTTTGGCGAAACCTTGGTCTGCGGCTTTGCCCATGTCAAAGGCTGCCCCGTCGGGCTTATTGCCAATAACGGCGTGTTGTTTTCCGAGGCGGCGGTGAAGGGGGCGCATTTCGTTGAATTGTGCAGCCAACGCAAGATCCCCTTGGTATTTTTGCAAAACATCACCGGCTTTATGGTGGGGCGCAAATACGAAAACGAAGGGATCGCGCGCCATGGCGCAAAGCTGGTCACGGCCGTGGCCACCACCCAAGTGCCCAAGGTCACACTGCTTGTGGGGGGCAGTTTTGGCGCAGGCAATTACGGCATGGCCGGGCGGGCCTATTCGCCCCGGTTTTTATGGAGCTGGCCCAATAGCCGCATTTCGGTGATGGGGGGCGAGCAGGCCGCAGGTGTGCTGGCGACGGTGAAGCGCGACGGAATGGAGCGCGCAGGCCAAAGCTGGAGCGCCGAGGAGGAGGCCGAATTCAAACGCCCCACGATCGAGATGTTCGAGCGCCAAAGCCACCCGCTTTATGCCAGCGCGCGGTTGTGGGATGACGGCATTATCGACCCACGCAAAACCCGCGACGTGCTGGCGCTGTCGCTTTCGGCGGCGCTGAATGCCCCGATCCGCGACACGAAATTTGGCGTCTTCCGTATGTAGACCCAACGCCGCGATGCGCCCGCGGGGAGGGCGGGATGTGAGTATTTGGGGCAAGATGAAGGGGCCAAGCGCCCAAAGCCCAAAACAGCCATGAGGATGGAGAAGCGCATGTTTAAGACAATCTTGATTGCCAATCGTGGCGAGATTGCATGCCGCGTTGCGCGCAGTGCGCGCGCGATGGGGGTGCGCGTGGTGGCGGTGTATTCGGATGCGGATGCTGGGGCCGCGCATGTGGCGGCGGCGGATCATGCCGTTCATATTGGTGGTGCGGCGCCTGCTGATAGCTATTTGCGTGGCGAGCGTATTATTGCTGCGGCTTTGGAAAGCGGGGCCGAGGCTATTCACCCCGGCTATGGGTTTTTGTCGGAAAACCCCGAGTTTGTAGAGGCGGTCGAGGCGGCGGGGTTGGTCTTTATTGGGCCCTCGGCGGCGGCCATTCGCAAGATGGGGCTGAAGGATGCCGCCAAGGCGCTGATGCAAGAGGCGGGGGTGCCGGTGGTGCCGGGCTATCATGGGGCCGAGCAAGAGGCGGAATTTTTGGCCGCGCGCGCCGCCGAGATTGGCTATCCTGTGTTGATCAAGGCGGTGGCGGGCGGCGGCGGCAAGGGCATGCGGCTGGTCGCGCGGGGCCAAGAGTTTGCAGATGCCTTAGCCAGCGCCCAAAGCGAGGCGCTGGGCGCCTTTGGCAACCCTGCGGTTTTGATCGAGAAATACATCGAACACCCGCGCCATATCGAGGTGCAGGTCTTTGGCGATGGTCAACGCGCGGTGCATTTGTTCGAGCGCGATTGCAGCCTGCAGCGCCGCCATCAGAAGGTGATCGAAGAGGCCCCGGCCCCGGGGATGCCCGAGGCGGTGCGCCAAGCGATGGGGCAGGCGGCGGTGCGCGCGGCCGAGGCGATTGGCTATGCCGGGGCGGGCACGATTGAGTTTATCGTCGATGGTGCCGATGGGCTGCGCGAGGATGGGTTTTGGTTCATGGAGATGAACACCCGCTTGCAGGTGGAACATCCGGTGACAGAGCTGATCACCGGGGTGGATTTGGTAGAGTGGCAGCTGCGCGTGGCGGCGGGCCAGCCTTTGCCCCTGGGCCAAGAGGCGTTGCAGATCAATGGCCATGCGTTTGAAGCGCGCCTTTATGCCGAGGATGTGGCGAAAGGGTTTTTGCCTGCCACTGGAACCTTGGGGCATTTGGCCTTTCCCGATGGGTGCCGTGCCGATAGCGGGGTGCGCAGCGGTGATGCGATTAGCCCGTTTTACGACCCGATGATTGCCAAGATCATCACCCATGGGCCCAGCCGCGATATTGCCTTGGCGCGGATGCGCGCCGCGCTGGCGGGCACGCAGGTGGCGGGTAGTGTGACCAACCTTGGGTTTTTATCAGCGCTTTGTGCGCATGAAGGCTTTGCCGCGGGGCAGGTGGATACCGGGTTGATTGCGCGCGATCAGGCGCAGCTGGTGGCAACGGCCGAGGCGCAAGATGTGGATTGGGCGCAGGCGGCGGCTGCGGCCTTGGGGGTGTTGGGGCCTTTGCCGGAAACGGCTGGGTTTCATTTGTGGCAGCCGATGGAGCACTCTGTTGTCTTGGCCCATGCCGGGCACGAGCGTCGGGTTGCGTTGCAGGTGCTGGGCGCTGACCGGGTGTTGGCCACGCCCGATGGCGGTGCTGCGGTGTGCCTGCAGCGCCGGGGTGCGCCGGCTGCGGGCTGGCAGGTGGCGGGCGCTGTTTTGCCCCATTGGGTGCGGTTGGGGGCTGATGTCACGGTATTTCGCGGCGCGGGGCTATGTTTTGCGGTGGTGGACCCGCTGCAGCGTGCGGCCAGTGGGGCGGCGGCGGGCAATGTGATCGAGGCGCCGATGCCGGGTTTGGTGCGCGCGGTTTTTGCCACGCCGGGCCAGAGGGTGGCGGCGGGCGATCGGCTGGCATTGTTGGAGGCGATGAAGATGGAGCATGCCTTGCTGGCGGCGCGCGATGGCATTGTGGCCGAGGTTTTGGTGGCGGCCGGGGCGCAGGTAGAAGCGGGGGCGGCGCTGATCCGGCTGGAAGACGAGACAGAGGAGGCTGCATGAGCATGCAGGCCGAAATTTTTGAAGTGGGCCCGCGGGATGGGTTGCAAAACGAAAAGCGGTTGATCCCCACTGCGGATAAGGTGGCGCTGGTGGATTGCTTGTCGGCTGCGGGGTTTCGCCGGATAGAATGCGCCAGTTTTGTAAGCCCCAAATGGGTGCCGCAAATGGCCGATAGTGCCGAAGTTTTGGCCGCCATCGCCCGCGCGCCCGGGGTGCGCTATGCGGCTTTGACGCCCAATTACAAAGGACTGGCACGCGCGCTGGCGGCTGGGGCAGATGAGGTGGCGATTTTCGGCGCGGCCTCAGAGGGGTTCAGCCGGGCCAATATCAATGCCACGATCGAAGACAGTTTGCAGCGGTTTCGCCCTGTGGCCGAGGCCGCGCTGGCGGCTGGGCTGCGGGTGCGTGGCTATGTGTCTTGCGTGGTAGAGTGCCCCTATGACGGGCCCACCCCGCCCGCACAGGTGGCGTGGGTGGCGGCGCAGTTGCGCCAAATGGGGTGCTACGAAATTTCGCTGGGTGATACGCTGGGCCGTGCCATGCCCGAGGCCATCGACGCGATGTTGCGCGCGGTCCTGCAAGAGGTGCCAGCGGCGCAATTGGCGGGCCATTACCACGATACCGGCGGGCGGGCCTTGGCCAATATAGATGTGTCTTTGGCGCATGGCTTGCGGGTGTTTGATGCAGCTGTTGGCGGCTTGGGCGGGTGCCCCTATGCGCCGGGGGCTGCGGGGAATGTGGCCACCGAAGCGGTGCATGCGCATTTGCAAGGTTTGGGCTATGAAACGGGCTTGGATGGCGCAACTTTGGCGCGTGCGGCGGATATGGCGCGGGCCATGCGTGCAGGGCAGGGGGATATGGCATGATTACGATAGAAAAAGAGGCCCGGGGCGTGGCTTGGCTGTGGCTGGAGCGCGCTGAAAAGCACAACGCCCTGTCGGGCGAGATGATTGCCCAATTGCATCAGGCGGCGCTGGATTTGGGGGCGGACGACAAGGTGCGCGTTGTGGTGCTGGCCGCGCGTGGGCACACATTTTGCGCGGGCGGTGATTTGGGGTGGATGCGCGCGCAGATGGGCGCCAGCCCAGCCGAGCGCGGCGCTGAGGCGGGCAAGCTGGCCTATATGCTGCACGCGCTCAATACCTTGCCCAAACCGCTGATTGGCCGGTTGCAGGGCAATGCTTTTGGGGGTGGGGTTGGCATGGCCAGCGTGTGCGATATTGCCATTGGCAGCCGCACCCTGAGCATGGGGTTAACCGAAACCCGGCTGGGCCTGATCCCGGCGACAATTGGCCCCTATGTCTGCGCGCGGATGGGCGAGGCCAATGCGCGGCGCGTGTTCATGTCGGGGCGGCGGTTTGCGGCAGACGAGGCGGTGGCCTTGGGGCTGTTGGCGCGCGCTGTGGCGCCCGAAGATCTGGATGCCGCGATCGAGGCTGAAATCGCGCCCTATTTGCAATGCGCACCGCAGGCCGTGGCGCGGGCCAAGGCGCTGTTGCGCCGTTTGGGGCCTGTGATTGACACGGCCGCGATAGAGCACACGATTGCCGAATTGGTGGCCTGCTGGGAAGGCCCCGAGGCGCCCGAGGGAATCGCTGCGTTTTTTGAAAAGCGCGTGCCGCCCTGGCAGGGGTGACTCGGGCGGGAAGCGGGCCGCGCTGGCGCAGCAAAACAGCCAAAATATTAAGCACAGCGGTGGCATTGGCCGCATGCCCGCGATGTGAGGCAAAAAAAATATTGTCGCACCCTGCGCCTGTGCATCACCTTTGGTGCGGCTTTGGGGCCAGATGATGCTGTAAAAACAGGGCGGTGTGCGGCGGTATACAATATCGCAATGGCATCAATTTCGCATTCATGAATATGTGTCAGCCTCGGTTGACCCCGCCATAGGGCAGGAGTAAACCCCGCCTAGGAAAACCTGCCAGTAGCGGTGCGTTACGATGCGCCTGTTGCGCGCCTGAAAGGAGCTACTCCGTGGAAGAGATGCTTCGGGAATATCTTCCCATTCTCGTCTTCTTGGCTATTGCCATTGCGATCGGGCTGGTCCTGATCCTTGCTGCCATTGTTTTGGCGGTCCGCAACCCCGACCCCGAAAAAGTGTCGGCCTATGAATGCGGGTTCAACGCATTCGATGACGCGCGCATGAAATTCGATGTGCGCTTCTATCTGGTCTCGATCTTGTTCATCATTTTCGATCTTGAAATTGCTATGCTGTTTCCATGGGCCGTGGCCTTTCAGGGGTTAAGCATGGTTGGGTTCTGGTCGATGATGGTGTTTTTGGGCGTGCTGACCATCGGCTTTGCCTATGAGTGGAAGAAGGGGGCCTTGGAATGGGAGTGATGACCGGTGCCAACACCGCTGGTGTGGATAAAGAAGTGGCCACCCAAGCGCTGAACCGCGAGCTGCAGGATAAGGGGTTTTTGCTGACCTCTAGCGAAGACATTATCAATTGGGCGCGCACGGGCAGCTTGCATTGGATGACCTTTGGTCTGGCCTGCTGCGCGGTCGAGATGATGCACACCTCGATGCCGCGGTATGATGCCGAACGCTTTGGCATCGCGCCGCGCGCCAGCCCGCGCCAGTCGGATGTGATGATCGTGGCGGGCACGCTGACCAACAAGATGGCACCGGCGCTGCGCAAGGTTTACGACCAAATGCCAGAACCGCGCTATGTGATCTCGATGGGCAGCTGCGCCAATGGCGGTGGCTATTATCACTACAGCTACAGCGTGGTGCGCGGGTGCGACCGTATTGTGCCGGTGGATATTTACGTGCCCGGCTGCCCCCCCACCGCCGAGGCGCTGCTGTACGGTATCTTGCAGCTGGCCCGCAAAATTCGCCGCACAGGGACAATTGTGAGATGAGCGACGCATTGAAAGAACTGGGTGCCCATATCCAGATGAAGCGCCCCGACTGCGTGCTGAACTGGCACGTCACGAATGGCGAATTGACGGTGGATGTGGCGTTGAATGCGATCGCCGCGCTGATCGAGTTTTTGAAAACCGATCCAAGCTGCAAATTTTCCACGATGCTGGATATCACCGCGGTGGATTACCCCGAGCGCGCGCAGCGCTTTGACGTGGTCTATCACCTGCTCAGCATGTATCAAAACCACCGCATTCGCCTGAAAGTGGCGGTGCGCGAAGACGAGATGGTGCCATCAATCACGGCCGTGCATCCCAGTGCCAATTGGTTCGAGCGCGAAGTCTTTGATATGTTCGGCATCTTATTCTCGGGCCACCCCGACCTGCGCCGCATTTTGACCGATTACGGCTTTCGCGGCCATCCGCTGCGCAAGGATTTCCCGACCACGGGCTATACCGAGGTGCGCTATGACGAGGTGCTTAAACGCGTGGTCTATGAGCCGGTGAAACTGGTGCAGGAATACCGGCAGTTCGATTTCATGTCGCCTTGGGAAGGTGCGCAATATGTGCTGCCGGGCGACGAGAAAAGCGAGGCGAAGTGATGGACGGTTCCAAAGGTTTCGACGATGCCCTGACGGGCGAACAGAAGATCCGCAACTTTAACATCAACTTTGGCCCCCAGCACCCGGCGGCCCACGGTGTGCTGCGCATGGTGATGGAGCTGGACGGCGAGATCGTCGAGCGTTGCGATCCCCATATCGGGCTATTGCATCGCGGCACCGAAAAGCTGATGGAAAGCCGCACCTACCTGCAAAACCTGCCCTATTTCGACCGCCTAGATTACGTGGGCACGATGAACCAAGAGCACGCGTGGTGCCTGGCGATCGAGCGGATGACAGGCACCGAAGTGCCACGCCGTGCCCAGCTGATCCGCGTGCTTTATTGCGAAATTGGCCGCATTTTGAACCATCTGCTGAACGTCACCACGCAGGCCATGGATGTGGGCGCGCTAACCCCGCCGCTGTGGGGCTTTGAAGAGCGTGAAAAGCTGATGGTGTTTTACGAGCGCGCCTGCGGCGCCCGCCTGCACGCGGCCTATTTCCGCCCCGGCGGGGTGCACCAAGATCTGCCGCCCGAGCTGATCGAAGATATCGATGCTTGGGCTGTGGAATTTCCCAAGGTGCTGGATGATATCGACGGGCTGCTGACCGAAAACCGTATTTTCAAGCAGCGCAACGTTGATATCGGCGTTGTGACCGAAGACGACATTCAAAAATACGCCTTTTCGGGCGTGATGGTGCGCGGCAGTGGCTTGGCGTGGGATTTGCGCCGCGCCCAGCCTTATGAATGCTACGATGAATTCGAGTTCCAAGTGCCAGTGGGCACCAATGGCGATTGCTATGACCGCTATTTGTGCCGCATGGAAGAAATGCGCCAATCAGCCCATATCATGCGCCAAGCCTGTGCCAAGTTGCAGATGCCCGAAAACCAAGGCGACGTCTTGGCGCGCGGCAAGCTGACCCCGCCCAAGCGGGGTGACATGAAAACCTCGATGGAATCGCTGATCCACCACTTCAAACTATACACCGAAGGCTTTCGCGTGCCCGAGGGCGAAATTTACGTCGCCGTCGAGGCCCCCAAGGGCGAGTTTGGCGTGTATCTGGTGTCGGACGGCAGCAACAAACCCTACCGCACGAAAATTCGGGCGCCGGGCTATGCGCATCTGCAGGCGATGGACCACCTGTGCAAAGGGCACCAACTGGCCGATGCCTCGGCGATCTTGGGCTCGCTTGACGTTGTGTTCGGGGAAATCGACCGCTGATGGCGCCTGTTGTGGCATATCTGCCGGCCTTGGCCGTGCATCTGGGTGCCCTTGCGGGGGCCCCCACCCAAAGCCAGCCCGCGATGGGCTGTGCACAGTCTTTTTTTGTCGCGCGGGCCACAGAGCTGCCCACCCCTTGCGGCACTTATAATACCGGAGCCCGTGCCTGATGTTGCGTCGCCTGCACCACGAACAGCCTGAAAGCTTTGCCTTCACGCCCGCCAACCAAGCTTGGGCCGAAGCGCAGATGACAAAATACCCCCAGGGCCGCCAGGCCTCGGCGATCATTCCGCTTTTGTGGCGCGCCCAAGAGCAAGAGGGCTGGCTGACCCGCCCCGCCATTGAATATGTGGCCGATATGCTGGGCATGGCCTATATTCGCGCGCTGGAAGTGGCGACGTTTTATTTTATGTTCCAGCTGCAGCCTGTTGGCTCGGTTGCGCATGTGCAGGTATGCGGCACGCTGTCTTGTATGATCTGCGGTGCCGAAGATCTGATCAAAGTGTGTCAGGAAAAAATCGCCCCCGAGGCGCATCAGGTGTCTGCTGACGGGAAATTCTCGTGGGAAGAGGTTGAATGCCTTGGCGCCTGCGCCAACGCCCCGATGGTGCAGATTGGCAAGGATTATTACGAAGATCTGACCGCTGAAAGCTTTGCGCAGTTGCTGGATGATCTGGCGGCGGGCAAAGTGCCCACAGCCGGGCCGCAAAATGGCCGTTTCGCAGCCGAGCCCCTAAGCGGCTTGTCCAGCCTGACCGAATTTGAAAGCGGGCGTGCCCAATATAACGCCAGCGCGCAGTTGGCCAAAGACATTGGCGATACCGTCAAGCGCATTGATGGCACCGAAGTGCCGCTGCTGACCCCTTGGCTGGGCCAAGCAAAGGCCAAGCCCGCCATGTCTAAATCTGCGGCCAAACCTGTGGCCAAACCTGCGTCAAAACCTGCAGCTGCCGCGCCCAAGCCGGTTGCCCCGGCCGATGCCGGGCAAAAGCCGGCCGCCATGGCCGCGCCGCGTGCGGGCCAAGCGGACGATCTGAAATTGATCAAGGGCATTGGGCCAAAACTGGAAAAGCTGTGTCATGGCTTGGGGTTTTATCATTTCGACCAGATCGCCCAATGGAGTGCGGCCGAAATTGCCTGGGTTGATGACAACCTTGAAGGGTTCAAAGGCCGGGTAACCCGCGATGATTGGGTCGGGCAGGCACGACGCATGGTTGAAGAAGGCAAGACGCAAACCACCAACCGTGTTAAAAAGGGGGCACCTGAATAAGGTGCAACTTGATAACCGGGAGAGTGTATAATGAGTGTTGGGACAACAAGTAGCCGCTGTGCATATGGGTGTTGGGCCGTTGCCGCAATCGTTGGATTGCTGGCATTGTTCCTGCTGATGGGGGCAAGTGGCTGGTCGTTCCTTGGGGGGCTTTTCGTGGCCGCCTTGATTTTTGTGTTTTTGGGGCTGTTGCTGAACTGGATTTTGTGTGACGCAGGTCGCCAGGCGGTGGCACAGCATCACGCGCCAGCGCCTGCCGCTGTGGTGCCCGCGCAACCAGCCCCCGTGGCCGCCGAGGCGCCATCGGCGCCTGTTGCAACCGATCCGGCGCCCGCGTCTGCGCCTGCACCCGCGCCTGCCGTTGAACCGGCCGCGCCGGTTGTGGCAGATGCGCCAGCACAGGCCGAAGATGCCGCACCCGCCACATTGGCAGGGCCCCGCGATGGGCAAGCGGATAACTTGAAAGAAATCAAAGGGGTGGGCCCCAAGTTAGAGCAGATGCTGCACCAAATGGGGTTTTATCACTTCGACCAGATTGCCGCCTGGACCGAGGCCGAGGTGAACTGGGTGAACGAAAATCTTGCGGGCTTTAAGGGGCGCGCAACGCGCGACAACTGGGTGGCGCAAGCGAAAATCTTGGCTGCGGGCGGCGAGACTGAATTCTCGGCGCGCGTGGGCAAGGGCGATGTATACTGATTGGATGCGCGGGCATGCAGGACAAAGACGCATATCTGGCACGAAAAGGGCGCATCACCGCCCTGGTCATTGCTGGTACGGCGGTGTTTTGGGTGCTGGCCAATCTTATTGGTGCCGATTACGGGTGGAGCAACCGCACAAGGGCGTTGCTGGACCTGGTCGCGCTGGCAGGCTTTGTGTTTGCCATCGCGATGACCTACCAAATCTGGCGTGCGCGCCAAAACGATCAGAGGTAAGCGGATGCTGAAGGATCAAGACCGTATTTTTACCAATATCTACGGTATGCACGATCGCAGCCTAAAAGGCGCGATGGCCCGTGGCCATTGGGATGGCACCGCGGGGCTTATTCAAAAGGGCCGTGACTGGATCATCGAAGAGATGAAGGCCAGCGGCTTGCGCGGCCGCGGCGGGGCGGGGTTTCCGACCGGCTTGAAATGGTCGTTCATGCCCAAAGAAAGCGATGGGCGCCCGTCTTATCTGGTGATCAATGCCGATGAATCCGAGCCGGGCACCTGCAAAGACCGTGAAATTATGCGCCACGATCCGCACACGCTGATCGAGGGGGCGCTGATTGCCTCGTTCGCGATGAATGCCCATACCTGCTATATCTACATCCGCGGCGAATATATCCGCGAGCGCGAGGCGCTGCAGGCCGCCATCGACGAGGCCTATGACGCTGGCATGCTTGGCAAAAACGCCGCCGGCTCTGGCTGGGATTTCGACCTTTACCTGCATCACGGGGCGGGCGCCTATATCTGCGGCGAGGAAACCGCGCTTTTGGAAAGCCTAGAGGGCAAAAAAGGCATGCCGCGCATGAAGCCGCCATTCCCTGCGGGGGCTGGGCTTTATGGTTGCCCGACCACGGTGAATAACGTGGAATCCATTGCCGTTGTGCCCACGATTTTGCGCCGCGGTGCCAGCTGGTTTGCCGGGTTTGGGCGGCCAAATAATGCCGGAACCAAGCTGTTTGCCGTATCGGGCCATGTAAACAGCCCTTGCGTGGTGGAAGAGGCGATGTCGATCAGTTTTGAAGAGCTGATCGATAAGCATTGCGGCGGTATTCGCGGCGGTTGGGATAACCTGCTGGCGGTCATTCCCGGCGGCTCGTCCGTGCCCTGTGTGCGGGGCGAAAAGATGCGCGATGCGGTGATGGATTTCGATTACCTGCGCGGCGAGCTTGGCTCGGGTCTGGGCACGGCGGCGGTGATTGTTATGGACAAATCCACCGACATTATCAAAGCCATCTGGCGGCTGTCGAAGTTTTACAAACACGAAAGCTGTGGCCAATGCACCCCTTGCCGGGAAGGCACGGGCTGGATGATGCGCGTGATGGACCGGCTGGTGCGCGGCGAGGCCGAGCTGGAAGAAATCGACATGTTGTTTGAAGTCACCAAACAGGTCGAGGGCCACACCATCTGTGCCTTGGGTGATGCCGCCGCATGGCCCATTCAAGGCCTGATCCGCAATTTCCGCCAGGAAGTCGAAGACCGGATCAAGGCGCAAAAATCCGGGCGCCTTGGCGCCATGGCAGCGGAGTAACCCCATGCGCAGCCTTCCCCTTCTTTTGGCTGGCCTGATGCTTGCGGCCTGCGCAGACAACAAGGTGACAAACCTTGTTCAACGCCCCGATGCATTCGACGGCGTGCGCTTTCGCAGCAGCTTGACCGTCGACAAAGAAGATCGGCAGCGCTTTGTTGTGCAGGTTCCAAAGGCCAGCCGCTCGCTTGATGGGGCGCGCGAGGCGGGGCGCCATCGCGGCGTGGAATATTGCATCGGGCTTTATGGGAATTCCAAGATTACCTGGGTTAATGCCGGCCCCGATGCCGATGCCGCCGATCTGCGGTTTGAACAGGATAGTTTGGTGTTCGAGGGGCGTTGCAAAGGATGGCAATGACCCGGCTTATATCTGCGGGTCAAAGGGCCCTACGCCGCGCCGCAGGTGCGGCCTGCTTGGCCTTGATGGGGGCAGGCGGGGCATGGGCCAATGCCGCCCAAGCACTGCCGCCTTTGCGCAGTGTTGCGCAGATTGATGATGGGTTGATGGCCGTCGCGCTGGCCGATGAAATTCGTAAAAACTGCGACGATATCGCAGCGCGTATGGTTCGGGCGTATTTTTACATAAACAGCCTCGAGCAGAAGGCGCAGAACCTTGGCTATTCCAGGGACGAAATCAAGCGCCACGTTAAATCGCCCGAGGAAAAGGCCCGCATGCGCGAAAAGGCGCAAAACTATGTTCGCGCGCAGGGGCTAAACCCCGCCAATACCGCTGACCTGTGCACATTGGGTCGCCAGGAAATTGCCAAAGGCAGCCAGATCGGCGCCTTGCTGAAAGTGAAGTGAGGAAAAATGTCCAACCTCAAGAAGATCATCATTGACGGTGCCGAGGTCGAGGTGGATGGGGCAATGACCCTGATCCAGGCCTGCGAAGTGGCCGGTATCGAAGTGCCGCGCTTTTGCTACCACGAGCGGCTTTCGATTGCGGGCAACTGCCGCATGTGTCTGGTCGAGGTTGTGGGCGGCCCGCCAAAGCCTGCGGCCAGCTGCGCCATGCAGGTGCGCGATTTGCGCCCCGGCCCCAATGGCGAACCGCCTGTGGTGAAAACCAATTCGCCGATGGTGAAAAAGGCCCGCGAGGGCGTGATGGAATTTTTGCTGATCAACCACCCGCTGGATTGCCCCATTTGCGACCAAGGCGGCGAGTGCGATCTGCAAGATCAGGCCATGGCCTATGGCGTTGATTTCAGCCGCTACCGCGAAGTGAAGCGCGCCAGCGATGATCTGGATTTGGGCCCCTTGGTGGAAACCCATATGACGCGCTGCATCAGCTGCACCCGCTGCGTGCGTTTCACCACCGAGGTGGCCGGTATTGCCCAGATGGGTCAAACCGGGCGGGGCGAAGACAGTGAAATCACCAGCTATCTTGGGCAGACGCTGAATTCGAACCTGCAAGGCAATATCATCGATCTGTGCCCCGTGGGCGCGCTGGTCAGCAAACCCTATGCCTTTACCGCCCGCCCGTGGGAGCTGAGCAAGACAGAAACCATCGATGTGATGGATGCGCTTGGCAGCAATATCCGCGTCGATACGAAGGGTCGCGAAGTGATGCGGATTTTGCCCCGCAATAACGATGGGGTGAACGAAGAGTGGATTTCAGACAAATCCCGCTTTGTCTGGGACGGCCTGCGCCGCCAGCGGTTGGATACGCCCTATATTCGTGAAAATGGCAAGCTGCGCAAAGCCAGCTGGCCCGAGGCGCTGACGGCTGCGGCCACGGCCATGCAGGGCAAGAAACTGGCGGCTTTGGTGGGCGATCTGGCCCCGGTCGAGGCGGTATTTGCCCTGAAACATCTTGTGCAGGGCATGGGCGGCGCGATCGAGTGCCGCACCGATAACGCCCGCCTGCCCATTGGCAACCGCGGCGCTTATGTGGGCACTGTGGCGATCGAAGAGATCGACACCGCCAAAGACATCATCTTGATCGGCACCAACCCGCGCGACGAGGCGCCGGTGCTGAATGCGCGTATCCGCAAAGCATGGGGCCGCGGCGCCAATATCACCTTGGTGGGGCAGGCAGCAGACCTTAGCTATGACTACACCCATGCGGGCACCGACCGCGCCGCGCTGTCGGCGCTAAGCGCGCCCGAGGGGGCGGTTGTGATCGTCGGCCAAGGCGCATTGCGCGAGGCCGATGGGCTGGCGGTTTTGGCCGCGGCGCAGGCGCTTTCGCCGCGTTTGCTGGTTTTGCACACAGCCGCTGCCCGGGTGGGCGCCATGGATGTGGGCGCCGTGACCGAAGGCGGCATGTTGGCGGCAATCGAGGGCGCAGAAGTGATTTTCAGCCTTGGCGCGGATGAGGTGGATATCGCCCCCGGGCCTGTGGTGATCTACCAAGGCAGCCATGGCGATCGTGGGGCGCACCGCGCCGATATCATCCTGCCAAGCGCGGCCTACACGGAAGAAAACGGCCTGTTCGTCAACACCGAAGGCCGCCCGCAACTGGCCCTGCGCGCAGGGTTTGCCCCGGGTGAGGCCAAGGAAAACTGGGCCATTTTGCGGGCCTTGTCGGCAGAATTGGGCGCCACGCTGCCCTTTGACACGCTGGCACAGTTGCGTCAGGCCTTGGTGGCAGAGGTGCCGCATTTGGCACAGGTGGATGAGGTGGTGGAAAACACCCCAGCGCCCC
>RFQY01000420.1 GCA_009924775.1 Paracoccaceae bacterium | reverse complement strand
TGCCCGATTTGGGCGCGCGGCAGATGACCGAATTGTCAGGGGGGCAATTTCAGCGTGTCCTTTTGGCCCGCGCCATTCTTGACCGCCCAACATTGCTGATTTTGGACGAAGCCACACAAGGGCTGGATCAACCGGGATCTGCCGCCTTCTACACCCAAATCGAAGATCTGCGGCGCGAGGTGGGCTGTGCGGTTTTGATGGTCAGCCATGAATTGCACGTTGTGATGAGTGCCTCGGATCGGGTGATTTGCCTCAACGGGCATATCTGCTGCGAAGGCCGCCCCGAAACAGTTGCAAGCGCGCCTGAATATCGCGCGCTTTTTGGAACGGGCACGCATGGGGCATTGGCCCTGTATCGGCATGAACATAGCCACAGCCATGATCACGATCACGATCACGGCCATGCGCACAGCCACGACCACAGCCCCGAAAAGGTGCAATGATGCTTGATGATTTCATGATCCGCGCCGCCCTTGCGGGGGTCGGAGTCGCTGTGGTTTCGGGTGTTTTGGGCTGTTTTCTGGTTTGGCGGCGCATGGCCTATTTTGGCGATGCCACGGCCCATGCCGCGCTGTTGGGGGTTGCCATCTCGCTTGCGTTGAACCTGTCGATTTTCACAGGGGTTCTGGTGATCTGCCTGATCGTGGCCTTGATGGTGACAAGCCTATCGGAACGCTCACTCGGTCTTGACAGCTTGCTTGGCACCTTCGCCCATGCGGCGCTTGCCATTGGCCTTGTAGCCGTAAGCCTGACCAAAGGGGTGCGTGCTGATTTATCGGCCTATCTTTTTGGCGACATTCTGGCCGTTAGCCGCGCGGATTTGTCGGTGATCTGGCTTGGTGCAGCAGTGGTTTTGGTGCTGATCCTCAGCCGTTGGCAGGCGCTGTTGACTGTGACGCTGTCGCCTGAATTGGCCCATGCCAGTGGCATTGCGCCACGGCGTGAGAATATGCTGCTGACCCTTGCCCTTGCCATCAGCGTGGCTGTGGCCATCAAGGTGGTGGGGGCGCTGTTGATCATTGCATTGATGCTCATTCCCGCTTCAGCGGCCCGGCCCTTGGCCCGCAACCCAGAAGGGATGGCCATTTTGGCCTCGCTGATTGGGGTGGTATCGGTGGCGCTTGGACTTTGGGGATCATTCGCTTATGACACCCCCACAGGGCCAAGCATTGTCTGTGCAGCCGCCCTGTTCTTTGCGCTT
>RFQY01000419.1 GCA_009924775.1 Paracoccaceae bacterium | reverse complement strand
AGCCCCGATTGGAACCATACCCAAGTGTCCCGATATTCGGCATCGGGAAAGCGTTTGGCGATTTCTAGCTCCATCGCATCGCGCCCTGCCATGGCGACATCAATCTCACGCACCCCCGCCTTTACGGCGTCCCGAATGGCATAGCCACCAACATCGGCAACTTGCGCGCCTGCGCGGATCAACTCGCGCTCGGCGACAGATTTCACCATGCGCTGGCGCATCGTAGCGGGCGCCACATCGGCAGTGGATTTTGGCGCCAAGAACTCATTGAGAAGCGCAAATTGGCTCAAGACCAGATGATCGGCCTCGTAACCAACTGCCTTGCCCTGCCCCGCCACATGGGCCACGGCGCGCCAGTAATTGTTGCGCTGCCAATCGGTATAGGTGATCCCATCACAGGCACAGCGCCGCCATGGCTGCCCCGCATCAATGCCCGCAGAGATCACTACCGCCTCAGACGCGGTCACAACCAACGCATAAGGGCGCCCAAAGGCGCAGTAGAGAAAGCCCGAATAATAGGCGATATTGTGCATTGAACTCAGCACAACCGCATCTAGGCCTTGCGCATCCATGATTGCGCGTAGCCCCATCAGACGTGCGCCATACTCAGCTTGAGAAAACGGAAGAATGGCTTTTTCGCCATTGTGGAAACGGAAGAATTCAGGTCGCTGCATCGCCGACCCTCCTTTGACAGAAGACCCCGGCGTTCAGGGCGGTTCAGGTCTGCCATAGGACGACGCCATCGTCCCCAACCTCGTGGCATTATCTGCCGCTAAAGCCTTGAGTCGCGCAAGTCCCCTCTAGCGGCCTAGCACGCCTTCAGGCTAAGGTTTTACCATGTTGAGCTATTTTCTCAATCGGGTGCTAGCGATGATCCTTAGCCTTGCCGTGGCAAGCGTGGTTATCTTTTGCCTTATTGAGGTGATCCCCGGTGATCCTGCCAGTTTCATGCTTGGCCTAAATGCCACAGACGAGGCGGTTGCAAACCTACGGGCGGAACTGGGCCTCGATGGGGGGCTTCTGCCCCGATATCTGGCATGGGTCGGGGGCATGGTGCAGGGGGAATTTGGCCTATCCTACACCTATCGCGTGCCCGTGGCCGATTTGATCCAAGATAGGCTTGCCGTTTCACTGCCCTTGGCCATTTACGCGCTGATCCTGTCAACGGCCCTCGCAATCCCCGTGGGGGTGTTGGCCGCGGCCAAGCGCGGCGCATGG
>RFQY01000418.1 GCA_009924775.1 Paracoccaceae bacterium | reverse complement strand
CATGATGAGTGGCTTCTTTTTCTTTGTAGCCGTTGATGGCACCCGATTTGAAACCACCGTGCCGCCATTCGTCTTGCAGGCTGCGGGCACGGCCCCAGGTCTTCTTCACTAACCCCAACGCGCGGGGTTTGTCTTTTTGTAGCGCCCACGCGCTGCAACACCAACCGCGTTTCACAGCCCGTTTTATCGGTTTTCTATGGAATTTCTTCCGTCATTTCCGCTGCAAGTCAGCACCCTCTTTTTCTTTGGCTTTTTGCTGTTTTGCGGGGCGCTTGGAGGTTATTTGGCGCACCGCGTCCCGTGGATCCCCAGTATTACCGGCTTCATGTTAGTGGGGCTGATCGCGGGCCCCAATGGTCTGCACTTGTTCGGTTTCGAAACCCTTGAACGCACCAAAATTGTGATCGATATCGCCTTGGCGTTGATCCTGTACCGCTTAGGCTTGTCGATTGACCTGCGGGCGGTGATCAAAGACAAAGGGCTGTTATTGGTTTCGTTGGTCGAGAGCACGCTGACGTTTGCGGCGGTTTACTTCGCATTGACGTGGTTCGGCATCCCCAAATTGCCCGGTGCCGTCATTGCGGCCATTGCTATTTCTTCATCACCAGCGGTTCTGATCCACGTGGCGCACGAGCTCGGCG
The DNA here is from genome assembly GCA_009924775.1 of Paracoccaceae bacterium. Taxonomy (GTDB): domain Bacteria; phylum Pseudomonadota; class Alphaproteobacteria; order Rhodobacterales; family Rhodobacteraceae; genus CAJXSO01. The sequence goes on along the minus strand of RFQY01000418.1, from coordinate 589 downwards.
CGAAGGGCGTCACCACCGACCGGTCGGAGGCTTTGGTCGCACTGAACAATGTGTTTGCATTTATGGTTTTTGCCGGACTCTTGCCCCTGCTTTACCACCAAAATAACGCCCCACTCAGCACCATGGTCGGCGGACCTGCCTATCAGTTACTCGGGTCCACCTTGCTTGGCGGCTTCATGGGGTATGCCCTACATCGTGTCGCTGGTATCACCAAAGGCGCCTCCCAGTACAGCCTAGCGTTGGTGGTTGGCGCGGTCAGTATGACGCTGGGCTTGGCATTGACTTTTGAGTTGTCAGTGCTGTTCGCGCCGCTGGTATTGGGCACGGTTGTCAGCAGCTTGGAGCGTGAAGATCTGTTGGCAGACATGGAATTTGGACCCGCATTCGAGTTATTTTTTGTCGCCTTGTTTGTCTATGCCGGCGCCAATTTACACCTCAAAGAAATGCTGGCATTTGCGCCCGCTGCGCTTGTTTTTGTGGCGGCACGCAGCTTGGCGAAGTGGGTGGGCGTCTCGGCCACCGGTGCGCTGGTGGGGTGGTCCCGCGCCACCAATTTGAACGCTGGCCTGATCTTGCTGCCCATGGCAGG
>RFQY01000417.1 GCA_009924775.1 Paracoccaceae bacterium | reverse complement strand
GGCCCAGGTTGTACAGGGCCTATCGGTTAATTTTGGTTAACTACCCCGCAGGCGATGAAGAAACGGTTAGTGTCGAACCGGGGGTTCATTTGGGTGCAGGCCGCAGCCACGGCGACCGCAGCCGACAAGCGGTGGTCGGGGTTCAGGATGCACCAGATATTGAAGGCAAGGGTGTCGAAGTGCTTTTTGGTCATGTTCATCTCCATCTGATGTTGCCACTATACCAGGCCCGATCCAGGTTGTACAGGCCTATTTGGTTAATTTTGGTTAAGCACCTCGGTGGTGTGACATAACTGCAACACCCTCAATATATGAATAGGTATTCAAGTATTGAATAGTTAACCACTTTTAACCACTTTAGCCAAAATAACCCTGTACAGGTCCGGTAGGGCCTGGTATAATGAGGGTATCAAGAGGAGAGAAAGATGGATCAAGTTTTCATAGTTCGCCACGGTGACCCCTACGAGCGGTACATAGTGGCGGTGGCCCGGTCTCTGGAAGAGGCCCGCCGTCTAGCCGATGAGGATGCCGAGCGCCATCCTGACCACGCCGAGTATGGGTACTACGGCTACGTTGCGGTGCCGGTGGGCCAGCACATAGACTATGAGGGCCATGAGGTCGGGCTGTGGGAAGAGGAAGAGGCGGTCGCCTGATCGTTAACCAGATTTAACCAAATAGGCCTTGACAAGCCGGCCACCACCTGGTATAATGGTCACATCAAGAGGAGATAGAACATGGCACGCTACGCAATCCGCGGTCTAGACATGGCTGGTGATACCGTCGAGGAGCTGGTTCAGTTTCTGATGGTAGCACAGAAGAACGTGGTGACCGTCGATTTCACCTCTATCCGCGGCCCTAACGGTTACCCGGTGGCCAATCTCTATTCTTTCACCCGAGGCGATATGGATGAGGTGATCATGGAATACTGTGGTGGCGACCGTATTACGGCCGACGTCTACATGGATATGTTTGACCAAGTGGCGGACTAATCTATAGGCTGGTAGCTCAGAGGCAGAGCAGGTGGCTCTTAACCATCAGGTCGGGATCTCGGAATTCCCCCAGCCTACCAATTTACAATATACTATGGCGGAAGCGAGTTGCACCGACGGGTGCCATGGCTGTTCGGATGAAGCCTCCGGGACACTCCTGGGAAAGTAGGTTCAATTCCTACCTCCGCCCACTTATTACCCCGTATTCTAGACAAGCGGGGGAGACCTAACAAGGCCAACA
>RFQY01000416.1 GCA_009924775.1 Paracoccaceae bacterium | reverse complement strand
AGGCGGCGGATCAACTCGGACAGTTACGCAAAGCGTAGGCCCACCAGCCTATGCAAAACCGTTTCTCAAATACGGTCTGTCAGAGGCCAAAAGGCTGTACGGCGACCAGCCTACCTATTACCCCGGTCAGACGACCGTAGGGTTTTCGCCCGAAACGGAAATGGCGTTAGCGGCTACCCGCCAAAGGGCGACAGAAGGGTCAGAGTTTATACCGGCCCTGCAAAATGTCGTCATGCAAAATCTGATGGGAACAAACCCCTTGCAATCCGCAGCGTTTAGACCAGCGGTTGAGGCCGTACAGGCAGAGGCAGCTAAGTCTGGACGCTACGGCTCTGGCTACCAGCAGGCGGCGCTTGGTCAGGCACTTGCGCCTATGGCGTATCAGGCGCAGCAAGCGGCAATCAGTCAGGTGCCTGCCGCATATGAGTTTGGCTTTTCTGACCTAGCCAAACTGGCCGGCGTTGGCGCGGCACGCGAGGCGCAATCACAGGCCGAGCTGCAAGCCGACATCGACCGCTACAACTTTGAGCAGTCCCAGCCCCTTAGCTCTCTCGCCAATTATATGGCAGCTATTCAAGGTGGCACGATTGGCAGCGACAAGGTTACACCTTACTTCCGTCAGCCGGGTCTTGGCTTCCTTGGCGGCGCGCTTGGCGGCGCACAGCTTGCCGGCCAGCTTGGTTTTAGCCAAGGTGCGGGCGCTGGGCTTGGTGGTTTACTAGGACTGTTGGGGTAACGATATGGCTAATCCTTACGCTTCTATTTTTCAAGGTCGGGCGCCAATGCCGCAAACCAACATGATGCAGCAATACCAAACGCCGCAGGGCGTGACGCCGATAATGGCGTTGCGTAGCCCGATCAACCCGCAGATACTGGCGGCGCAGCGTGCGGCGCAGGCTGCTATCCCGACACAGAAGCCAGTTGTGCCGGCCATCAACCCAATGCTGGCCCGCGTCGCGGCTAACGCTGCGAAGATGCGCCAAGCACAGGCAGCACCAACAGCGCCCGCAGGAGCCGCGCAGGCTGGCGTTAGCGGTGCTGGGGCTGGAGCAGGTGCCGGCGGACTGCCAAGCAGCCTTGGCGAGGCGTTTAGCGCCGACCTGATGTCGCCAACTGGCCAAGCTATCACGCAGGCGTCTTTGGCTGGCCTAGCCGCCGGAGGCTGGTCGCCAACCCCTGTCACGTTTGGTCAAGGGCTTGCGGCTATGGGTCAGGCTGGCATGGGCGAAGCTGCTTTAGAATTTACAGACTTCTCCGGT
>RFQY01000415.1 GCA_009924775.1 Paracoccaceae bacterium | reverse complement strand
TGAGATGTTGGCTAAGCCAGCTTCGCTAACGCGGCGCATCTTAACGACTTTTTTACCAACGTTTACCGGTACAGCTTCTGACAACAAGCGGCTTAATAACGCCTGGTTACCGAATGCCTTTGGTTCAAACGCTGGCGTGTTGTCAATTTCGCGGTACATTAAATCAATCTGCTCGTTGATTGCAGACTGTTTCATGCTCGCGCTGATACGACCTTCGTTAGCTGCGATTGATAACAAGTTACCTTGGAATTGCTCACCAGCTAAGCGGTTAGCGTTAAGCTCATTCATTTGAGCAGCAATAACGCGCTTGTCTTTGGCGTCCTTCGGCGTTACGTATTCGCCGTTAACAATAAATTGGATAGACATTACCTGCTCCTTACACTGCGCGGCACAACACCAGAGTGTCGTCTGCGGTTACGTTGATGATTTGCTCAGCGGTAGCAAAGATAAAATCAGTGCCGTTTGTAGCTGCCAATTTAAAACGGCCTGCTGCGCCTGCCGATGTTACCGGTTTACCAAGTGCTGATACGTTGTTGCCAGTGGCAAAACGGGCATAGAACAATTGGCCGCTTGACGGCTTCAATGCGCGCGCAGTGTCGCCTGCGGTGTACGTGTCAGCAACACCAACGCCAGAAGTTTGACCTGATTCAGCGCTGATTAACAGCTCTTGACCGAACACAGTTGACGCCTTAGCTGATAAGGTCAAAGTGTTAGCTGTGTCGCGTTGCACTAAGTAGCCGCAACCAAAACCGGTAGCTGCTAAACCTTCGGCGTAAATCGGTTGTTCACCGACTGGGCCGACAAAAATTGAGTTTGCCATTACCGCGCTCCTTAAGCCTTGAATGGATTGCCGAATTCTAAGCCGGTAGGCTCAGCACTGTTTGCGCCACGTTGTGCGCCACCAAAACCGGTATTTACTTGACCGTTTTTAGCTAATACGCTGTTAAGCGCTGCCGCGGTCATGGTGTTGGCGGTTTCTTCGTTGATACCGATGTCAAGCGCAACAACTTTACCAACTAACTCAGCTTTTTCGGCGTTTTCGTTAGCTGCTAATTTGTCTTGTAGCGCTTTGACTTGAGCTTGTAACGGCTCAACAGCAGCGTTCACTGCTGATTGCATTTGCTCAGCATTAGCTGCCAGCGCCTGCATTAAATCTTCTTTAGTTAGCATTTCTGCGTTTCCTTCTTCGTTAACGTTAACATTGTCGCCTGCATTATAGCTTGATTTATCGCCCTTATGCAAAAACGATATAAAGGCTT
>RFQY01000414.1 GCA_009924775.1 Paracoccaceae bacterium | reverse complement strand
TCGCCCTGTACCACTCGAACCTACTCTCAAGAGAGCTGTGATCGTTTCCTTTTTTCTCTAGCATCAAAGAACTCTCTCATCTTAGAATGAAACATTATACTACTAATACAACCTATTGTACCACCAGCTCCTATTGGGATAAATAACCAGAAGGAGGATTTAACAACAAGTCCTACTGTAGTGACTTCACATATCGCCATCAGAAAGCTTGCTATAGGGACAAGCTTCAATTCCTTGTGAATGACGTTCTGCTGTTGGAATGCTCTCAGGAATACGTATATCACCGATAGGATAAAGGCTGTTAAGTACACTACGATTGTATCGGTCATCATGATTAAATAATCCTATGCGTTGGTATTCAGATAAGAACATAAGGCAGCAAGCTGCATGGTACAGATGAGGATAGCCTGTCTCTGGGTCAGTATCCTCCCCCTTGTACCAAGCTTGGGTATGACGCTGGAAGGCTGAATACAATCGACTGTAGTCCATCCCCTTAGCCCAATTGAAGGCCTCGTACTTCTTAGCTCCGAACTGTAGTACCTTCGCCACTCCTTCGATGAAGTACGGAGATACTAAGTCCATGGGAATCTTCCCTGCATCGTACTTAACTCCTTCCTTGTTTAAATTAGATTTGGTTTCTTGCATTCTCGATACTCCGAAAAGAATTCATAAAGTACTTAATTTCTTGCAGGGAAATAGGTGTGTATTGAATGTTCTCACAAGAAGCATTAAAGTACCTATGATCTTTTAATGTATTTGTATGAACATGCCCATGGATGTTAATCTTCTCTCTTAACTCATCTGGATGAACTGGTGCATGAGAAATCCAAGCATCATATTTCTTGGTAATTCCGTAGATGTTTAACATATCCTTCGTAATACCAAGAGAGTAGATGAAAGGAAGTAAGTCCTTGTGTTCGTGATTCCCGAGAACGATATTCAACTGACGAACCATAGGGAGGATAATCTGAATGTAACGGAAGGAGTCCTTAGAGATAAAGTTATCTCCTAGCATCCACAGTACATCCTTAGTAGTTACCCTCTTTAGTATATTGTACATAATCGTACTGTCATGCTGTTCCACAGATGAGAACTCTTTTCGGAATTTAAGATGGATATCCTTATGTCCGAAATGACAATCTCCAATGAAATAAATCTTACTCATATTACCCCCTCACATATCGTTTATAAGCCACAAGGTAATCCTCAGGCTTAGCCTTCCCTGCCTCTGTATTCCAGTACTTCTTGCAGTACATAGCC
>RFQY01000413.1 GCA_009924775.1 Paracoccaceae bacterium | reverse complement strand
TGCGCTGGCACGCCCCGAAACCCTTGGCTAGGTATAGCCGAAATCCAATACCGGAGAGTGAGAAATGGCAAAGATCACCTATGTCGAATTCAATGGCACCCAACATGTTGTGGATGTCGCCAATGGCTTGACCGTGATGGAAGGCGCGCGCGACAATAACATCCCCGGGATCGAGGCCGATTGCGGTGGCGCCTGTGCCTGCTCTACCTGCCATGTCTATGTCGATCCGGCGTGGGTAGATAAACTGCCCGCCAAAGACGACATGGAAGAAGACATGCTGGATTTCGCCTTTCAACCCGACGCCCAGCGCTCGCGCTTGACCTGCCAGCTAAAAGTCAGCGATGCGCTGGACGGGCTGGTTGTGCATATGCCTGAAAAGCAAATCTGATGCAGCGGGCGCTGGCGCAGCAGTGCAAGCGCCCCGAAAAAACTGGCAGCTGCAGCCCCCTTGCGGGGCTGTTTGCCTGTTTGGCGCTGGCCTGCGCCACCCTGCCCCAGCCCGGCCCAGCCCAAACGCCCCCACAAATCGCCACAGCGCGCTATGTCGGGCCCACAGATGCCTATGGCCATGGCGCTGTGGCCGGGGGCGAATATGACGGGCTTGAGATCACCTGGACAACCGGGCAGCGCCATGTTTTGCGCCCAAGCGGGGACATTTTCGAAGATACCCAGCCCCGGCTGGCCGATCTAAACGGCGACGGGCGGCCCGAGCTGGTGACGGTGGTGGCCGATTTCGCCAAGGGCGCCCGCATTCAGATTTATGCCCAACCCGATTCCAGTTTGGCCCATCTGGCGCCCATCGCCGCCACGGCCCCCATTGGCCAACGCCACCGCTGGCTGGCCATTGCAGGCATCGCCGATCTGGATGGCGACGGGCAGATCGAGATCGCTTATGTGGATCGCCCGCATCTGGCGCGGGTGTTACGGGTTGTGCGGGTCTATCCCATGGCCGGTGCCACAGGCTGGCAGCTAACCGAAATTGCCCAGCAACAGGGGCACAGCAACCACCAGCTGCGCGCGGCCCAAATCGAAGGCGGCCTGCGCCGCTGCGGGGGCCTGCCCCAGATCATTACCGCAGACGCCAGTTGGCGCCACGTCCTTGCCACCAGTTTGGGCCGCGACGGGCGCTTGCACAGCCGTCACCTTGGCCCCTATGACGGGCCTGCCAGCATGGCAAAGGCGCAACGTTGCCCCTAACCGCGCCGCGACGCAGCCGTCAACAGCCCCGGCAAAGCGCTGGCGCTGACATCTGGCACACGC
>RFQY01000412.1 GCA_009924775.1 Paracoccaceae bacterium | reverse complement strand
GCGCCTTCGACCACTCGGCCAACTGTCCATGCTGTGCGTTCTAGCCAAAAGCGCAGGCAAAACACAAGGGCGATATCGGCCAGATCAGGCAATATTTCCGCCACCGCATTGTCTCGGCAGCGGGGTTGCCCCATACTATGCACAAACCCGCAATCGAGGCCCGGATGAGCACCACACCCACCGCCCCAGACCATACACCAGCACAGGCCAGCCACCACGCGGCCAGCCCCTATCGGCTGCAAACCGGGGCCTTGCTGATTATCGCCTTTGCGGTGGTGTTGTTTTTGCTCGTGCAGGCGCGTTTCATGCTGATCTCGCTGGTGACGGCCATCGTGATTTTCTCGCTGATGTCGGACGCGATCAGCTTCATTGCCCGCCAAAAGGTGGGGCCATTTCGCATTCCCAATTGGCTGGCCTCGGTGGTGGCTTTGGCGCTGATTTCGGCAGCGCTGCTGACGCTGACCTCGATCATTTTGGCGCAAATCAACACGGTGTTAACCACCACCCTCTCTTACACCGACCGTTTCCCCGAGGCGATGGCCGCCATGGTGGCATGGATGGGCGCCGATGTGGAACAGGCCGTGTTCAATTCCGCCAGCACCATAGAGGTGGGCGGCTATCTGCGCCAAATGGCGGGGCAGGCCAGCAATTTGATGCAAGGCACCGTGCTGATTATTCTGTTCGTCGGGTTCTTATTCGCCGAACGCGTGTGGTTTTCTACCAAGCTCACGAATTTCGTGGGCGATGCAGATCAGGCCGAGCGGGTCAGCCGCATTATCGGCTCGATCATTCACCGCGTGAATTACTACCTTTTGGTCAAAACCTTTGTCAGCGCCGTGACCGGGCTGATGATTTATGGTCTTGCCCTGTTTTTTGGGCTGGAATTGGCCCTGCCCCTTGGGGTGCTGACCTTTATCCTGAATTACATCCCCAATGTCGGCTCGATCGTGGCAACCGTGCTGCTTACGCTGGTGGCCTATGTGCAGCTGGGCGATTTGGGCCAAACCATGGTCATTTTTGCCGTGGCCGGGGCGGTGCAATTCACCAATGGTTCGGTGATAGACCCCATGTTGATGGGCCGCGCTTTGCGCCTGTCGTCTTTTGGTATCATCATCAGCTTGGCGTTTTGGGGCGCGGTTTGGGGCATTCCGGGCATGTTCTTGTCGGTGCCCATCATGGTGGGGCTGATGATTGTGTGCAGCCACATGCCAGCCCTGCGCCCCGTAGCGATTTTGCTATCGCGCGAGGGGCTGCCAGAAGA
>RFQY01000411.1 GCA_009924775.1 Paracoccaceae bacterium | reverse complement strand
AGCATCGGGCGGTGGTTCGCGCCGGTGCGGTAATCTGTCTGGACTGCGGCCGGAAGTGGGCCGCGAAGGTATACAATGCTGTTTCCTGACCTGCAACCGAAGCGGGGCGCGCTACCCGAGGGCATCGATTTGCGCTGTTGCGACGTGGCGGAAGTGTTGAGCGTCGCGAGCGGGGCGCGGCTGGTGACGGCGGATCCGCCCTGGATCTACTCGCAAGCGCCTGGGGTCGCTGACCCTTCGCTACAGTATGACGTGCTCAAGATGCCGGAGATCGCCGGGGTGGTCAACCGGGCGGCGGACTGTGCCCATCCTGACGGCTGCCGCCTTGCGCTGTGGAACACATGGCCTCAGCTTGGGGAATGGGTGGAGGTCACCGTTGGCATGGGCAAAGAATGGCGTTGGGGGCGCATCCTTTCCGGCGGCTCGTGGCACAAGTCCGGCCCCGGCGGCGTAGGCTATCACTGGATCGGCGACTCCGAGCCGGTGCTGCTCTACAAGGTCGGGGCGCCCCCTTGTGGACGCTGGGATAGCCTGAAGAACGCACATAATTCGGCACGCGAGGACCACAGCGCGAAGCCTATGGAGTGGATGCGCGGGTGGCTACGACGCTGGACTGACCCCGGCGATCTCGTCCTGGACCTCTACGCGGGGCTGGGCTCGGTCGCCGTCGCCTGTGCTCTGGAGGGGCGGCGCTACATCGGGGCGGAGATCGATCCGGAGCGGCATCGGCGGGCGGTGCTGCGGGTGGAAGAGGCTTACAACCGCCGGTGAACCGGCAAAGAGAGGAAGGATGAGCACAGGCATTGAAGGATTCCGGCCGGGCGAACACCCGTGCGAGGACTGCGGCATCCCCACACGGCAGCGGCAGGGCGCGCTATGGCTCTGCGGGCCGCATCTGGCGGCGTACCGGCGCGGCGTCAGGGTGGAGGTTGTGGCGCCGGAGAGGCCGCAGGAGGCGCCCAAGGCGGTGCAGGTGGCTCCTGCTATGCCTGTGCTTCCGCCGCGTCCCCAGGTGGCTCAGGAGCGGTTCCGGCTGGCCACGGTGGCGGCGCCGCCCAAGGGGAGCGGGAGTCAGCCGGCGCGACGGCCGCCTCTGGAGGTCGACCCACGCGCGCCGCTGTGGCGGTGCCAATTCCGGGGCTGTGAGCGCGAGCGGGAGTGGCGCGGGGCGTGCGGGCGGTGCGGTCGGCTGGCGCTGCACCGGGGCCAGGCGGATCTACTGCTGCCACCCCGGCAGCGACGGTACCCGCCGGGGGAGCGG
>RFQY01000042.1 GCA_009924775.1 Paracoccaceae bacterium | reverse complement strand
ATGGTGCGGAAAGTCTGGTTCATACGTTGGTGAATTGCGGGGTGGATACGTGTTTTGCCAACCCGGGTACCAGTGAAATGCATTTTGTTGCGGCGCTTGACCGTATTGCCGGTGTGAAATGTGTTTTGGGTCTGCAGGAAAACGTCGTTACTGGCATGGCCGATGGCTATTTCCGGATGGCGCGCAAACCGGCGGCGACATTGCTGCATTGTGGGCCGGGGTTGGCCAACGGCATGGCGAATTTGCACAATGCCCGACGCGCGCGCAGCGCTGTGGTAAATGTGGTGGGCGATCAGGCCACCTATCACCGGCCCCATGACGCCCCCCTGACCGCCGATACCGAGGGCATGGCGCGCACGGTGTCAGATTGGGTGCGTACCACCACGGCGGCTGCAGATGTGGGGCGCGATGCGGCGCAGGCGGTGCAGGCCGCGATGACCCATCCGGGCCAGATTGCCACGTTGGTTTTGCCCTCGGATGCCAGCTGGAACGCGGGGGGTGTGCCCGCACAGCCCTTGCCCAACCCGGCGGTGCAGCCGGTTGATCAGGCGCGCATTGCCCAAGCTGCGCAGCTGTTGCGCAGTGGGGAAAAGGTGCTGTTGTTGCTGGCCGGCGGGGCAGTCTGGGCCGAGGGCCAAGCCTTGGCATGGGCCATCGCGCAGCACAGTGGCGCCGATCTGATGGCCGATTATATGGCCTCGCATTTGCATCGTGGGCAAGGGCGGCTGCCCTTGGCCCGCGTGCCCTATGTCACCGAAAAAGCGTGCCAGGCGCTGGCCCCTTACCAGCATATCATCTTGGTGAATGCCAAGGCGCCTGTGGGCTTTTTTGCCTATCCCGACCAGCCATCGGTGCAGCATGCGCCGGGGGCAAACCTGTTCACCCTGTCGCGCCCCGACCAAGATGCCATTGCCACGCTGCGCGCATTGGTGGCTGAATTGGGTGCGCCCATGGCGGCCATGCCAGCGGTTGGCCCGCGCCCCGGGCGCCCCAGCGGCGCTGTCTCGCCCGAGGGTTTGGCGCAGGCGGTTGCGGCCCTGATGCCCGAAGGCGCAATCATCAGCGATGAAAGCGTGTCTTTTGGCCGGGGGTTTTACCCCCATACCTATGCCGCGCCCGCGCATGATTGGTTGCATCTGGCGGGCGGGGCCATTGGCGAGGGGCTGCCCATGGCCACGGGCGCCGCATTGGGCACGGGCGGCCAGCGGCGGGTGATCAGCCTACAAGCCGATGGTTCGGCCATGTATTCGCTGCAGGCCCTGTGGACGCAGGCGCGCGAGAATTTGCCCTGCACCACCATCATTTTGTCTAACCGCAAGTACAACATCTTAATCGGCGAATATAACAATGTTGGTGCCAACCCGGGCCCCACGGCCATGGCCATGCTGGATTTGGGCAACCCCGATCTGAATTGGCTGCAGCTGGCCAATGGCATGGGGGTCGAAGCGGCGCGCGCTGAAACGCTGGATCAGCTGTGCGATCTGATGGCCCATAGCTTTGCTTATTCTGGGCCGTTTTTGATCGAGCTTTGCATCTAGTTGCAGCTGCCTTGCGCGGATGTGCAGGTAAAAAGGCCCGGGCGTGGCGGCCCGGGCCTTGTTGTTGTGCAGCCTTGGTGGCGGTGGCCGCCTAGGCTGTGGCTGGCGCGGCCCCTTCGCGCCGGGCCAGCACCACCGCAGGCACCGCCAAAAGCAGCCCCAGCAGGGTAAGCATAAGGTGGCTTAAGCCCATCACCCCCCCTTCGGGTGCGGCCACCAAAAGCCCGGCAAAAAACAGCAATACCCGCGCCGCCATGGCGCCTGCCCCCTTGGCCAATGGGCCAAAAAACGCCAGATAGCCCTGCAATGCCGCCGAGATAAACCAAACCCCCAGTAGCGCGCATACCAGAACGAACGCCACCTCTGGCGCGGTGCCTTGGCCGATCAGTGCGGGGTTTAGCACAAAGAAGAAGGGCACAATGTAGATAACCCCGCCAAGGCGCATGGCCTCTAGCCCGGTGCGCATGGGGCTGGCGCCTGCCATGCTGGCGGCGGCAAAGGCCCCCAGTGCCACGGGCGGGGTGATAAAGCTGACCATGCCCCAATACAGAATGAACAGATGCACCGCCAATTCGTTTAACCCGGCCTGCACCAAGGCGGGGGCCAAGACGATGGCCAAGAAAATATAACAGGCGGTTACCGTCATACCCATGCCAAAGATAAAGGCAGTGATCGCCCCCATCAGCAGCAGCATGGGCACCGAATTGCCCGCCATATAGACCAGCTCGTTTGCCAAAGGCCCGGTCAACCCCGTGGCCTGAAATGCGCCCACGATCATGCCAATGCCCAGCAGCACGGCCACCAATTCCGATAAGGTGCGCCCGACCGAGACAATCACATCGATCAGCCCATCCAACGACAGCCGATCCCGGCGGTTCAATTGGTTTACCAGCAGCAGCAGAACCACGGCATAAAACGGGGCAGTGGTTTCCCAGCGAAACGCTACCATCAAAAAGATCAGCAGCGCGAAAACGAAAATATATTGCCAGCCATCGCGCAAGGTGTCGCGCAGAACGGGCAGGGTATCGCGCCCCAGCCCGCGCAGGCCGCGGCGGGCTGAATAGGCATCGACCTGCGCAAATAACGCAAAGAAATACAACAGCGAGGGAATGGCCGCCGCCAGCATGATTTCTACATAAGGCTTGCTAAGCCAGCTTGCGATGACAAAGGCAGTGGCGCCCATGATCGGGGGCATCAACACCCCCCCCGTCGAGGCGCAGGCCTCGGTTGCGGCGGCGTAGCGCGGCGAGAAGCCAGATTTCTTCATCGCCGGAATGGACACAGCCCCCGTGGTCAGCACGTTCGAGATAACCGAGCCCGACATCGACCCCATAAAGCCCGATGCAAAAATCGAAACCTTGGCGGCGCCCCCGCGATAATGGCCCACCAGCGCCATGGCGAGGTTGTTGAAAAACTTACCACCGCCGGTGAATTGCAACACCGCGCCAAACAGAATGAAGCCAATCACCAGATTGCCAAAGGCGCGCATGGGAATGCCAAACGAGGCCTCGGACGAGATCATGAAATAGGGGATCACATCGCGAAACGGTTGGCTAAACCCATTCAGCGGGTCGGGCACTTTGTCGGCGAAAACCGGGTAAACCGAGAATAGCAAAACAATGCCAAACAGCACCGTGCCGCCGGCGCGGCGCGTGCCCTCTAGGATCAAAACATAAAACAGGATCGAGGCCCAAACGGCATGATCAGGGGCGGCATATTCCCACCCGGCATCAAGGCTTTGATCGGCGGTAAAGGCAAAGAAAAGCGCCACCGCCATGGTCAGCAGGGCCAAGCCCCAATCATACAGCGGCACTCGCGCCGAGGCCGGGCCAATGGCGCGGAAGCACACGAAGGTAAGGCTTAGAAACAACCCCGCCAGCAGGTATAAATACATCCCCCCCAGCATAGAATACCCGCCAAGGCGCAGGTTGAACAACTGGTTGACCGAAAGCGCAATGGCAAGGGTGGCACAGGTGAAAATGAACCAGCGGGCAGCCCCGCGATACACAACTTTCTCGGCGGCTTTTTCCGCTTCGAGCACAGATTGACCTAAAGCACCAGAACGGCTGTCCTGCATGGCGCGGCACCTTTTTTCAGGATGAATGGCAGGGTGTTGGGCAACGGCATGGCCCCTTGTGCGCCCTTGTGGGCAAAACATGCCTGATGCGCGGCAAGGGGGCAGCATGGCCCGCTTAGGCCATGCTGCTTTGGCTTAGCCGTTAGAACACAACGCTAAAGCCGCCTGCCTTCAGGGCCTCGCGGCGCTTGGTTTCCCACGCAGCCTGCCAATCAGAGGGGCCTTCTGCCTTTAGCTCTTCCCATGCTTTTTGCAGCGCCGCTTGGCGGGCCACCAGCATGTCGTTATGGGCTTGGTCGGCATCGCTCCATTTGCCGATTTCACGATAATAGCGGATCGCGCCATCGTGATAGGGGGCAACCCACTGGAAGTTTTGCTTGTCCAACGCCCAACCGTTGATGCCCGGTGCCTTGCCTTTGTAGGACTCGAAATATTCGTGCATCGCTTTGGTCATGTTGTAGGTCAGGTCTTCGTCCTGTTCTGCGTAGGTCATCAGAACCGGGTAGGCATAGCCTGCTGTTGGCGTGCCGGGGGTGCCGTCGATCGTGGCCCCAACGGTTGCATTCATCGCGCTGAAGAACGGCGCAACAGCTGCCATACGGGCCATTGCCTCTTTGTCGGTGGGGTCGATTGGGGGCCAATATACCCCACGTGGGCTAGAGGCGGCCTCGTAAGCCATGCCAGAGTTGGTCGAGGCAAAGGCCGCATCGGTGCTGCCATCTACCATGCCTTTCCAGCTGTCGCCAAACCCGCCAAAATCTACACGCTCCACATCGGCCCATGTCAGGCCGCCGTAGGCCAGATAGGCCTCGTTGTTCACGTTCAATGCGGGTGCGCCTTTAACCCAGCTGACGCGCATGCCTTTCAGATCGGCATAGGTGAAGCCCTCGCATTTGGGTTTGCCCACTTTTTCGCAGGCTTCCGCAGCCACGGCCAAGGCCAAGCCTACCGCGCCGCCATTGTTTGCGGCCAGCACGCGCACGGGCTGTGGGCCCCAGTTTTCGGCACCGAATTGGAACACGCCCTCTTGGGCCATGAACGAACCGCCCACACCATTGGCCGAAAACTGCACCTTGCCTTGGCGTACCGGTTCGGTCCGGGCGATGTCGTTTTTGCCCGGCAAAACCCGCAGGTTGATGCCCAGCGCCTCTTGCAGCGCGGCACCGATGGCGACCGATTGGTTATACCCGGCCGAACCCGTGCCATAGGCTGTCCAAACCACTTGGCTTGGCAGTTTGACCTCGGCTGAAACGGCTGAACCTACAAGTGCACCCAGCACTGCGGCAACGAACGTATTGCGCATTGTGTCCTCCCTTTAAATGATCGCCGGCGTTTTTTATGTGGCGTAAAGAGATGACAAAATGTGGCCGCCTTTCTGTCAACGATTACAGGAATTGACGTAGCGTGACTTTGGCGGTTTTGAATATGTGACGGAACATCTTTTCGGTTCGGTCCCGCAGTGCGAAAAAGCCACCCCCCATGGGCCGTGATGCAGGGGGTGGCGCCGGTGTTGGCCTAGCTTTGCCATTGCTCGCGCAGCTCGCGTTTAAGAATCTTGCCAATCGCGCTGCGGGGCATTTCAGGCAAAATCTTTAGCCCCTTTAGCCGCTGGGTTTTGCCCAGCGCGGCATTGGCTGTGGCCAAAATGTCTTCGGCGGTGGCTTGGCCCTTTAGCGTTACATAAGCCACTGGAATTTCACCCCAATCTGCATCGGCCACGCCCACAACGGCGGCTTCGTGAACGGCTGGGTTGCGCGCCAGCATGTCCTCTAGATCGCAGGCATAAATGTTGAAACCGCCAGAAATGATCATGTCTTTCTTGCGGTCCATCAGAATAAGAAAACCGTCCTCGTCCAGCCGCCCCATATCGCCTGTGCGCATGTAGCTGTGCCCCTCGGGGCTGTTCCACACCACCGCCCGGGTGGCATCGGGGGCGTTGCGATAGCCGCGCATCAAGGTGGGCGAGCGGCCCACGATTTCGCCGATCTCGCCTGCCGCCACCTCGGCGCCGGTGTCATCGATGAAACGCACATCGCCCCCCAGCACCGGCTTGCCCACGGTGTGCAGTTTGTCTGGGTTGGCGGTGCAATCCAAAATCGTGCTCACGCCGCCCTCGGTCATGCCATAGATGTTGATCATCCGCCCCGGCCAGCGCTGCAACACTTGCGCCAGCAAGGGCGGGGTAAGCGGTGCCGAGGTGCATAGTTTCACTTGAAAAGCCGACAGATCAAAGCTGTCGAAATCGGGGTGTTCAATCAAACGCCTGATCTGCACCGGCACCAGCATCGTATGCGAGACGCGATACTGCTGGGCCAGTTGCAAAAACCGCAGGCTGTCGAATTTCTGCATCAACACAACATGGCTGCCTTGGCCCAAGGCGGGCAGTAGCGTTACCAGCGTGGTGTTGGAATAGATCGGCGTGGAAATCAGGCAAACGGCCTGATCGTCAAAGCCATAGTTGCGAAAGCGAAAGATCTGCCTATCGCGAAAGCGGGCATCATGTTCGATACCCTTGGGGTGGCCCGTGGTGCCAGAGCTGTACAAAATATCCAGCAGATCATCGGGGCCAATGGCCACGGGCTGTGCAGGGGCGTGGCCCGCTGCTTGTGCCCAAAACGCTGACAGATCTTCGTATCCCAGCCCCGGTCCGGCCTGTGCATCGCCCAAAACCAAAACGGCACCGCTGTTGTCGCCCATGCGTTGCAGGGCCTCTGGCGCCGCCGAGGTGGGCAGTGTGGCCACCGCAGCGCCTGCCGCCACGATGGCCATATAGGCGCAGACATGGTCCACCGTGACGCCGGCCAAGGTGGCCACCACATCGCCCGGCCCAATGCCGCGGGCCTGTAACAGCCCGGCCCCCTGCTGCATGCGCGCGACAAATTCGGCGCGCGTCAGGTGCTGGCCCTCGGCGGTTAGGCAGGGCGCATCTGGTGCGGCTTGGGCCAATCGGCGCAGGCGGGTTGGCAAATCGATATAGTCCTCGCCCGGCAATGGCGCGGGCACCAGCGGGGCCAAGGGCTGAGCGGCTGTTTGGGCGGTTTCTTGTGTCATGCTAGTCCCTGTTTTCTGCCTGTTTTGGCGGCATTGGGGCAATCTGCCCTTGCTGACGCAAGGTAAAACTGCCCCGGCTGTGGGCGCGGGCGTGGAAAACGCCGCGTCATTTCATGTGGTAGAGGCCGGGCTATCGCCGGGGCCGCCGGTGGCGCCGATATCCCAAAATAGCCCCGCCATGCAGTGCAACGCATCGCGGCAAACCGGTGCCAAAACATGTTCGTCCGGGGCATGCTGCGAGCAGCCACGATAAGAATGCGGCACCCACACCGTGGGCAGGCCCAAAATCTCGCTAAAGCAATCATTGGGCAGCGACCCCGCCAGATTTGGCAAAACATGGGGGTCTTTGCCGCTGGTTTCAGCCAAGGAGTTGCGCACAAACTGCACCCAAGGATGGCCCGGTGCCAGCCGTGTTGCTTGGAAAAAGCCGCGCCCATCTGAAACGATCTTTACCTGGTCAAACCCGTGCCGATCCAGATGCCGGCGCAGGGCGGGCAAAATATCGTCAACCTCAGTGCCCACCACAAACCGCAATTGGCAGGTGGCGCGGGCACTGGCAGAAATGGCATTGACGGGCGCTGCCGGCACGCCGCTTTGCATGGCCAAAATGGCAAAGCTGTTCCAGCCATAGGCGCGTTCTGCCGGCGTTAGGCTGTCTTCGCCCCAGTCCCAATCGATGCTGGGGCCGCCTTGGCCATCGTCGGGCATGGCAATGGGCAAATCACGCAAGGCGGCGCGAATATCGTCGGTCAGGCTGGTGGGGCGCCATTCTGGCACTTGTATCTGGCCGCGGGCATCGGTGATCGTGGCCAACGCCTGTGCCAAAATCATGGCTGGATCGGCCAGCAGCCCCCCCCAATTGCCGGAATGATGCGCCCCCTCGCGCAGATCAACGCATAGATCGAAATTCACCCCCCCGCGCGAACCCATGAAAACCGTGGGGGTATCGGCCTGCAGGCGCGGCCCATCCGAGGCGATCAGCACATCGGCAGACAGCGCCTCGCGCTGGGCGCGAAAAAATTCGGCCATCCCTGCCGAGCCTGTTTCCTCGCTCATCTCGATCACGATGCGGCTATTAAACCCCAGCGCCCCGCGGGTGGCCAGCACCGCCTCGAGGGCGGCGATATTGATCAGATGTTGCGATTTGTTATCGGCACTGCCGCGCCCATAAAGCCGCTCGCCCCGGCGGGTCAGGGTAAAGGGCTCTAACCCCTCGCGCCACATGCCGTGCTGGGCGCGGATCACATCGCCATGGCCATAGGTTAGCACCGTGGGCAAATCTGCACCTTCGTGGCGTTGGGCGATCAAAAAGGGGCCGCCGTTTGGGTTGGGGTTGGGGTGAATGGTGCAGGCATAACCGGCTGCCTGCAGGCGGGGTTGCATCGCCTGTTCCAGATAGGCCAGCAGGTGCGGTGCGGCGGCCGGATCTTGGCTTTCTGTGGGGTGGCGCACCAAAGCCGCCAGTTCGGTTTCAAATTGACCAGTGTCGAAATAATCGGCAACCGCGGCCAGCGCCGCCGCGCGGCTCATGCGGGCACCCCAGCCGCGGCATCGCCCCAAGGCGACATGATTTCTGTGCAGCCCGAATTCAGCCCGCCCCGCCGCATCACGCCAGCTGGGCAGGCAAAGGCATAGGGAAAGATGGTGCGCTTGGTGGGTACCACATTGCGGGTTTTGGCAAGCGCGGCCAGCACGTCGGCAGGCAGCGTTTCGTCTGCCACAACGCCGGGCCCGCCCGATACATCGATACGCGGGGTGTGAAAGGCCGCTTCCAGATCCATGCCGCAATCTAGCATAAAGCCCGCCAGCTGGGCCACCGCGCTGACAATCTTGCGCCCCCCCGAAGCACCGATGGCAAACCGCGTGTCGCCTTGCTGGCCAATGGCGGGGCAAACATTCATCAAGCAGCGCTTGCCTGCCCCCAGCGAATTGGGCCGCCCCTGAACGGGATCAAACCACATTATGCCGTTGTTCATCAGCAACCCGGTGCTGCCCGAAACCACCCGCGCGCCAAAGATCGACAACAGCGTTTGGGTTTGGGCCACCATGTTGCCGTGCCGGTCAACCACGGAAAAATGCGTGGTGCAGCCGGGGGCGGCGGGGCTTTCGCCGCTATCACCCATTTGCGACAGGCGCTGCGCATAGGCCTGATCCAAGCCATCTGCGAAGGCCACGTAAGTATCTGGGCCCGGCGTGGCAGGCAGGGCGCGGCTGGCCATTACCGCCATGGCCTGTTGCAGGGTGGGGCCTGCGGTAAGCCCCGGCACCACATGCATCATCGCGTCGCGATAGCCAAAGCTCAGCGCTGGCTGGAATTCGGCGCGATAGGCCTGCAGATCTGCCTGTGACAGGCTGCCGCCTTTGGCCTGAATATCGGCCGCCATGGCGGCACCGACATCGCCATCGTAAATTTCGCGTGGGCCGTTGGCGGCAATCTGGGCCAGCGTATCGGCCATGCGCGACTGATCCAGCCGCTTATCGGCCAGCGCGGTCCAGCCGCTGATGGTGGGCCAGTGACCATCTTCCAAAAACAGCGCCGCCGCGTCTGGGTCTTTGGCCAATTCGCGGGTGGTCGAGGCAATAACAAGGGCGGCAAACCAATCCACCACCATGCCCTGTTTGGCATGGGCGATCGCGGGGGCCAGCAATTCGGCCCATGGCATTTTGCCATAGC
The DNA here is from genome assembly GCA_009924775.1 of Paracoccaceae bacterium. Lineage (GTDB taxonomy): Bacteria > Pseudomonadota > Alphaproteobacteria > Rhodobacterales > Rhodobacteraceae > CAJXSO01. The sequence continues at coordinate 8,780 of RFQY01000042.1, read as the reverse complement.
GCGCATGGGCTTGGCCCAGCCCATCTACCACGCCCGGCACGGCCACGGCGGTGGCGCCTTGCACGTTGCGGTCGCCTTCCACGTGCTCCCACGGGAACAGATCGCCCGCCTTGCCCGCGCCCGATAGGGGGTAATCGGCAGGGTTCAGCGCCGCAGGGGCCCGCATGCCGTGGTTCAGCGCCTGCGCCTGGCCTGTGTCGGCGCGCCACAGCATCATCGCGCCGCCCCCGGCAGGGCCGCTCATCCATGGTTCCAAAACACCGATAGCAAAAGAGGTGGCCACAGCGGCATCGACCGCATCGCCACCCGCGGCCAGCACCGCAGCGCCTGCTTCGGCGGCTAGGCGGTGTTGGGCCGCCACAACGCCATGTTCGGTTTCGATCACCGTTTTGCGGATCACCATGGAACTTGATAGGTTCACGCTCATCGCTGCCCTCCCTTTGCCGCGCGGGTAAGGTGATAGCAGCCGATTTGTGGGCATTGCGCAACACCGCAATCCCCCGTGGGCCTAGCTGGCGGTTCTGCGCAGCTTTCCCCATATCTGCACGCTAGCCCAGATCAGCAGCCCCAGCAGCAATAATCGGACCAAAGAGAGCAGGTTGAAATTGAAGAAAATAAACTGCTGCTGAATGCGTTCCACCTGATTGGTGCTGAACGACAGCGCGAAATATTCACTCAGATCATGGATTTGGGACAAAAATGACGCGCAAGCGCTGGCAACAAACGCGGTGAAAAAGAACCGCCGCAGCAGTAGCGGACTATAAAAAACACACAAGAAAACCGCGCCCAGCTGCAGTTTTTGGCGCAGCAGTGTTTCGGCTTGGTCAAAGGTAATTCTGTGCAAAAGTGATTCAACTTCTACGAAGTCATTCCACAGCACCAAAACATACCCCAAGCCCACGGCATAGACAGTGGTGGCCAAGGCATATTTGGGGACCAGATCGCTTAACAGCGATCGGGGTTGGCGTCGCAGATCTGCGCGAAAAACTTGTATTAGCGTCTGCATGTCTGCGCTCGTTTTTTTATTTTGTCTGCCAAGGTTAGCGCAGGCCAGAGGTTGGTCAAAGAAATATTTATAATTTGGAATGTCTGGCAACGCCGGGCAGAATATTTCTGCCACTGCACGGCCACGCAATGTGCGTCGATCATCTAAACGAAGGGGGTTTGGTGGAGCCTAGGGGAGTCGAACCCCTGACCTCTTGCATGCCATGCAAGCGCTCTCCCAACTGAGCTAAGGCCCCATCATTTCAGGCGTTGCCGCCTGTGCGCCGGTATCTAGGCAAAGCCGCGGGCGGGATCAAGTGAAAAAATCCGCCCGCGGTGTGTTATTTAATCTTCGTCTTCCGATGCCACATCTGTCAGCTCGTCCAGCGAGACATTGTCGTCGTCGTCTTCTTCCAACAGATCATCATCAAGATCCATGTCGACATCGTCGTCGTCCAGCAGATCATCATCTGCATCCACCACATCGGCGACTTTCATCTTCTTGGTTGCGGCATCCTCGGCATCCGCTGCGATCATGCTGCGCTTGCCGGTTTCCAGTTCAACCACTTCACCAGTGTAGGGGCTAACGATTGGCGACTTGTTCAGGTCGTAAAAGCGTTTCCCCGTGGTCGGGCACACGCGCTTTACGCCCCATTCTTCCTTGGCCATGGAGATCCCTCTTTTTGTATCTCTTGTCTTGTGGGCAATCCGCGTCCCCTGCCATAACAGGGGCGGTGTGTCAAAGGCTATGTCGCAAATGCGGCATTTGATCGGGCAGGATATGGGCAAACATCTGATCGGCGGCAACCCTCCTATCGAGGTTTTGCTAAAAAAATCTGGTCGGGCCAAGCGCCTGTCGCTGCGCCTGTCGCGGCTAAATGGCAGCGTAACGCTGACGATCCCCAGCCATGTGCCTGTGGCGCAGGGGTTGGCCTTTGCCGAGGAAAAAGCCGATTGGTTGCGCCAGCATCTGGCCAATGCCCCCAGTAGCATGCCAGTGGCGCTGGGCGCCTTGCTGCCGATCGAGGGGCGGATGCTGCGGTTGCAACAGGCCGAAAGCGGCCGCAGCCCACAGATACAGGGCGATTGCCTGCTGGTGCCGCGGGGCGGGGCGGGTTTGGCTGCGCGTTTGCAGGGCTTTTTGAAGGTGCTGGCACGCGAGCGGCTGATCGCCGCCTCGGATCATTATGCCGCGCGCTTGGGGCGTGGCTACCAGCGGCTGAGCTTGCGCGATACGCGCTCGCGCTGGGGGTCGTGCACGGCGGATGCGGGGCTGATGTATTCGTGGCGGCTGATCATGGCCCCCCCCGATGTGTTGCGCTACGTCGCCGCCCACGAAGTGGCGCATCTGCAGGAAATGAACCATTCCCCCGCCTTTTGGGCGTTGGTGCAGCAGCTATACGGCGATTATCGCACCCCGCGCGGGTGGTTGCGCCAGCATGGAGCCGGGCTGCACAGCTACCGATTCGTGGATTGACCTAACGCAGGTTTGTGATCACATATCGCCCATGCTTATCACATCCCGCCCAGACCCAACACCATCGGCGCATGATCGCGTGTATCGCGGGCTGCGCACCCGAATCATGCACGGCGATATTGCACCGGGGCAGGCGCTGACGCTGCGCGGCATTGGCAAGGAATTCGGCGTCTCGATGACACCCGCGCGCGAGGCGGTGCGCCGGCTTGTGGCCGAAGGGGCGCTGACGCTTAGCAGCTCGGGGCGGGTTTCAACGCCGGAATTATCAAATGACCGAATCGAAGAGCTGGCCGCGCTGCGCAGCCTGATCGAGGTAGAGCTGGCCAGCCGCGCCCTGCCGCGGGCCCACCTAGCCCTGATCGAGCGGTTGCAAACCATCAATGCCAGCGTCAGTGAAATGGTCGTGAAACAAGATGCGGTGGGCTATATCCGCACCAATCTGGAATTTCACCGCACCTTGTATTTGCGCGCCCAAGCCCCCGCAATGCTGGCCATGGCCGAAACCGTCTGGCTGCAGCTGGGCCCGACCATGCGGCGGCTGTATGGGCGGCTGCAGCGCAAAGAGCCGCCCCATAACCACCGGCTGATTTTGGCCGCATTGCGCGCCGGAGACGAGCCGGGCCTGCGCCTTGCGGTGCGCACCGATGTCACCCAAGGGCTGCGGATGCTGGCGGGTTAACCCCCCGCCAGATAGGCCTGTGCATAGCTGTCATACCAGCCCAGACAGGCCGGGTTTGCCATGGCATCGGCGGTGGCCACCTTGGCCATGGGCTGCCCCAGCAGGCGTTTTTTGATGGGCACTTCCATTTTCTTGCCGGTCAGGGTGTAGGGAATATCAGGGGCGGTGCAGATAATATCTGGCACATGGCGCGGCGAAGCCCGCTGTTTCAGATCGCCAATAATGCGCGCCTGCAACGCATCATCCAGCGCCACATCTTCGGCCAGTTTCAAAAACAAGATCATGCAGCTGGGTTTGCCCAGATATTCCAGATCCACCACCAAGCTATCGGCCACCTCGGCGCGGTCTTCGACCACACGGTAAATATCGGCCGTGCCCATGCGAATGCCGTGGCGGTTGATCGTGGCATCCGAGCGGCCATAGATGATGGCGCCACCCTCGGGGCTGATTTTCACCCAATCGCCATGGCGCCAGACGCCCGGGAAGGTTTCAAAATAGCTGGCCTTGTAGCGCGCATCGCCCGTATCGCCCCAAAAATACAGCGGCATCGAGGGCATGGGCGCGGTGCAAACCAATTCGCCAACATCGTCAATAATGGGCGTGCCCGCGTCGGTAAAGGCCTGCACCGCAGCGCCCAAGGCGCGGCATTGCATCTCGCCTATGCGCACGGGCAACATGGGGTTGCCTGCCAAAAAAGCGCCGGCAAAATCGGTGCCGCCGGCAATGGGGGCCAGCCAGATATGTGGGCCGATCTTGTCCCATATCCATGCATAGGCCTCGGGCGGCAGGGGCGAGCCGGTTGCCCCCACCGCGCGCAGGCGCGACAGATCGGCAATGTCGGTCGGGTTGATATCGGATTTGGCCATGCCAATAAACCACGCGGCCCCGGCCCCGAACGAGGTAACACCCGCCTGTTCGATAAAGCGCCACAGCCGCCCGCCATCGGGGTGGTTTGGGTTGCCCTCGGCTAAGGCAATGGTGGCGCCGGTCAGCAGCCCGCCCACCTGTGCGTTCCACATGATCCAGCCGGTCGATGTAAACCAGCTAAACGTATCTTCGGGGCCCAGATTGCCATGCAGCCCCTGCAGCACCAAATGTTCGACCACAATGCCGCCATGGCCATGCACAATGGGTTTTGGGCTGCCCGTCGTGCCCGAGGAATACACCACCCAAAGCGGGTGATCAAAGGGCAGTGGCACCGGCGCTTGGCGGGCGGGGCCTGCCAGCACATCGGCCCAAATGTGGGCGGTGGTTTGCAGCGGGTCAATCGTGCCCGTCCCATCTAGGCTGATCCAATGGTGCAATGTGGGCAGGCCCTGCAACAGCGCTTGCACCTCGGCGCTGCGGTCGCGCCACTTGCCCGCATGGGCATAGCCCGTGGCGGTAAACAGCGCTTTTGGTTCGATCTGGCGAAAGCGTTCTAAAACCGTGGACGCCCCCATATCAGGCGCGCAAAGCGACCAGACCGCCCCCAGCGAGGCACAGGCCAAAAACGCCACAATGGTTTCTTTGTTATTGGGCAAATAGCCCACCACCCGGTCGCCGCGGGTAATGCCAAGCGCCTGCAGGCTGGCGGCCAAAGTGGCGACCTGCGTTTGCAGCGCCTCCCATGTCAGGGTGGTATATGTGCCGTCTTCGGCTTGGTGAATAATCGCCGGGTGGTCGGGGCGCACATGGCGCATCACCTGATCTGCGTAATTCAGGCTGGCGCCTTCAAACCACTTGGCGCCGGGCATATCAGGGCTGCCAATGACCTGCGTGTAAGGCGTGGGGCTGGTCAGGCCGTGGTAGTCCCACACCGCCTGCCAAAACCCCGATAGATCGGTGATTGACCACTGCCAAAGCGCGTCATAGTCGGAAAAATTTTTGCCCTGTTGCGCCAGCCAGCGCATGAACTGCGCCATATTGCTGGCCGCTGCAAACTCTGGGCTGGGTGTCCAAACACAGTCGATCACAGCCATATCAGGCCCTCCCCGCTGATCTTTGCGGGCAGAGTTTCGGGCGGGCGCGGTTCTGTCAAGCAGATGCGCGCCCGCCGTGACGTCACAGCTTGGCCAACAGCGATTCGCCGGCGGATACTTCGCAAACGCCGCGGCCTTCTTCGGGCAGGAACTGGGTGACAACCCCGTCTTCCACCAGCATCGCGTAGCGTTTGGAGCGCGCCAACAGGCCAGCGGGCGGGGCGTCAAACGCCATGCCGATGGCATTGGTAAAGCTGCTGTCGGCATCGGCCAGCATGGTGATGCCTGCGGCATTGGCGCCGGTGGCCTCGCCCCATGCTTTCATCACGAAAGGGTCGTTGACGCTGACGCAGATAATTTCATCCACACCTTTTTCAGCAAACTGGTCTTTGGTGCGGATAAAGCTGGGCACATGGGCCGAATGGCAGGTGGGGGTAAAGGCGCCGGGCACCGCAAACAGCGCCACTTTGCGCCCTGCGGTTTTTTCGGAAACTTTCACTTGCTGTGGGCCTGCCTCGCCCAACATCACCAATGTGGCTTCGGGCAGTTTGTCACCTACGGAAATCGTCATTTTGAAATCCCTCGTCGCTTGGGTTTGCGTTTCATACCGCCAAGGATATAGGGTCGCGCGCAGTGCAAGAGCAATGATATATTCGGGAGATCTTTGGATGGGCCATATTGTTGTTGTGGGGGCAGGTCAGGCCGGGGCGGCCTGTGTGGCAAAACTGCGCGGTTTGGGGTATCAGGGCGCCATCACGATGGTTGGTGAAGAACCGACATTGCCGTATCAGCGCCCCCCGCTGTCAAAGAAATATCTGTTGGGCGAACTGGCGTTAGAGCGGCTATACCTGCGCCCCGCCAGTTTTTACCAAGATAATCAGATCACGGTGCAAACCAGCCAGCGCGTACAGGCAATCGATTGCGCTGCCAAAAACGTGCAGCTGACAGATCAAACGCTGGCTTATGATCATTTGGTGCTGGCGACCGGCTCGGTGCCGCGGCGTTTGCCTGCTGCTATCGGGGGTGATTTGCGCGGTGTCTTTACCGTGCGTGACCTAGCCGATGCCGATGCAATGGCCCCCTATTTCCAGCCCGGTGCCAAGGTGCTGATTGTCGGCGGTGGCTACATCGGGCTAGAGGCAGCGGCGGTGGCGGCGGCCAAGGGGCTGCAGGTGGTTTTGGTGGAAATGGCCCCGCGTATCTTGCAACGCGTCGCTGCCCCAGAAACCAGCGCCTATTTCCGCGATTTGCACAGCCGCCATGGTGTAGATATCCGCGAAGGTGTGGGCCTGCAGGCATTGCAGGGCACAGATGGCCATGTCAGCGGCGCCACCTTGGGGGATGGCACCGAACTGGCGGTGGATTTCGTGATTGTGGGCGTGGGCATTGCACCGGCCACCGAACTGGCGCAGGCGGCGGGGCTGACCTTGGAAAATGGCATCGCCGCAAACAGCCAAGGCCGCACCAGCGATCCCCATATCTGGACTGCGGGCGATTGTGCCAGCTTTCCCCACCAAGGGGGGCGCATTCGGCTAGAATCTGTGCCCAATGCCATTGATATGGCCGAATGCGTGGCTGAAAACATCATGGGTGCGCAAAAAGAATATGTGCCCCAACCATGGTTTTGGTCTGACCAATATGACGTGAAATTGCAAATCGCAGGGCTGAACACAGGCTACGACCGGGTGGTTGCGCGCAGTGGCGATAAACCGGGGGCAGCCTCGTTTTGGTATTTCCGCGGGGCGCAGCTGTTGGCGGTTGATGCCGCCAATGACCCGCGCGCCTATATGATTGGCAAGCGCCTGATCGATGCGGGCAAAACCGTGCCCATCGATCGTGTGGCAGACCCGGCCAGCGACCTAAAGGCGCTGATGTCGGCGTGAGGATCATTGCAGGCCAGCACCGCGGCCTGACGCTGGCCAGCGTGGGCAAGGGGGATGCGGGTGCACATTTGCGCCCCACCCCCGACCGTGTGCGCGAGGCGCTGTTTAGCATCCTTCAGGGCCATGGCCTGCCCCAAGGCGCGCGGGTGCTGGACCTGTTTGCTGGAACCGGCGCGCTGGGCCTCGAGGCGCTTTCGCGCGGGGCGGTGCATGCCACATTCGTGGACAATGGCCGCGTGGCGCAGCGCTTGATTGCGGAAAATCTGGCCAAGGCACGGCGCCAAGCCGATGCCACCGTTTTGGCCTGCCCTGCAGACAAGGTGCCGCCAGCCCCGCACCCTGTGGATTTGGTTTTCATGGATCCCCCCTATGGCAAGGGTTTGGCCGATACCCTGCCCGCGCTGTTGCAATCGCGTGGCTGGCTGGCGCCAAACGCGGTGATTGTGTGCGAGGAAAGCAGCCCACAGCCTGCGCCTCCGGGTTTTGTGCTGTTGGGCCAGCGCCGCTACGGCGATACGCATCTTTCCTTGATCAGCCCGGCACCACTGCCAGCCTAGGGGCCCGCGCCGCGCAGGGGGGCGGGTGCGGCTGCCAAACACGACATGGCCGCAGGTCGCATTTGCGCGCGCCTCGGTGCCCTTGGTTGGGCCATGCTGGGCGGCAGTGATATTAGAGACTGCTTATGCCCACCACACGCCGTATACCGGAATGGCTGCGCCATGGCCCGTTGCCAAAACCCCGCCATTTTGCAGCGCTTCAGGCGTTCGAGGCAATCACCCGCGGCATGCTGGTGTCGGTATTTCCGCTAGAGATGTATCGCGCTTTGGCCGATGCGCAGCTGGTATCAGAGGTATATTTTGTCATTGGCCTATTGTCGCTGTTCACCGGGCTGATGGTGCCATGGCTGAACCGGCTAATGCCGCGCCGATGGCTGTATTCCTTGGGCGCGCTGATGTATTTGGTGGGCACAGGGCTGGCGGTGTTCGGGCCGGTTTGGGCCATTGCTTTGGCCGTGGCGGCCAACACGCTGGCCACGGTGATCACCTTTGTCTGTTTCAACGCCTATGTGCTGGATTATGTGGGCCGCGCCGAACTGAGCCGCCTTGAAACCATGCGCATGCAATTTTCGGCCCTTGGCTGGACGGTGGGACCCATTTTGGGGGTCAGCCTGCTAGAGTGGTGGCACCCCGCCCCCTTTTTGGTATCGGGCGTGGCGGCGCTGGGCATGTTGGTGCTGTTTTGGGTGCTGCGGCTGGGCAATGGCAAGCTGATTTCGCGTGCCAAGGCGCCACCGCCCAACCCCATGGCCTATTTGGGCCGGTTTTTCGCGCAGCCGCGGTTGGTGGCGGGCTGGCTTTTCGCGGTTTTGCGGTCGTGCGGATGGTGGGTGTATGTGGTGTATCTGCCGATTTTCTGCGTCGAGTCGGGCTTGGGCACGCAGATGGGGGGCATCGTGTTGTCGATCACCAATGGCACGCTGTTTTTAACCCCGATCATGCTGCGCTGGATTCAGCGCGCGGGCATTCGCCGGGCGGTGCGCACTGGTTTTGCGCTGTCGGGGGGGCTGTTTGTGTTGGCGGGGCTGGTGCATGGCTGGCCGCCCTTGGCGGTACTGGTGCTGGTTTTCGCCTCGTTCTGCCTGATTTTGTTGGATGTGTGCGGCGGATTGCCCTTTTTGATGGCTGTCAAACCATCAGAGCGCACAGAAATGTCGGCTGTCTATTCCAGTTTCCGCGATGTTTCGGGCATTATAACGCCCGCAGCCGCGTGGCTGGTGCTGATGGTCACACCGCTAT
>RFQY01000410.1 GCA_009924775.1 Paracoccaceae bacterium | reverse complement strand
CGCCGTGATTTTCCAAGGCATATCCAAATTCCGTATCAAACGCGCCAAAGCAGATGCCATCCACCGATGCTCCCACACCATCACCGATGCGCAGTTTCAGGTGACTGCTGCCCACGCGTTTGGCAAATTGGATTTTCACCTCTGGCATGACAAAGCGGGGGTCCGCAGCACCCGCGCCAAATGGCCCTGCCTGTTCCAGCAATTCGACCAATTCAATCTGTGCCGCAGCGGGCATCAAAATACCGTCCAGGCGCAGATCCTTGGGGCCCAAATCACCCGCCCCCTGACGGGCCATCAATTCAGACAATCGCGCCATCGCAGGTTCCAATTGCGCACGTGTCAGGCTAAGCCCCGCGGCCATTTTATGCCCGCCGCCTTTGCTCAGATGTCCTTCTGAGGCGAGTTTTTGGATTTATGCGCCTAAATCGATCCCTGTAACGGAACGGCCCGATCCCTTGCCCTCATCCCCATCAAAGCCAATCACAATGGAGGGACGGTTTGTCGCCTCTTTCAGGCGCGAGGCGACAATGCCAACGACGCCCGGATGCCATCCATCCCCTGCGGCCCAAACCAGTGGGGCGTCCAAACCGCGTGCCTCTGCTTGGGCTTGGGCGGCGTCACGGACGTGGTTTTCAACCTCGCGGCGTTCACTGTTTAGGGTGTCCAATCGTTGGGCCAATGCTTGCGCCTCAGACGGTGTGGCGCTGGCCAAAAGGCGTGCGCCCAAATCCGCCTGACCGATGCGCCCACCTGCGTTGATGCGCGGGCCCAAAACGAATCCCAAATGATAGGCTGTGGGTGCCGTATCAACGCGCGCCAAATCGCATAGGGCCACAATGCCCGGTCGTTCGCGCTGCGCCATAACACGCAGGCCTTGGCGTACAAAGGCGCGGTTCACCCCGATCAGTGGAGCCACATCAGCGATGCTGGCAATGCCGGTGCCCACGACAGCAACAGCGCCACCCCTGCCCGTCCTCGTCTCGCTCAGAGCCTTGCGAGGCCCACGCAGCCAGCGCTTCACGTTGAAGCCTGGGCAAGCCTTCGCTGCAACCTCGTTGTGGCCCCGCACGACAGCGCCAGGGTATTTCGCCTCCAGCTTGTCGAGCAATTCAGAAAGCGATCCCTCTTGGAGGCTGGTGTAGTGATCGGCGAAAGTATCGTTCTCGTGCGAGCCGTGGCCGCCCACGAGGCAGATGCCGATGCTGTGCGCGTTGTGCCCAGAGACGTGCGCGCCGATTTCCTCCTCCGGGCGACCGGCGAC
>RFQY01000409.1 GCA_009924775.1 Paracoccaceae bacterium | reverse complement strand
GATTGTTTCAGCAAGGTCGAACCGGGGCGGCTGGCCACGCCAATCATCGGGATTTGAAAGCGCCGCGAATAGGCGATCATATCGGCCAGTTCCGGCGTTTCGCCCGAATTAGACAGCATGAGCAGCACGTCATCGCCCGTAAGCATGCCCAAATCGCCGTGGCTGGCCTCGGCGGGGTGGACAAATTGTGCGGGCGTGCCTGTGCTGGCCAATGTGGCGGCAATCTTGCGTGCGATATGGCCCGATTTGCCCATACCCGACAAAATGACCCGCCCCCGCGCATTTAACATCAGCGATACCGCCGCGCCAAAGCTGTCATCCAGCCCCTGCGCCAATTGCTGCAAGGCTGCGGCTTCGATTTCGATCACCCTGCGGGCGGTTTCAAGAAATGGTGTTTTCATGGGCATCAGTGACTAAAAATATCGGCATCCGCCCAGCCCGCCAGATCAAGCCGGGCACGGGCAGGCAAAAAGTCGAAACACGATTGCGCAAGCGGCATGCGCCCCTCGCGTTGTAGCATAACGTCCAACCGCTCTTTCAAGCGATGCAGGTGCAAAACGTCCGAGGCGGCATAATCAAGCTGTGCAGTGCTAAGCTCGGGCGCGCCCCAATCGCTGGATTGCTGGTGTTTGGAAATATCGACCCCCAACATTTCTTGCAGCAGGTTTTTCAGCCCGTGCCGGTCGGTATAGGTGCGCACCAACTTACTGGCGATCTTTGTGCAATAGACAGGGGCCGCCAATGCCCCAAAGGCGTTGTAAAGCGCGGCAATATCAAAGCGGCCAAAATGAAACAGCTTTAAAACCTTGGGGTCTTGTAACATGCGGCACAGGTTTGGGGCCGCGGTTTGGCCCAAGGCCACCTGCACCAAATGCGCATGGCCATCGCCCGCAGACATTTGCACAACGCACAATCTGTCGCGATGCGGGTGCAGGCCCATTGTTTCGCAATCTATGGCCACCACAGGCCCCAAATCCAACCCATCCGGCAGGTCGTTTTGGTAAAGGTAATTTGCCATGCCACCCCCTTGGCCATGCTCAAAGCAGCGGTTCTGCTTGCGCGCTGTTATCCGGGGAACGGCGCCACCTTTCAACCTGTTTTGTCCAAAGTTGCTGATTTGGCAAGAATCCCCCCAAAACCGGCACAAGGCCCATGCGCGTGGCAAAAAGCCCTTGGAAAAAAAGGCGAAAAACCCGCTTGTGTTTTCACTATCAGCCCCGCTATACCCGTCAGCGGAGACGTGGCCGAGTGGTCGAAGGCGC
>RFQY01000408.1 GCA_009924775.1 Paracoccaceae bacterium | reverse complement strand
CGCGGGCATAGCCCCAGGCCACGGCATCGTGGCGCGCCACGCCCGCGCGCCCCTGCCAGACCCCGCCCAAGGGGGCAAAGCGGGCATCGCGGGTTTGATTGAGCAGCGGGATGCGGGCCTTGGTCTCGGCTGCGCCCATCAGATGGCCATCCACGCCGTTCAGTTGCATGGCATTTGCGATGCGCGCGCAGATCTCCATTTGGGCGGGGGTATGGGCGGCAATCAACATGCCGCGCTGGGACAGCATGACGTTATAATTCAGCTCTTTTGAAAGCCCCTCGTAAAGGCGCAGCGCCAGATCATACAGTGCCACGCTTTCTGGATAGAAATAGTTCGAGCGCACAGCGGTGGTGTTGCGCCCGGTATTGCCCCCGCCGATCCAGCCCTTTTCCAGCACCGCCACCCGCGACAGCCCGTGGGTTTTGGCCAGATAATAGGCCGTGGCCAGCCCATGCCCGCCGCCGCCCACAATTACGGCATCATAGGCAGGTTTCGGCCTGCCGGGCTTGGCCCATGCCGGGCGCCAGCCGCGATGGCCGCGCAGGCCTTGTGACACCAGCGAAAAAGCGGAATACCGGGTCATATCGCGGCCACCTGCCGTGCATAGGCGCAAAATTCGTCAATCTCTTGGGGGCTGGGATACACGCCGGTAAAGGCATAAAGATACAGCCGCGCGCGGGCCAACCGCTCTTCTATGGTTTCGTTCAAATCCAGCGCGTAATAGCCGATTTGTTGGTAATAGAGCACGCGGGCGCGAATATCGGCCTCGTCCGGGGCATAGCCATAGCGCTGGTACATCTGCGCCAGCGCGTTGGTGCGCGCGGTATCTGAACGGTCGACGATGCGGCGCACTGTGCCATCGCGGCGGGCCCATTCGCGCACGGCAAAATCCAAGGGGTGGTTAAACCCGTCTGGGTTGATGATGCATTTGAACACGGCGTTCAAGGCGGCGGTAATCGTGGGCGCGGGGGTTTGGGCGGCTGCGACCATGATGCCGGTATTGGTTTTTTCCCATTCTGCCAGCAATTGGTTCAGCAGGTCTTTGCGGCTTTTGAAATACCAATAAAACGACGAGCGCGACACCTCTAGGCGGTGGCTGATGGTCAAGACTTTGACCTCTGAGACGCCATCGGACACCAGCACATCCATCGCCACCCGCAGCCAATCTTCGCGGGTGGCTTTGATGTGGTTGCCGCCGGTTGCATCTGCATCGGGCGTGGGCTGGGCTGGGGTATGTGTCATTTTCGGGCCTTAGCTTTCGGGTG
>RFQY01000407.1 GCA_009924775.1 Paracoccaceae bacterium | reverse complement strand
AGGATGATCGCGGCATCTTTGCCAGGCGCTGGGCGCAGCACGCGGCCTACTTGCTGTAGGTAGAGCCCCAGAGATTGGGTTGGGCGCAGCAAGATGGCGCAGCTGGCTGCTGGCACATCAAAGCCTTCGCTCACCACGTCCACGGTCACCAAGACGCGGGTGCGATGGGCCGCAAAGTCGGCTACCACCTGATCGCGGTCTTGCGTGCCACCTAGCAGCAGTTCTGCAGCGATCCCAGCCGTCTTAAATGCGTCGCACACTGAGACTGCGTGCTTGACGTTGCAGCAGAAGGCGATGGCCTGCTGGCCTACCGCCAAGCGCTGGTAGTGGCTGATGGCATCGCCGGTCACTGTGGGCCGATCCATGGCGGCCGCGGCCTGATCATTGGCGTAGTCACCGGCTCTTGTACGTACACCGGTCAGATCAGCTACCACTGGTGGCGCATATATCCGTGCGGGCGATAGGTAACCGGTAAAGATCAGATCGGCAACACTGGGTCCCATCACCATGGCATCGAATGTGCTGCGCAGCCCGCACCCATCAAGGCGACACGGCGTGGCGGTGACGCCTAGGCGATAAGCATCAGGCCAGTGGTTCAGGATCTGGCGCCAGCTGCCAGCTGCTGCGTGGTGAGCCTCATCGATGATCACCAGCGTTGGCGCCCAGTCCATGCGCGACAGGCGCCGAACGAGCGTTTGCACGGATGCGATCTGCACCGCGTAATCTGATGCTGGATGGCCCGCGGCAATGATGCCGTGATCGAGCCCAGCCCATGCAAGCTTGCTGGCGGTCTGGTGGATCAGTTCACGGCGATGCACAAGGATCAACACGTGGCGCCCGCGTGCTGCAGCTTGCGCCGCGATGGTGGCGAGGATCACGGTCTTGCCGCCACCAGTCGGAAGGCATAGTAGCGGCGCCTTGGCGCCCTGCTGCATGACGGAGCGCAGTGCATCAATGGCGCGATCCTGATATCCCCTCAGCTGCATGGCAGGAGCTCCGCTTGCTTAGCGGCCTGCACATTGGTGAGGTTCTTCACTGCGCAGTTGAAGTAGCTGGGCTTGAGTTCAAAACCAACGAAGCGGCGGCCCATCTGCAGGCTGACGTGGCCTTCAGATCCGATACCAGCGAATGGGCTAAGCACCAGGTCGCCGGGATTGCTCCAAAGTTGCAGGCCACGGCGGATCACTTCGAGCTGCAGCGGGCAGATGTGGCGCTCATCCTCATTGGCGCGTGCGCTGCGGTATTGGAGCGTGTCCGATGGGTTGATATCCAT
>RFQY01000406.1 GCA_009924775.1 Paracoccaceae bacterium | reverse complement strand
TTCTTAAGACTTCTGATTGCCATTAGTAAGTTATGCTCCCACTTCCAGTGAATTTATAAATGTGATATGAGCCTGATGTTGTGTATGTAGGTGAACCTGTAGTTGAGGCTGCTGCAGATGTGGTACGAAGTATAACTACACCGCTACCACCAGAGCCTGTATCAACCTGATTAATTCCTTTATATGCACCACCGCCACCGCCACCAGTGTTTTCAGAACCACTTGTTGGTGCTTCAGAGGTTCCAGCAGTCCTATAACCACCAGTTCCTCCACCACCTGAGCCACCAGCAGAACCTGAAGATACTTGTGCACTTGCTCCTCCACCACCACCAGCGTAAGTGACTGATGTACCTGTGATTGCTACTGCAACACCATTACCACCAGTTCCACCTATTTTTGTGCTGGCATTACCATTGCCACCAGCAGTACCTGCACCACCACCACCACCTGCGGCTTCATCTCCGCTTAATTGATTTCTACCTGTACCGCCAGCACGACCCTGATTTGCCGTTCCAGTTCCACCTGACCAAGTAACATATGGGTCAACAATTTTAGTTCCACCACCACCACCTGAACCGCCATTGCGCCCTGGGCGTTGAGCATCACTACCACCGCCACCACCGCCTCCACCTGCGGTTGATGTAATTGTTGTTATGCCAGTTGCGCTTATTGAAGAATCATTACCATTATTACCATAAAAACCTTCAAAACCATTATTATATGAATTTGCTCCAGCGCCACCTGCTCCAACTGTTACTGTAATTGTAACTCCACCAGTAATAGTAAAAGCACTTTCAAGAGTACCACCACCACCAGTAGCGGTTACAGTTGAACGAAGTCCACCAGCACCTCCGCCACCACCAGTATTGTTTCCTGAACCACCAGCACCGCCACCTGCAACTACCAGGTAATCAACAGTGTATGTAGGCAAGTAGAATGGGTTACCAACAAGCAAACTAGACGGTGAGATAGTACCTGTCTTGTAACTTGTAATGGTCATTAGACGGAAGCCTCATCTCCGAACGCCTGGAAAGCAACAGTTGCTGTAGAGGCATAGATTTTGATGACATCGCCAGTAGCAAGGGTAATACCTACTGTGATGATTGTAGTATCAGATGCACCAACAGTAATATCCTTACCAAAGTATTGTTTGTCTAAGATAGTTGCTGATACATCAGCCGAAGGCTGTACGATAATACGGAAGGTAGCAGATGATGCAGCAAGGTTTGCTACAGATATGCTAGATACCACAGCCTCTTTAGAAGCAGGTACTGTGTATAGAGTTGTTAC
>RFQY01000405.1 GCA_009924775.1 Paracoccaceae bacterium | reverse complement strand
GGTGCGCAACCGCTGAAGTGGTACACACGCGCCGAATCCAAGACGGCCGCGGCCAAGTACGCGCAGAACCGCTGGCCAGGTGCCACGGTGGAGGTGGTGTGATGACAGATCACACTCGCGCCAAGCTAGAAGCCCTTATCAGCGATTCCGGCATGTTTAATGCTGGTCGCCAAGAGGAGCGGATGCGGCTCTCCAACCTGCTACGTGCCCGCTTGGATGAACTGGCCAATCTACCTAGCCACCCGCACATCTCCGCACGCCGCGAAGAGCTGCTCAACATCCTTCAAGTACTGATTACTCCATGAACGCCCAACAGCTGGATCAACAACGCGCCGACATGATGGAGGCCCTCTATGAGCGGAGCTGCCGCGATCAGCTGCCTTATGGCCACCCGTTGCGCAGCACCTACACCGGACTGTGGAATGAGTTTGCCCGTGATCTGGCGGCCAATTTCCGCGACACGGATTACCCCGAGCTGCTAGCCCGCGTGGCCCGTGCCATGGATGCCACTGAATCGGTGATGACGCAGAAGCAAGCGCAGCAGGCGATTGAGGTGTGCCGTCAGCAGCTGCTGGGAGATAAGTGGCTGTGATGCCAACCGGCCGGCCATTTAAGGCCGGAGAGCTTAATCACGCCGCCATCCTCACGCCGGAGCTGGTGCGCAAGCTGCGCCAACTCCGCACCGAGGGGTGGAGCTACCGCCAGTTGGCGGCTGAGTTTGACGTTGACGAAAAACACGCATGGCGCATCTGCAAACGCATTGCATGGGGATGGCTCGATGACTGATCCAATCAATCCAGACCATTACCGCCGCGGCCCAGTGGAGGCCATCGATGTGATTGAAGCGGCGATCACTGACGCGCCGCACATGGTGCCTGCCTATCTGCAGGGCCAGGCGTTGAAGTATCTGCTGCGCATCTGGTGCAAAGGCCATGCCTTGGAAGACGCCCGCAAGTGCCGCTGGTATATCGACCGTCTGATTGCCAAACTGGAGGGATGATGCACCAGCTGCCTGGCCTCAATCTGATTGAACGCCTTGCGTTGCGGATTCTCACGCGCAGCAAGCGCACGGGTCTGGTGGTGGTGAAGCCTTACGGCTACTCATGCGTATACGTGGCACTGCAGACGGCACTGATCAAGGCGCAGCAGATCTACCAAGCGGCACGCAATCGCATCCGGCCAGTCGATGGGCCAATGATGTGCTGGGATTGTCACTACTGGGAGATGCGCCACCAGGCGTGCGGGTTGGCGTTGCCAGAATCGAAGCGTAGTGGCGGGCGTTATGCGTCCCGCTGTGAAATGTACGAACGTGC
>RFQY01000404.1 GCA_009924775.1 Paracoccaceae bacterium | reverse complement strand
GGCGTCGCCCTCGTTTGGCGTGGGCGTTGCCGTGGGCTTTGGGTGCCGCCCTGTTGCTGGGGCCAACCACACTCACCGTTGCGCAACCCCGCGCGGCCTTGCCCAACTTGGGTGGTGGGGTGTCGTTAACGCTGGGGGATGAGCGTCGGTTGGGTCAACAAATCATGCCTAGCTTGCACAACAGTGGCTTGGTGGTGGAAGACCCGCTGCTCAACCAATACCTCGCCGATCTGTGGCGCCCTGTGTTTGCAACGGCGCGCGCGCGCGGTGATGTGCCCGATGACATGTTGCAGCAGTTTGCTTGGCAGTTGTGGTTGCTCAGCCCCAAAGCCATCAACGCGTTTGCATTGCCGGGGGGTTACTTTGGCTTTCACTTGGGGCTGTTGGCATCGGCCACGGATGACGCCGCGCTGGCCTCGGTACTGGCGCACGAGTTGAGCCATGTGACGCAGCGTCATATTGCCCGCATCATTCAAGCCCAAGAGAGCCAAGCGCCGTGGTTGATTGGCGCCATGATTTTGGGTGCCGCCACCATGGCCGCCAGCCCCGATGCAGGTGCCGCACTGATTGTGGGTGGGCAGGCGGCGTCTATTCAAAACCAGCTCAACTTCTCACGCGACATGGAGCAAGAGGCGGACCGCCAAGGTTTGGTGGTGTTGTCGGAGGCGGGGTTTGATCCGAAGGGGTTTGTGCGCTTGTTTGAAACCCTGCAAAACGCCAACCGCTTGAATGACGATGGCGCCTTTCCTTACCTGCGCAGTCACCCGCTCACAACCGAGCGTGTGGCGGACATGCAAGGCCGCTTGTTCAGCGTGCCCGCCGAGCCCAACCCGGTGGGCGATGGTGCAGTGAAGACGCCCGATCCCGATGCCTCTGCTTTGTTGCGGGTGCGTGCCGCCACCATCGCCTCGGCTGATGAGGTGGATGTGCTGCAAGGTTGGAGTGCGGCGCCCGCCGCCAGTGGGTCAGCGGGCAACGCCACCCGCCCGGTGGAACAATGGGCAAGTGATTACCGGCGCGCACTGGCCGCGTGGGCAATGAAGCGCCCCGACGTGGCATGGACGCGCCTGCGCCAATTGATGATGCAAACAGCTGATCAACCCGCCGTGTCGCAGGTTTTGCGTGAGACGGCGTTGGGTTGGCTATCCAGCCCCGCCAAGTTTGAGACGATACCCGCTGCAACGGTGCAGGCTTGGGTTGAGGCGGCCTTGGCTGATGCCCAAGCCGGTCGACGCTCGGCGCTGCTGCTGTTGGCGGGTTATGCGGCCAGCGCCAACTCAACCATGCCGGATGCGCGGCGCGCGCAGGTGTTGGGGGCCT
>RFQY01000403.1 GCA_009924775.1 Paracoccaceae bacterium | reverse complement strand
GGCGGGGGAGGGGGAGAAGGGTCAGATCCCGAGGCCGTTGAGTCTATGGCGCTGGCCGATTGGCTGGCCGAGGTAGCGCGGGCGCTCGCGGGGCATGGGATGGAGGTGGGCAAGCCGGGTCGGTGGCGGCGGGAGCCTGCGACGGCGGCGCAGATCGGGGCGCTGTCGAAGATGATCGGGTATCTCCGGTGGTACAAGGGGCCGGAGGCGGAGGCGGTCAGGAAGCGGATCCGGCGGTGGGTCAAGGAGGGGAGGATCGTCGGGCGCGGGGATGTCTCGGATCTGCTCGGGCTGCTGCGGTGGCTGGCGGATTGGAGCTGGTCAGCGCGGCTGCTCGGCGCGGGCGGGGATTGGGCGGCGGCGCACCATGCGTACCAGTGGCCTGAGGTGGCGCTCCCCGAGGCGCTGCCGAGCCTGGGGGGCGTATGAGAACCTCGACGCTGGTGATCCTCGCCCTCACCCTGCCAGGGCTGGCGCTGCTCGCCGCTGGCCGGGAGCGGGCGGGACTGGCTGTGCTACGAGTGGCGGCGTCCATAGAGGAGCGGTCGAGGCGGAGGGTGTAGAAATCTGCTCGATAGGCGTTGACGCCGTATCGGTATGCGGCTATAGATAGGGTGTCGAGAGGAGATCACTATGGGCCGCAACGTCAACACCACCCTGACCGCCATCGAGTTCCACGCTGACGAGGACAGCGTTTTCGTGTGCTGTGCCTGTGGCCGCAGCGTCAAGAAGGCCGTCACCCTCTCGGATGGCGGACTGCGCGGCCTTGACTGTGCCGCTACAGCGATGGGGCGCCCTCGCAGCCGCTCGGCATACAGCGACATCGAGATCGCCGCAATCAAGGAGGGCGCGGCGCGCAAGGGCGCCGAGTGGCTTGCCGCCAATCCCCGTCCTGCTCGTATGGACGATGGCCGGACTTGGAGCGCCCGCGACCTGGAGGCGCGCCAGAACTGGAACAGCAAGCGCGCAAGCTCCTGCCCGTACACCGATGGCTCGATGGCCTACCATGCATGGATGGGGGCGTAAGCCTGTAGCAGAAATCTGCGGGTGGGTGCTTGACGCACTATCGGTATGCGGCTATAGATAGGGTGTCGAGAGGAGATACCGATGAGCCGCACCAACACCCGCACCGACGCCTTCGAGACGATGACCCCGTACCTGTACATCGGCATGACCGACAGCGTTCGGGCGTGCGACTGCTGCGGGCGCGATGACCTGAAGCAGACGATGGCGCTCTATGACGCGGTTCTCGGCGAGGAGGTCTACTTCGGCACGACCTGCGGGGCGCGGGCGCTGAAGATGCCGGTCAAGGCGATGAAG
>RFQY01000402.1 GCA_009924775.1 Paracoccaceae bacterium | reverse complement strand
ATCGCGCCAATTTCTTCAGCGCTCGGGGGATAGCCACAAATGACCCGCTCCAACACCCAATCTGCTCCATTCAGGGCGGGGCTGCGCGCGCAACCCGGCAAGCCTATGACAGGGGTCGCCTTCAATACGCCCAAAACCAAAAGATTGCCTGGATCAACGGGCATTCCAAACCGCGTCACCTGCCCCCCCACGCCCCGCAGCGCAGCAGGCATCACATCATCGATGTCAGATGTGGCAGAGGCGGTGAGGATTAAGATCAAGTTTGTCTTCACCTGTGCAATCTCAACCTCAAGCGCGGCTTTGTCATGCGGGCAAATGCGCGTGTCGCTCAGATCCACCTGCAAGGCGGCGAGACGCGCCTCAACCGCATCGATAGATTTTTCTTCAAGGGCTGCGGCCTTCTGCCCCTCATGGCTGGTGAGAATCAGGGTGGCCGAAGAAATCTGCGGCGCGATATAGGCCAATGCCCCGCCGTGGGCCGCCTCTTCGGCGGCCAAGAGCGCGGCCTCTGGCACGGCATAGGGAATGATTTTTATTGTGGCGACCATCATCCTTTTTGAGACGCGCTGCCATGGCGGCAGGGTGGCAACCGTGATGCGTGGGTCAATCGCATTCACCGCCGCAATTTTTGCGGCATCCACCGAAAAGATGCCTGCGCCGCGGCTGCGCAGATTGACCCGCCCTGTAAAGGCTGCTTCAATCTCAAGACCTGCATCGGCCCTGCATAACGCATGCGCCAATCGCGCGGCGGCGGTGTTTTCATCGACATCACCCGCCTCCATCGCGGCAACTGTCACCTCGGCCACCCCCGCGGCCCGCAGCGCGGCGATATGATCTGCCCCAAGGCGCGTGCCCTTCCGGATCACCCCCCCTTCAACGGACACGGAATGGGCCAAGATCGCGCCCATCCCTTCGGCTATAGGACGCGGCCCAAACTTCATGATGTGCGCAACCTTTCAGTGATTTGCGCCATGATCGAAATTGCAATCTCTGCGGGGCCCATCGCCCCAATATTCAGACCAACAGGGGCATGGATGCGCGCAATATCCTCGGCGCCAAAGCCTGCCTCGGCCAAACGATCCACTCGTTTTGCATGGGTGCGCGTTGAGCCCAAGCAGCCCAGATAAAACACATCGGCCCGCAGCGCGGCCATGATTGCGGGATCATCAAGTTTGGGATCATGGGTCAAGGTCACAACGGCAGTGCGGGCATCAAGCCCGATTTCATCCAATGCCTCATCGGGCCAAGCATCGAGAAGTCGCACCGACTCAAAGCGGGCGGTCGAGCCAAAGGCGGGGCGCGGATCAACCAGCGTCACATC
>RFQY01000401.1 GCA_009924775.1 Paracoccaceae bacterium | reverse complement strand
GGGTGAGGGTCATCCGTTGGTGCGGTCGATGATTCATGCGGAGTTCATGGAGGATGACGGGAGTTTGACCGCGGTGAGGACGGCGGACTGGCAGAGGCTGGTGAGTGGCCCACCGAAGGAGGATACCGAAGGTCACCGCCTGACTGCTGGGTGTGATTTCAGTGCTGGTGGGGATGAGAGTGTTCTCGTGGTGAGGCATGGGAACGTGGTGAAGGGCTTGGTGCGGTGGCGGGACAAGGACACGATGGCGAGTGTGGGGAGGTTCATCAGTGAGTTTAGGAAGTGGAAGTTGAAGGCTGAGGATGTGTATGCGGATGTGGGTGGGATGGGGATCGTGATGTGCGACGCTCTCCGAGCGGAGGGGTGGGATGTGAGGAGGGTGAATTTTGGGGAGAGGGCGATTCGGGATGATCAGTTTGTGAATCGTGCGGCGGAGATGTGGATTGAGTTTGGTCGGATGGTGGAGGAGGGGAAGGTGAACTTGGGGCCTGTTGGGAATGACGAGGTGTTGCTCCAGCAGTTGGTGACCCGGAAGGTGCGGACGAATGGGAAGGGGAAGCTGACGCTTGAGGGGAAGGACGAGTTGCGTGCGAGGGGGATCAACAGTCCTGATCGTGCGGATGCGTTGGTGCTGGCGTTCTGTGGTGGTGGTGGGAAGCGGATGGATGAGTATCTGAAGGCGGTGGGTGAGGATGGGAGGAGCTTGCTGGAGCGGATGGAGGATGAGATTGGCCCACTGGAACCGGAGGGGGTTGCGCTTGCTGGATGTGAGGTAGGGGGGTAGGAAGGGGTGAAGGATTTATGATGACTGAAAAGGGGCGGAGTGATTTGCAGGGGCAGATACTGACGAGTATCGAGCAGCGGAGTCCGTGGGAGTTGCGGCAGACTCGGTGGTATGAGTTGCGGCATCATGGGCTTCGGCGGACGAACAAGCCGTGGCCGAAGGCTGCGGACCTGCATTGGCCGTTGATTGACACGGCGATTGAGAAGCTGAAGCCGTTATTCTTGCAGCAGGCGTTGGGGATGGATGTTGTGGCCAGCTTTGTGCCGATGAGGCAGCAGTTGAATGCGTACACGAAGGTCGCGGAGGACTGGTTCAACTACAAGATTCGGGAGAAGACGAACTTTGTGGATGAGGTGTTGAGCTGGGTGGATTACACGCTGATGAGTGGGCGTGGGGTGATGAAGTGTTTCTGGAATCCTGGGGATAAGAGGGTGGGGTTTGAGGCGGTGGATCCGATGTATTTCGTGGTGCCGCCGTACACGACGGATTTGCAGGATGCGGACTGGGCGGTGCATGTGATGCCGATGAGTGTGGGTG
>RFQY01000041.1 GCA_009924775.1 Paracoccaceae bacterium | reverse complement strand
CCCTAAGCGTGGATGACACCGCCGATATTGTGGCCGCGCTGACCACGCGGTTTCCCACCATCGTGGGGCCGCATAAGGAAGATATTTGCTATGCCACCACCAACCGCCAGCAAGCGGTGAAAGAGATTGCGCCAAAATGCGATGCGCTGCTGGTGGTGGGGGCGCCGAACTCGTCAAATTCCAAGCGCTTGGTCGAGGTGGGCGCGCGCGCTGGCTGCGCCTATGCGCAATTGGTGCAACGCGCCACCGAGATCGATTGGCGCGCGCTAGAGGGCATTGCCACGCTGGGCATCACCGCAGGCGCCAGCGCCCCCGAAGTGCTGGTGGACGAGGTGATCGCGGCCTTTCAAGCCCGCTTTGACGTGCGGGTAGAGCTGGTGGAAACCGCTGTAGAGCGTGTTAATTTCAAGGTGCCACGCCTGCTGCGAGACCTAGCATGACCCAAATACCACGTTCGGCCCTGCTGTTGGGCCTGGCCGGCCTGATCCCGTTTTTATGGGGCGCCATCACCCATCTGCTGCCCGATCTCGCGATGTGGAGCGCGGCCACTTTGGGCCCCCGGTTTACCGGGCCATATGTGGGCCTGTTTTATGGCGCGGTCATCTTATCGTTTATGTCTGGCGTGCTGTGGGGCTTTGCCACCCGCGCCAGTGGTCAGATTGCGGCAACAGGCTATGCCTTGTCTGTGGTGCCAGCCTTATGGGCGTTTTTTATGACGGGCGGCGGACCTGTCAGTGCAGCGCTGAACCTGATGGCGGGGTTCGTGGGCATCTTGGGCATTGATTGGCTGTTTTGGAAACAGGGTTTGGCGCCCGCATGGTGGATGCATCTGCGCGTGCTGCTCAGCGCGATTGTGGTGCTGTCTTTGGGCGTCACCGCGTTTTTATGAGCACAGATCCAGAAACACTGGCGCTTTATAATGCGCGGGCGGGCGAATACGCCCAGCTGACAGCCGCAGCCCGCCCCGGCCAGTTGTTGCGCCAGTTCATCGCCGCAATGCCGCCCGGCGGGGATGTGCTGGATTTGGGCTGTGGGCCGGGGATCGATGCCAGCCACATGGCCGCAGCGGGGCTGCAGGTATGGGCCACGGACGCCGCCAGCGCCATGGTTGATCTGGCCGCAAACCAGCCCGGCGTGCGCGCCGAACTGGCCGATTTCACCACCACCTTGGCCAAAGCCCCCGCCGCCAGCCTTGACGGGGTTTGGGCCAATTTCAGCCTGTTGCACGCCCCTGCAGCCGATATCCCAAGGCATTTGGCGGCCATCGCCCAAGCGCTGCGGCCGGGCGGGCATCTGCACATTGCGCTGAAAACCGGCCAAGGCAGCGCCCGCGACAGTTTGGGGCGCCTTTACACCTATTTCACCCCACCCCAGTTGATCGGCTTGGTCGAAGCAGCAGGGCTGCAGCTGCTGCGCCGCCGCGATGGCCAAGACATGGGGCTAGATGGCGTGCCTGCCCCTTGGGTGGCGCTTTTGGCCAAGCGCGGCTAAAGCACTTGCACCCCGCACCCCGACCCAGCTAGGAAACCCCATGCCAGATCTTTACGCCTATACCGACGGAGCGTGCTCCGGCAATCCTGGCCCCGGGGGCTGGGGCGTGCTGCTGCGCGCCAGCGAGGGTGGCCAAGTGCTGAAAGAGCGCGAATTATGCGGCGGCGAGGCCGATACCACCAACAACCGCATGGAATTGCTGGCCGCCATTCAGGCGCTGGAAACATTGGGCCGCGCCAGCACGATCACCATCGTCACCGATAGCGCCTATGTCAAAAACGGGGTTACCAGCTGGATTCACGGCTGGAAGCGCAATGGCTGGCGCACCGCCGATAAAAAACCGGTGAAAAACGCCGAATTGTGGCAGCGCCTGGACAGTGCGGCAGCGCGCCACACGGTGACGTGGAAATGGGTAAAGGGCCATGCCGGCCACCCCGAGAACGAGCGCGCCGATGCCCTGGCGCGGGCTGGCATGGCGCCGTTCAAACCACAAAAAGCCACCCCATGAACGCCGCGCTGGCAGCCCTTGATTATGCCTCGGTTTTGGTCTTTGCCCTGACCGGGGCCTTGGTGGCCAGCCGCGCACAGCTGGATATTATTGGGTTTGCTTTTTTGGCCTGCCTCACCGCGGTGGGTGGCGGCACCATTCGCGATGTGCTGCTGGATCGTAACCCGGTGTTTTGGGTGGCGCAGCCCAGCTATTTGGGGGTGGCGGTGGCGGCAGCGGCGTTGGTTTTCTTTTCCGCCCATCGGTTTGAAAGCCGCCAACGTGCCATTTTATGGCTGGATGCCTGTGCCTTGGCCGTGGCGGTGGCGGCTGGTGCCGGCGTGGCGCAAAGCCTAGGCCAGCCAGCGCCGGTGGTGGTGATCATGGGTATGATCACCGGCTGCATGGGCGGGCTGATGCGCGATGTGGTGGTGGGCCAAGTGCCCTTGGTTTTGAAACAAGGCGAACTTTACGTCAGCGCCGCCTTTGCAGGCGCCGGCGCCTTTGTGGCCGCGTCTTGGGTGGGGCTGCCAGCGCTGGCCATCTTGGGCCTAAGCGCCTGCGCCACGTTCGTGCTGCGCGCAGGCTCGATCAGGTTGGGCTGGCGCCTGCCGGTGTATAAACCGCGCCCGCCCCGGTCGTAGGGCGGGCGCGTTCATGCTTAGCTCATATCGCGATAGTTGATTTCTTTGCGGTCTTCGCCGGTTTTATCGCGGCGCACCAAAAGCCGGTTCAACGCGTTCACATAGGCCTTGGCCGAGGCCAGAACCGTATCGGTATCGGCCGATTGGCCCGTGGCGATGTTGCCATCTTCTTCTAGGCGCACAGAAACGGTGGCCTGCGCATCGGTGCCTTCGGTGACGGCATTCACCTGATAAAGCTGCAGCCGCGCCTTGTTGGGGTGCAATTCGCGCACGGCCTTAAAGGTGGCATCCACAGGCCCATCACCGTTTTGCGTGGCGCTTAGTTTGACGCCATCAATCTCCATGCTTAGCACCGCCTCGGCGGGGCCGCCGGTGCCACAAGCCACGCGCAGCGACAGAATTTTCAAGCGGTCGTTTTCGGGGTTTTCACCCACCCGCATCAGCGCGATCAGGTCGTCGTCGTAGACCTCTTTCTTGCGGTCGGCCAAATCCTTGAAGCGCACGAAGATGTCGTTGAGCTGGTTATCGGCCAGATCAAAGCCCAGATCCTTGGCTTTGGCGCGCAGCGCGGCACGGCCAGAATGCTTGCCCAGCGGCAAGGACGAGGCCTGCAACCCCACATCAGAAGGGCGCATGATTTCAAAGGTTTCCGCATTTTTCAGCATGCCATCTTGGTGGATGCCAGATTCATGCGCAAAGGCATTCTTGCCCACAATCGCCTTGTTGAACTGCACCGCAAAGCCGCTGGCGGTAGACACCCGCCGCGATACCGACATGATCTTGGTGCTGTCAACTTGGGTATAATAGGGCATGATATCGCCGCGCACTTTCAGCGCCATCACCACCTCTTCCAAGGCGGTGTTGCCTGCCCGCTCGCCCAGGCCATTGACGGTGCATTCAATCTGGCGCGCACCGCCCGCCACAGCGGCCAGCGCATTGGCCGTGGCCATGCCCAGATCGTTGTGGCAATGGGTGGCAAAAATCACCTCATCGGCGCCCGGCACCGCGGCGATCAGGCGTTTGATCAGATCGGCGCTTTCGACCGGTGCAGTATAGCCCACGGTATCGGGAATATTGATCGTGGTGGCGCCGGCCTTGATGGCAATTTCGATCACCCGGCACAGGTAATCCCATTCGGTGCGGGTGGCATCCATGGGTGACCATTGCACGTTATCGCACAGGTTGCGCGCATGGGTGACGGTGTCGTGAATACGCTCGGCCATTTCGTCGCGCGTCAGGTTTGGAATGGCGCGGTGCAGGGGCGATGTGCCGATAAAGGTGTGAATGCGCGGTTGGGCTGCGTGTTTCACCGCCTCGAAGCAGCGGTCGATATCTTTGAAATTCGCGCGCGCAAGCCCGCAAATCACCGATTTTTTCGATCTCTGGGCGATTTCCTTTACCGCCTTGAAATCCCCCTCAGAGGCAATGGGAAAACCCGCCTCGATAATATCGACGCCCATATCGTCGAGCATCTCGGCGATTTCCAGCTTTTCCTCGTGGGTCATCGTGGCACCGGGCGATTGTTCGCCATCGCGCAATGTGGTGTCGAAGATCAAAACGCGATCTTTGTCTTGGGTCGTGGTCATTTGTCTGAACTCTTTGGTTTGTGTCTGCTAAGGCTGGCGGCGCGATGTGGTCAACCCTCTGAGCGGACGCGCCATGCAGGGCACGCTCAGAGGCGGCTTAGCAGTAGCAGGCCTAGCGCCAGCGCGGGCGCCGCGCTGATGCGCAATGGAAAAGAAATGGGGCCACTTTGTTTCATGGCGCCAAGTTATACAGACCGCTTTGCAAATGAAAAGCAGGAAATGCACGTTGAAGCAGGCGGGCTTGGGCCTATCTGCTTGGCCATGGAAAACGCATTGATTATCGGCGCCTCGGGCGGCATTGGCGGCGCGCTGGCCACAGCGCTGCACCAGCGTGGCGTGGCGGTTAGCACGCTGTCGCGCAGCGTGGATGGGCTGGACATCACCCACGAGGCCAGCGTGGCACGCGCAATGGCAGGTCTGCACGGGCCGTTCGATTTGGTGCTGGTGGCCAGCGGCGGGCTGGAAATCGATGGCATGGCGCCGGAAAAATCGCTGCGCCAGATCGATGCACAGGCCATGGCGGCGCAATTTGCGCTGAACTGCATCGGCCCTGCCTTGGTGCTAAAATATGCCCTGCCCTTGCTGCCACGCACGGGGCGTTGCGTATTTGCCGCGCTCTCGGCGCGGGTGGGCTCGATCGGCGATAATCGCTTGGGCGGGTGGGTAAGCTACCGTGCGGCAAAGGCGGCGCTGAACCAAGTGATCCACACCGGCGCCATCGAATTGGCCCGCAGCCACAAGGGCGCAATTTGCGTGGCACTGCACCCCGGCACGGTGCAAACCGACTTTACCCAAAAATATCTGGGCCGCCACCCAGCGGTGCCCCCCGCCACCGCCGCCGCCAACTTATTGGCCGTGATCGACGGGTTACAGCACCCAGACAGCGGCGGCTTTTTCGACTGGCAAGGAAAGAGCGTGCCATGGTAACGCGCCTGCTGCCCGTGCTGGGCGATCAGCTGTCGCATGATCTGGCCAGCCTTTGTGCGGCAGACAAGACCACCGATGTGGTTGTGATGGCCGAAGTTGCAAGCGAGGCGCGCTATGTGCCCCACCATCCAAAGAAAATTGCCCTGATCTTTGCCGCCATGCGCCAGTTTGCCGATGAATTGCGCGCACAGGGCTGGCGCGTGGCCTATACCCAGCTGACCGATCCCGACAACACCCACAGCCTGAGCGGTGAAATCCTGCGCTATGCCAGCCTATATGGCTGCGATCAGGTGCTGGCCACCCGGGCGGGCGAATGGCGCGTGATTGGCGAATTTGATGCCTTGCCGCTGCGGGTCAGCGTGGTGGAAGACAGCCGCTTTTTGGCCAGCCATGCCGAATTTCAGGCATGGGCCGAGGGGCGCAAACAACTGCGGATGGAGTATTTTTACCGCGAAATGCGGCGCAAAACCGGGCTGTTGATGCAGCCCGACGGCACCCCCGAGGGCGGCAAATGGAACTATGACGCCGAAAACCGCAAACGCGCCCAGCCCGATATTCTGCGCCCAAAACCCCTGCGCTTTGCCCCCAGCGCCCAGACCCAAGCGGTGCTTGCCATGGTCGCCCAGCATTTTGGCCAAAACTTTGGCACGCTTGATGATTTTTGGTTTGCCACAAACCGGGCCGAGGCGCTGCAGGCCCTAGACCACTTTGCCACATATCTGCTGCCCAGCTTTGGCGATACCCAAGATGCGATGCTGGTGGATGATGCGTTTTTGAACCACGCGGTTTTGGCACCCTATCTGAATTTGGGTCTGCTGGGGCCAATGGAAATATGCCAGCGCGTGCAAGCCGAATGGCAGGCCGGTCGGGTGCCGTTGAATGCCGCCGAAGGGTTCATTCGCCAAGTCATTGGCTGGCGCGAATATGTGCGCGGCATCTATTTTCGCGAAGGCCCAGATTATACCAGCCGCAATGCCTTGGGCCACACCCGCCCGCTGCCCGCGTTTTACTGGGGCGCGCCCACCCGCATGGCCTGTGTGGCCGCCGCCGTGGCCCAAACCCGCCAGCAGGCCTATGCGCACCACATCCAGCGGCTGATGGTGACGGGCAATTTTGCGTTGCTGGCCGGGGTTAGCCCGCAAGAGCTGCACATGTGGTATCTGGCGGTTTATGCCGATGCCTTTGAATGGGTGGAAAGCCCCAATACCATTGGCATGAGCCAATTTGCCGACGATGGCATCATCGCCTCGAAACCCTATGTCAGTTCTGGGGCCTATATCGACCGCATGTCAGATTACTGCGGCAGCTGCAGCTATAAAGTAAAAGAAAAAACCGGCCCGCGCGCCTGCCCTTTCAACCTGCTGTACTGGGATTTTTTGATGCGCCACGAGGGGCGTTTTGCCAAAAATCCACGCATGGCGCAAATGTATCGCACTTGGGCACGCATGGCGCCAGGGCACCGCGAAACCGTGCTGCGCGAGGCGCAAGCCCTGTTGGCGCGCCTTGATGCGGGCGCGGTGGTTTAGCCCCCGGCGCCCGCGCACTGCCAATGCCCACCGGCCTGCATCACCTGTGCGTGCAGGGCAAAATCTGCGGCGCGGGCTTGGCGCAACTGCGCCTCGGTCTCGGGGCTGATCCGGGTATCTGCGGGCGGCGAGACATTATGCTGCTTGGCTGCCACGGCACTGCCCAACTGTGATTGCAAAAAATCGCATAAAACCAAAGGTTTTTCATAGGCAAAAAGGTGGTCTACCGCCAATGTGCCATCCGCGCCGCACAAAAAATCATACTGGCTGCCCACCCGGGCCATGGGCTGGGGCCGCTCTTTCAGGTTTTCTTGCACAAATTCATCGAAACTTAGGCCCAGCGCCGCGTGCTGCCCTGCCTTGGCGCGGGATTTTGGCTTTTGGCGGTAACGATACCAACTGCGCAGCTGTTCAAGCGGGTCGCGCATCACCGCCACGCATGCGGGCGCCAAGCCATAGGCCTTTTGCAAAAACGGGGCGAAATCGGCCTCGTATTTGCGCATGCTCATATGTTTCAAGAAGGGTTTGTTGATCAGGCTGATATCGGCCTTGCCCCGCAGCGCCAGATGATAGGCCGTAGAGCCGGTTTTCGGGACCGCAAACAAAACCAAATTGGCATCAACAAAAACTTGGATCACACATCCCTTACCGCACCGTTGCCCAACCTGCCCAGCCTTGGCGCCAATGTCAAAGCCTGTGCTGCGCGCTTAGGGCAGATGGTTAAGCCGCCCAAGGCCCCAGCCCTGCCCCTTGCGGGTGATTTCGGTCACAGACAAATTGTCGATCTTATGGGCAAAGGTCTCATACGCGCCCAATTGAAGCGCGGTTTGCACCTGTGTCAAAATCGCCCCGAAATGGGCCACCACCACGATATCGCGCCCAGGGTGGGCCGCGCACAGCCGCGCCACCGCCCCATCGACGCGCTGCACCAGCTGATGCCAGCTTTCGCCACCGGGCGGGCGCACATGCCCGGGGTTTTCCCAAAACTGCCGGATCAGCGCTTGGTCTTCCACCTCGTCAAAGCGCTGCAGCTCCCACGCGCCGAAATGCATTTCGCGAAGATCAGGATCGTGCGGCAGGCGCATGCGCGCGCCCGCAATGGCATCGGCGGTGGCAACGGCACGCTGCAGATCTGACGAGATCACCAGCGCATCGCTGGGCAGAAATGCCTGCAGGCGTTGCAACTGCGCCACGTCGGACAGATCTGCAGGCAGATCTGACCAGCCCACCATGGTTTTGGCATGGGTTGGCCCGTGACGGACCCAGAAAAACCGGCTCATGGCAGCGCCCCTTTCATGGCCAAGGGCAGCCCAGCCGCCACAAACGCCACCAGCCCGGCCTGCGCAGCCAGCCGCTGGTTCAACTCGCCCTGCGCTTGGCGAAACTGCCGGGCCAAGGCGTTTTCGGGCACAACCGACAGGCCCAATTCGTTCGATACCACCACCACCGGGCAAGGGCATGCCGCCAAATCGGCCAAAAGTTGCGCGGTTTCGGTTTCTATGTCGTGGCCAGCCAGCAGATGGTTTGACAGCCACATCGTGGCACAATCCAACAGCACCACGCCATCCGCTGGCGCCTGCAACAACGCAGCCCCCAGCTGCAGGGGCGCCTCGATTGTGGCCCAACCCTGTTGCCGGCGGGCCCGGTGGCGCGCCACTTTTTGGCGCATTTCCTCGTCCCATGTTTGTGCTGTGGCCAGATACAGGCGGCTTGGGGCGGCCCGCATTGCCAGCCCCTCGGCATAGGTCGATTTCCCCGAGGCCGCGCCCCCTAGAACCAATGTCAGCGAAGGCAACATCTGCTCACCTAATTTTTGATCCAATCGCAAAGCACAGCCGTAACACTACCAAAGACGCAAAGAAAGCTCGCAACGCACCGTAGTGCGGCATACGACTGGGGGATAACATGGCATTCGATTCAACGCGCGACATGACCCTGTCACGAAAGGCGATGAAGGCAGAACTGCTGGACGCCGAGACAGAACTGCAACTGGCCTATGCTTGGCGCGACCAACGCGACGAACAGGCGCTGCACCGGCTGATCACGGCCTATATGCGCCTTGCCATTTCGATGGCATCCAAATTCAAACGCTACGGCGCACCGATGGGTGATTTGATTCAAGAGGCCAGTTTGGGCCTGATGAAAGCGGCCGATAAATTCGACCCCGACCGCGGCGTACGCTTTTCCACCTATGCGGTGTGGTGGATCAAGGCCAGCATTCAAGATTACGTCATGCGCAACTGGTCGATGGTGCGCACCGGGTCGACCTCTAGCCAGAAATCGTTGTTTTTCAACATGCGCCGTGTGCAGGCCCGCTTGGAACGCGAAGCATTGGCGCGCGGCGAGGAACTGGACCGCCACCAGATGCGCCAAATGATCGCCATGGAAATCGGCGTGCCACTGGCCGATGTGGAAATGATGGAAGGCCGCCTGTCGGGCAGCGATTTTTCGCTGAATGCCACACAGTCGTCAGAGGACGAGGGGCGCGAATGGATCGATACCATCGAAGATGACGGTGTGCGTGCCAGCGAAATCGTAGAGACCGAGCACGACACCAAAGCGCTGCGCGCATGGCTGGTCGAGGCGTTGAACGCGCTGAACGAACGCGAGCGGTTCATCATCACCGAACGCAAGCTGCGCGATACGCCCCGCACGCTGGAATCGCTGGGCGAAGAACTGGGCCTGTCCAAAGAACGGGTGCGCCAGCTGGAAGCGGCGGCGTTCCAGAAAATGCGCAAGCGGCTTGAAACCCGCTCGAAAGAGGTGCACGCCCTATTGGCATGAGACATGCGCTGGTTGGCCTAATCATGATGCTGGCCGCGCCCCTTACGGCAACGGCCAGCGCCCCACCCCCAGCCGCGCGCAACGCCGCTGTCGTGCTGCTGGGTGAGGTGCACGATAACCCCGCCCATCACCAAACCCAGGCTGAATGGGTGGCAGACCTGCGGCCAGCGGCGTTGGTGTTTGAAATGCTGACACCGCAGCAAGCCGCTGCTGCCACGCCCACCACCCGGCGCGACGCGGAAGCGCTGGAACAGGCGCTGGATTGGGCCAATAGCGGCTGGCCCGCATTCTCGTTGTATTTCCCCATTTTCGCCGCAGCCCCCACAGCCAAAATTTACGGTGCGGCGGTGCCCCGTGCGCAGGCGCGTGCGGCGCTTGTGCAAGGCGTGGCCGACAGTTTCGGGCCCAAGGCCGAAATCTATGGGCTGACCCAAGCCTTACCACCAGCCCAGCAGCAACAGCGCGAAACCATGCAGGCGCTGTCGCATTGCAATGCGTTGCCCGCCGAAATGCTGCCCGGCATGGTAGATGTGCAGCGCCTACGCGATGCGGTGCTTGCGCGCGCCACCTTGCAGGCGCTGGATGAAACCGCGGGGCTGGTGGTGGTGATCACGGGCAACGGGCACGCCCGCAACGATTGGGGCGTGCCCGCCTACCTGCTACGCCTGCGCCCCGATTTGACGGTTTTTGCCCTTGGCCAATCCGAGGATGGCCAAATCGAGGGCCGCTTTGATCTGGTGCTTGATGCCCCGCCCGTGCCACGCGACGATCCGTGCGCGGCGTTCGCGAAGGATTGAGTTTACCCGCCTGCCCCCGTAACACTGGTCAAGGGTCAACCGCAGGAGGCGCTATGCTGGCTGGCAAACGCATATTACTGATCATCTGCGGCGGGATCGCAGCTTATAAAACGCTGGATCTGATCCGCCGACTGCGCGCCGATGGCGCCAGCGTTAGCCCGGTGATGACCGCCGCTGCCGCAGAATTTGTCACGCCGCTGTCGGTCTCGGCCTTGGCGGGCGAGGCGGTGCATACCACCTTGTTTGACCTGACCGCCGAGGCGCAGATGGGCCATATCCAGCTGTCACGCGTGGCCGATCTGGTGGTGGTGGCACCAGCGACCGCTGATATGATGGCGAAAATGGCGGGCGGGCATGCCGATGATCTGGCCTCTACGCTGTTGATGGCCACGGATACGCCGGTGCTGTTGGCCCCTGCTATGAATGTGCGCATGTGGCAGCACCCCGCCACCCAGCGCAACTTGGGGCTATTAAAGGGCGATGGCGTGGCTGTAATTGGCCCCGACAGCGGCGATATGGCCTGTGGCGAATACGGGCCCGGCCGCATGGCCGAACCGGCCGATATTCACGCCGCCATCCGCCAGCATCTGGCCCAAGGGCCGCTGGCAGGGCGGCGCGTTATCGTGACATCGGGGCCAACCCAAGAACCGATCGATCCGGTGCGCTATATCTCGAACCGCTCGTCCGGGGCGCAGGGCACAGCCATTGGGCAGGCCTTGCAGGCGCTGGGGGCGCATGTGGTGTTTGTGTCCGGCCCCGCCGATGTGCCCCCCCCAAATGGGGTAGAGCTGTATCAGGTTGAAACCGCCCAGCAGATGCTGCACGCCGTCACCGCAGCCCTGCCCGCCGATGCGGTGGTTTGCGCCGCCGCCGTGGCCGATTGGCGCGTGGCCAACGCCCCCGAAAGCAAAATGAAAAAGCAACAAGGCCGCCTGCCTGTGCTGGAATTTGCAGAAAACCCCGATATCTTGGCCACCATCAGCGCCCCGGGCCCGCTGCGCCCGAAACTGGTTGTGGGCTTTGCCGCTGAAACCGACGATGTGCTGGCCAATGCCCAAGCCAAACGCGCCCGCAAGGGCTGTGATTGGATCGTGGCCAATGATGTCTCGCCCGCCACAGGCACATTTGGCGGCAGCGAAAACACCGTGCATCTGGTCAGCGAAGCCGGGGTAGAAGAGTGGCCCAAAATGGCCAAAACCGCCGTGGCACAGCGCTTGGCCCAGCGCATGGCCGATACGTTGAACAGCTAAAGGCGCGCCTTTTGCGCGTTCAGACAAAAGGTTTGCCGATGACACCTGCCCCCCTCACCGTGCAGCTTATGTGGGATGATCTGGCCGATCAGGCCCTTGGCCTGCCCCACTATGCCACCGCAGGGGCTGCTGGCGCGGACCTGCGTGCCAATTTCCCCCCCCAAACACGCGCCAGTGGGGTGGTGTTACAGCCGGGGGGCCGGGCGCTGGTGCCCACTGGGCTGCGGCTGGCCATTCCCGCCGGGTTCGAGGTGCAAATTCGCCCGCGCTCGGGCTTGGCGCTGAAACATGGCATCACCCTGCCCAACAGCCCCGGCACCATCGATAGCGATTACCGCGGGCCTTTGGGGGTGATTCTGATGAATGCGGGCGACGCCCCGTTTGCCGTGGTCCACGGCGAAAGGATCGCGCAAATGGTGGTGGCGCCGGTGGTGCAGGCGCGGTTTGAACTGCTGGCCCAGCTGCCCGAAACCGCCCGTGGCAGCGGTGGCTTTGGCAGCACGGGGCGCGGCTGATGGCGCTGGTTTTTGCGATTGCCGCCGCTTTGTGGGGCATTGGCTGGGCGATGAAGGCCCCGCCACGGCTGCGCTGGGCGCTGATCGGGGTTTTGTGGCTGGCGGTGGTGGTGGCGCAGCTGGTGCTGCCACCGACCCAAGCGCTGCGCGTTGCCACCGGCGGCAGTGCCGCGCCTTGGCTGCTGCTGGGGGGCGCTGCGCTGATGGTGGCGCTTTATCGCAGGGCTTTGGGCTGGTTGCGCACCCGCGCCACAGCCCACGCCACAGACCACGCCGCGCCCCCAGCCAGCACCGCCACGTTCAGCGACACGGAATTGTCGCGCTATGCCCGCCACATCATGCTGCGCGAATTGGGCGGGCCCGGTCAGCGCAAGCTGAAAGAGGCCCGGGTTTTGGTGATTGGCGCTGGTGGTTTGGGTAGCCCCGCGCTGATGTATCTGGCAGCCGCGGGGGTGGGGCAAATTGGTATTGTCGATGATGATGTGGTCGATGGCTCGAACCTGCAGCGGCAGGTTATTCACACCGATGCCCGCATCGGTATGCCAAAGGTCTTTTCCGCCCAAGAGCAGCTGCAGGCGCTAAACCCCTTTGTTGATGTGCGCCCCTATAACCGCCGCTTGGGGGCCGATGACGCAGAGACGCTGTTTGCCGAATATGATATCATCTTGGATGGCAGCGATAATTTCGACACGCGCTATTTGGCCAACAGCGTGGCACATCGTTTGGGCAAACCGTTGGTTTCGGGTGCGCTGACGCAATGGGAAGGCCAGCTCAGCGTGATCGACACCGCCAATGGCACGCCCTGCTACCAATGCACCTTCCCCCAGCGCCCCGCGCCGGGGCTGGTGCCCAGCTGCGCCGAGGCTGGCGTTTTTGGCCCGCTGCCCGGCATTATCGGCACCATGATGGCGGCCGAGGCGGCAAAGGTGATTACCGGTACCGGTGCGCCCTTGCGCGGCACCATGGTGATCTATGATGCCCTATACGCCGAACAACGCCGCATCACCCTAAAAAAACGCCCCGATTGCCCCATTTGTGGCCAAGCCACCCCCGAAGCAAAGGAAAGCTAAATGGAAAATCCGCTGCTGCAGCCATGGGATACCCCGTTTGGCATTGCCCCCTTCGCCGAAATCGACGACGCCCATTATGCCCCCGCGGTACAGGCGGCACTGGCGCAGCATTTGGCGGAAATCGACGCGATCGCCACCTGCCCCGACGCCCCCAGCTTTGACAACACGATCAAACCGCTCGAAGCGGCTGGGCAGCTGCTAGAGCGTGTGCTGGGCGCGTTTTTCACCGTGGCCGGTGCCCACAGCACCCCCGAACGCCAAGCCTTGCAGCGGCAGTTTTCCCCGCAGCTGGCGGCGCATTCGGCCGCCATCACCAGCAATGCCGCGCTGTTTAGCCGGATCGAGGCGCTGTGGCAGGCCCGCGATGATGCCCCCCTGCCCCCCGAAGAGGCGCGGGTGTTAATGCTGACATATCGCAGCTTTATCCGCGCAGGCGCCGCCCTGCAGGGCGACAAGGCCCAGCGCATGACCGACATCAAATCGCGTTTGGCGGTGTTGGGCACCGAATTCACCCAAAACCTGCTGGCCGATGAAGGCGCGTGGCATATGGTTGTGCCGGCCCAAGACCTGCAAGATCTGCCACAGTTTTTGGTGGATGCCGCGCACACGGCGGGGGCCGAATTGGGGCTGGGTCAGCCGGTGATCACCACATCGCGCTCGTTGGCGACGCCCTTTTTGCAAACCAGCCCAAACCGGGCGCTGCGCGAAAAAGTTTGGCGGGCCTTTACCGCGCGGGGCGCCAATGGCGGTGCCACAGATAACCGCGCCATCGCTACCGAAATTTTGGCCCTGCGCAAGGAACGCGCCGCGCTGCTGGGCTATGACAGCTTTGCCGAGTACAAGCTGGAAACCGAAATGGCCAAAACCCCACAGGCGGTGCGCGATTTGCTGATGGCGGTCTGGGCACCAGCCCGCGCGCAGGCGCTGAGGGATGCAAAGGCACTGGAAGACATGTTGCTGGCAGATGGCCAAAGCGGCCCGTTAGAGCCGTGGGATTGGCATTACTACAGCGCCAAACGCCGCCAAGCGCTGCACAATCTAGACGAGGCCGCGCTAAAGCCCTACCTGCAGCTAGACCGCATGATCGAGGCCGCCTTTGCCTGTGCCAACAGGCTGTTTGGCTTGGAATTTACGCCGCTGGATGTGCCCCTTTACCACCCCGATTGTCGGGCATGGCAGGTCACGCGCGCGGGCCAGCATGTGGCGGTTTTCATCGGCGATTACTTTGCCCGCGCCTCGAAACGCTCGGGCGCGTGGTGTTCGGCGATGCGTATGCAGGCCCGCCACCCTGAACCACAAACACCCATTGTGCTGAATGTGTGCAACTTCGCCAAGGCCAGCCCCAGCCTGCTGTCTTACGACGATGCGCGCACGCTATTTCACGAATTTGGCCATGCGCTGCACCAGATGCTGTCAAATGTCACCTATGGCTCGGTCGCGGGCACATCGGTTGCGCGCGATTTCGTGGAATTGCCCAGCCAGCTGTTTGAACATTGGCTAGAGGTGCCGCAGGTTTTGGCCGAATTTGCCACCCATGTCGAAACAGGGGCGCCAATGCCCAGCGAGATGCTGGAAACGGTGCTGAAGGCTGCAAATTTCGACCAAGGGTTCCAAACCGTG
This sequence comes from Paracoccaceae bacterium, assembly GCA_009924775.1. Classification (GTDB taxonomy): domain Bacteria; phylum Pseudomonadota; class Alphaproteobacteria; order Rhodobacterales; family Rhodobacteraceae; genus CAJXSO01. The sequence continues at coordinate 3,424 of RFQY01000041.1, read as the reverse complement.
GAATTCGTGGCCTCGGCGCTGGTGGATCTGGAATTTCATCTGGGCGCCCCCCCCGCCGACCCCATGCAGAAACAGGCCGAAGTGCTGGAACAGATCGGCATGCCACGCCAGATCGCCATGCGCCACGCAACACCACATTTCGCCCATGTGTTTGCCGGCGATGGCTATTCTGCGGGCTATTACAGCTACATGTGGTCCGAGGTGATGGACGCCGATGCCTTTGATGCCTTTATCGAGGCGGGCGACCCGTTTGATCCTGAAACGGCCAAGGCGCTAGAGGCGCATATTCTGTCGCGCGGCGGTTCTGTGGATGCGGGCACGCTCTATCAGCAGTTTCGCGGGCGCATGCCCGGTGTCGAGGCGCTGTTGAAAGGGCGCGGGCTGATCGCCGCCGAATAGGCGGCGCGCCCGCCCGCAGGCGTGGGTGGCCTTAGATGGTTTGGTCGTAGGCGCCCACGGCCGGTTCGGTGCGAATAATGGCATCCAGATCGGCAAAGATCGCGCGCATTTCAGCCTCGGAGGTGCTGCTTTCGCAGACCACCACCAAATTGGGCGTGTTGGAACTGGCCCGCACCAGCCCCCATGCACCATTATCCAAAATCACCCGCGCGCCATTGACGGTGACAACCTCGGCAATGGGGCGCCCGGCCAAGGTGCCGCCAGCGGCGGCCAGCGCTTGCAGCTTGTCCACCAACCGCGCCAGCACGTCGTATTTTTCGGTATCGGGGCAATAGGGCGACATGGTGGGCGTGGCCCAAGTTTGCGGCAAGGCGCGGCGCAAATCGCTCATCTTCATGTCGGGGTTGCGATCCATCAGCTTGCAGATCTCTACCGCCACCCGCATGCCACAATCATAGCCACGGCCAATGGGCTGCGCCATAAAGTAATGGCCCGATTTTTCAAAGCCCGCCAGCGCGCCAATCTCTTTGACGCGGCGCTTCATATGGCTGTGGCCGGTTTTCCAGTAATCGGCCTTCACACCGTGGCGCAGCAATTCGGGATCTGATGCAAAAAGCCCGGTTGATTTCACATCGGCCACAAAGGTGGCACCGGGGTAAAGCCGCCCCAAATCGCGCGCCAAGATCACGCCAACCTTATCGGCAAAAATCTCTTCGCCCGTGTCATCCACCACGCCGCAGCGGTCGCCATCGCCGTCAAACCCAAGGGCAAAATCGGCGCCGGTGGCCAGCACGGTTTCGGCCATGTCATGCAACATTTCCATGGCTTCAGGGTTGGGGTTGTAATGGGGAAAGGTGTAATCCAGCTGGTTGTGGCTGGGCACCACTTCTACCCCAAGGCGGCGGAACAGCTCGGGGGCAAAGGCCGAAGCCGTGCCATTGCCCGTGGCGCAGACAACGCGCAGCTTGCGCGTCATGCGGAAATCACCCACCAGATCATCCAGATAGGCCTCGCGCACACCCTCCACAAATTCGTACCCGCCCCCCGGGGCGGGCTGGCCCTGCCCCTGCAGCACGATATCGCGCAATTCAGCCATTTCATCTGGCCCATGGGTCAACGGGCGTTCAAAGCCCATTTTCACACCTGTCCAGCCATTGGGGTTGTGGCTGGCCGTCACCATGGCCACGGCGGGCGCATCCAGATGGAACTGGGCACATTATGCCATGGGCGACAGGGCCGGGCCGATATCTTTTACATGAATACCCGCCTGCATCAGCCCCACGACAAGCGCGTTTTTAATGGCCAGCGAATAATCGCGGTAGTCATTGCCCACGGCAATAACGGGGGCAATCCCGCGCCGCCGCATCTGCGTGCCAAGGCCCAGCCCAAGGGCGGTCACCCCCGGCAAGTTGATATCGTCTGGATATTTCCAGCGCGCGTCATATTCGCGAAACCCTGTGGGCGCGATCATTGGATCACGCAAAAATTCCCAAGTATTGGGCTGAACGGTCGGCAAGGGTTTCATCATCGCAAGCGGGCCTTCAATATCAAATTTGAACTGGGTTCGCTTTAGCAATCCGATCCAATTGCATCAACAGTTCAATCAACTTGGGCATGTCGTGCAGATGCACCATATTGGGGCCATCCGAGGGGGCATTATCCGGGTCTTCGTGGGTTTCGATAAATACCCCGGCAATGCCCAAGGCCACCGCTGCCCGCGCCATGACCGGGGCAAATTCGCGTTTGCCACCAGACGCGCCGCCAAGGCCGCCGGGCTGCTGCACCGCATGGGTGGCATCCATCACCACCGGATAGCCGGTTTGCGCCATTTGCGGCAGCGCGCGCATATCGGCCACCAAGGTGTTATAGCCAAACGAAACGCCCCGTTCGGTCAGCACAATGCGGGTGTTACCAGTGCTGGCCACTTTGTCTGCCACATTGGCCATATCCCAAGGCGCCAAAAACTGGCCCTTTTTGATATTAATCGCCGCACCCGTTTGCCCCGCTGCAATCAACAGGTCGGTTTGGCGGCACAAAAACGCCGGGATTTGCAAAACATCGGCCACTTGGGCCACCACGGCGCATTGGCTGGCCTCGTGAATATCTGTCAGCACCGGCACGCCCAGCGCTTTTTTCACGCCCTCCAGCACCGCCAAGCCCCGCTCTAACCCCAAGCCACGTTTGCCCGACAACGAGGTGCGGTTGGCCTTGTCGAAGCTGCCTTTGAAAATAAATTGCGCCCCCGCCGCGGCACAGGCCGCTTGCAAGGTGCCCGCAATCATTTGCGCATGGTCATCAGATTCCAGCTGGCAGGGGCCCGAAATCAGCGTCAAAGGCGCGTCATTGGCCAGCGTTACAGGGCCGACGGTGACAGCGATCGTCATGTCGATACCTGTTCGCGAAGGATCGAGGAGGTGAGTGAGAACATCAGATATATCCCGGCAAAGACAAGAAACGAAAGGACGGTGTTTTCAAACTTGCGCGGATATGTTGGCTCATCCGGCGCCACTGGCTTAACACTTGTTGTCAGGTAACGCACCTGACGGTTCGCCTCAAGCTCGGTCTGCTTCAGGTTTTGCAGGGCAGATTGCATAAACATATCCGCTGTGGCCAGATCGGCCTGTGCCATTTGAATGTCAGCCGCCTTTCGCGCCAGCGAGTCGGTGCCGGCGGCAGCCTCGGTCAAGCGGCGGTTTTGGGTGCCCAATTCCGCCTCTAGCAGGGCCAATTCGGTGCGCAAACTATCAACCTTGGCAGCATTGGGGCGGGGGTTGCTAAGCTGGGTGTTCAAATCCAGTTTCTTCTGAATAATCTGCCCCTCTAGCGTGCTAATCAACGATCGCACGCTGGCAATTTCACCTTGCGGGTCAAGCATGGTGGCTTCTTGCAGGCCAATCAGCACCTCTTGGGCAAGGCGGCGTTCTTCTTTGGCAGCCTCTAGGCTGGCGATGGAATCTTTCAGCTGGTCTTGGCGCTTTTTGCGCGACAGCTCGTCTACCCGCTCTTCGGCATAATCGATCAGGTG
>RFQY01000005.1 GCA_009924775.1 Paracoccaceae bacterium | reverse complement strand
CTCTCAATGGCAATGGTAGCTTTGTTGCGCGAACCCTTTGGTCTGCCAGAGTTATCCGCTGTGAATTGACCAGCCGTATTTCTGCCGTTTTTCATGAGCGTATCTTACCACATCAGAAATCAAAACTTAATGAGATTGCACAAAGTTTAGGCATAAAACTGAGCAATGTCATCTATTTGTCAATTTTCTTTGCTTTTGTCGCAATGTGATAATTACAATGATGCAAGACAAACCTCTAAGGAGGGTTTCCATGGTAGCCTCTTACAAACAATTTTGCCCAGTTGCGATGGCAGCTGAAGTGTTAGAGACACGTTGGACATTATTAATCATTCGCGAACTGTGCTTGGGGTCTAAGCACTTCAACGAACTTAGGCGCGGTGTTCCAAAGATGTCGCCGACACTCTTATCAAAAAGATTACGCGAACTTGAAGACCACGGGATACTAACCATCACAAGAAGTGCCAATAACAAATCAGAGTACGTTCTAACGGATGCGGGCAAGGAACTGCTGGATGTAATCGTTAGTATCGGAAGTTGGGGGAAGAAGTGGATTAGCCATAAACACCATTTAGAAAGTTCAGATGAGGGGCTTTTGGTGTGGGATATCCGCCGAAACTTAAATTTAGAGAATTTCCCAAAAAGAAACGCGGTGATGCAAATCAGGTTTCGTGGAAGTCCTTCCAAGTCAGCGAATTGGTGGTTTATTTTTTCTGGGATTGATGCTCCAGATGTTGGCCCAATTGACCCAAATTTAGATGTTGATTTGTACTTGGAAACTACGTTGCCCGCGCTCACAAAAGTGTGGCTGGGAGAGGAAAGTGTAAGCGAAGCTATCGCTTCAGATCATTTCATTATTGCTGGTGAACCAGAGTTGATCGGTACTTTTGAGGAATGGATCGGGGCAAGTAATTTTGCTGGAGTGCAAAGTAAAACTGCGTAATGCGTTAGAACTCCACTCATTCAAGCGTGGTGTATATTCCGTTTCCGCGCTTCGCACATCTCGTGAATGTTCGAGAGCACGATGGGTAGACTGCTGCGGGCCGCATCTAGTTTGGCTTTTCGATGATGCTCGGCGAGGTCAAAGTTGCTTTGAATCTGACGAGAGACACCCCAAAGCGCGAGTCCGGCAGCGCTCAGTGTGAAGAAGTGTGTGAGGTGGTCGTCGAAAAATTCGTGTACCACAGCCTGCGTGCTGTCAATTAGCCAAAGTGTTCCTGTGCTGATAACAAAACCTAGAAGCAAGCCTAGCGCCAAGCCATCGAGGAATCTGCCTCTCATCGCTCGTCTCCCGTTTCGTTGGGATTAGGCTAGCCATCAATCTAAGGCGAGTCTAAAGACAAACCTGGGTTGATTTTCGCCATTAGTCGCAATTCATTCGAAGGTCAGAGATAGGCCTCGCGCGGCCATGCGCTCTGGCGCTGCCAAACCCTGCCAAACCCCGCTCTATTCCTCATCCTTTCCGCAACGCATGCCCGCTTGGCCCCGCCGCCCGTGTCGCGTGATCGTGGGCTTTGCACGGGGGCTGCCCGGTTAGGGCTGGTCACTCTGCTGCAATCTTTTCGCGCGTTGATAGGATTGTGCTGGTGTTGTCTTCGATCCAATCGGCCAGCACGCGCACATGGTGTGCCACCTCTTCGCCCATCGGGGTTAGGCTATATTCCACATGCGGCGGCACGACATTAAAGGCCTGCCGATGCACGAGGCCGTCTGCCTCTAGCGTTTGCAGCGTCTGTGTAAGCATCCGGTCGCTGACCCCTCCAATCGTGCGCCGAAGCGCGGCAAAGCGGATCGTGCGCCCCTGCACGGCCATCAGTGTCAAAACGGCCCAGCGGCCGGTGACATGTTTGAGGATATCGCGCGATGGGCATTCCTGCGCTTGCAGGTTGCCCACCAGCTGGCCCGACCGGACGGCATCGCTGAGTTTTGGCATGGGGACCTCGGAAAAAATTTAAACTAACAAAAATGTATGTACTTACTATTGGTAAGTAAAGCGCCTAACTCTCTGCCATCGCAACCAGAAGCAGAAAGATACACCATGACCCTTGCAATCACCGGCGCAACTGGCCAGCTTGGCCGCCTTGTGATCAACACCCTGAAAACCAAGACTGCACCGGGCGGCATCGTCGCGCTGGCCCGCGCTTTGGACAAGGCCGCAGATTTGGGCTTGCCGGCGCGCCTGTTCGATTATGACGCCCCCGAAACCCTTGCCGCCGCGCTAGAGGGGATCGACACGCTGCTGCTGATCTCGGGCAGCGACATCGGCCGCCGTGTGGCGCAACATGGCGCTGTGATCGCAGCCGCCAAGGCCGCCGGGGTTCGCCATATAGTATAACCAGCCTTCTGAAGGCGCCCCACAGCACGCTTGGCCTTGCCGCAGAGCATGTCGAGACGGAAAAGCTGTTGGCCGCGTCGGGCATCGGCCATACCGTGCTGCGCAATGGCTGGTATACAGAAAACTACGCCATGGGCCTGCCCGCGGCGCTGGAACACAACGCCCTGATCGGGGCTGCCAAGGATGGGCAGATCTCGGCGGCTGCGCGCCAAGATTATGCCGAGGCCGCCGCCGCCGTTCTGCTGGATGCGGGTCTTCAGGGCAAAACCTATGAACTGTCCGGCGATGAAAGCTTTACCCCGGCCGAACTAGCGGCCACGCTTTCTGCGCAAGTGGGCAAAGAGGTGCCTTACATCGACATGCCCGAGGCCGACTATGCCGCGGCGCTCAGCGGCGCGGGCCTGCCTGCCGATCTGGCGGGGTTTCTGGCCCATTGCGATGCCGAGGCCGCAAAGGGGGTGCTGTTTGATGAAGATACGCAGCTATCGGCCCTGATCGGCCGCCCGACGACGCCGCTTTCCAAGGTGGTCGCCGCCGCGATTGGCTAAGGCCACTTGCGGGGCGCGCGCGCCCCGCCTTTTGCCGCCCCTAGGTGGCTGCCCTGGGGCGGCGCTGCGCGCTGACGCGCCGCTTGTGTTGATTGCCCGCCAACCGCACCATAGCTGCATCGCGGTATCTGCGACGCTGGCCTGAGGCCGGTTTTTGCCCGTCACTTTAAACCCCTACAGCTTGTCTAGAAGCGCCAGCAGCCGCTCTTGTTCGCGCGGTGTTAGGTTGCGCAGGGTGGCTTGGGTAATTGCGCGGGCGGTTTCCACGGCGTCTTCCACAAATGCCGCCCCCGCTGGGCTAAGCGAAATATCCAGCCGCCGCATATCGGTTTCGTTGCGCCTGCTTTCCACCAAACCTTTGGTTTTCAGCCGGTCAATCACGCCCTTGGTTGTTGCGGCATCCATGCCCACCAACCGCCCCAGGTGGTTTTGCGACAGCGGGCCTGTTTCGCGCAGCCGCGCAAGAATCGCGAATTGCGTTGGCGTGACCTGGGGCATCATGCGCGCAAACAGCTCTAGGTGCCGCTGGTTTGCCAACCGCAATTTGAAACCGATCTGGTCTTCCAGCTGGTAGGGATGTTGCTCTGCTGCGGTCATTGTGGTCCTATGGTCCCTGCTTGGTGCCACTTTTTCATGAAAGTTACCTTTGGTCCATCTTTCCGATGCTTTCCTGAAAAAATTGTTTGACAGCAAACAATATTTTGGTGCCCACTAACGCTAGGGCAATGTGGGTTGCCGCAGACAGCAGGGGCAAGTTCGCCATGAGCTTTGTGAAAAATGCCTGGTATGTCGCAGGGTGGTCGCGCGATTTTGACGCCGCTTTACGCGCGCTTACAATTGTGGGCGAGACGTTGGTCTTTTTCCGCGCCAGCGACGGTGAATTGGTGGCGCTAGAAGATCGCTGCCCGCATAAATTGCTGCCGCTTTCGCGTGGCAAGCGTATCGGCGATACCATTCAATGCGGCTATCACGGCATGACCTTCGGGCGCGATGGCAAATGCGTGCGTGTCCCGGGCCAAGACAACCTGCCCAAAAGCGCCTATGTCGAAGCCTTCCCAGTGGAAGAGCGCCACGGCATCGTTTGGGTTTGGATGGGCGATCGGCACAAGGCCGATACCAGCAAAATCTTCGATATGCCTGAATTTTCTGACCCGAATTGGCACGTGCATCACGGCGACGGGCTGCATATTCGGGGCCATTACCTGAACGTGGCCGAAAACCTTGTAGATCCGGCGCATGTTAGTTTCGTGCACCCCACAACGCTGGGCAGTGCGGCGTCTGAGGATGTGCCGGTGCATGTGTCTACCAGCGGCGAGGTGATTGCGGCATGGCGGTGGATACGCAACGCGCCGCCGGTTGGGTTTTTCCAAAAATTTGGTGGGTTCAGCGGCAATGTCGATCGCTGGCATTATTATTACCTGCATCTGCCATCCACCGCGGTGATTGATTTTGGCAGTGCCGATGCCGCGTTGAACCTGCCCGAAGAGCAGCGCGACCAAGGCGTGCGCATTTTTGCGCTGCATTTCGTCACCCCGGTGACCGAAGATTACACCATCGATTACTGGATGCACCTGCGCAACACGGCTGTGGGCGATCATGCGGCCTCGGAGCAGATGGATGCGATGTTCCGCGTGGCCTTTGCCGAAGACAAAGAGGTGTTAGAGGCCATTCACATTGAAGAGCAGCGCCCGCAAAAGCGCAAACCGATCCGCATTGCCATAGACAAGGCACCAAACGTGTATCGCAAGCGTATTCGCGACTTAATAGAAGCCGAGGCAACAGAAGACCTTGGAGAGCCGGAAAGGCCAACATTTGTCCAGCTGGATTAAGGCCAAGGGCAAAGCAACCAGAGACAACAGAGAGGGAAAACGATGAAACGGAAAACTTTCCTAAAAGGCCTGATGGGGGCTGCGGCACTGGCGCTGGCACCTGTGGTCAGTTTTGCGGCGGATCCGATCAAGATTGGCGAGATCAACCACTATAAACGCATGGCAGCCTTTGCCGAGCCTTATAAAAACGGCATCGAACTGGCGCTCGAGGAAATCAACGCAGCCGGCGGTGTGTTGGGGCGCCCGCTAGAGTTTATTTACCGCGACGATCAGGGCAAACCCAGCGAAGCCGTGAAGATCGCCGAAGAGCTGATGACGCGCGATGGCGCTGTCATGATCACCGGCACAATTTTGTCGAACGTCGGCTTGGCGATTTCGTCGCTGGCGGCAGAAAAAGGCTATGTCTATCTGGCATCCGAACCGCTGGCAGATTCTATCACTTGGGCATCGGGCAATGCCTATACGTTCCGTCTGCGCAGCTCGACCTATATGCAGGCGGCGATGCTGGCAGAAGAGGCGGCGAAAACCGGGGCAAAACGCTATGCCACCATCGCGCCCAACTATGCCTATGGCAAAGACGCTGTTGCCGCCTTCAAAGAAAACTTGCTGCGCCTGCAGCCCGACGCCGAATTCGTGGCCGAGCAATGGCCCACGCTGTTCAAAATCGACGCCGGTGCCGAGGTGCAAGCGCTGGAGCGCGCCAAGCCAGATGCCATCTATAACGTGACGTTTGGCCCCGATTTGGCCAAGCTGGTGCGCGAAGGTGGCGACCGCGGCCTGTTCCAAAACCGCACCGTTTTGGGGCTGTTGTCGGGCGAGCCAGAATATCTGGACCCGCTGGGCGCCGAGGCCCCCGAAGGCTGGATCGTAACGGGCTATCCTTGGTATGCCATCACCGATGGGCCGGGCAAAACCTTTGTCGATGCCTATCAGGCGCGTTGGAATGATTACCCGCGTCTGGGCTCGATCGTGGGCTACATGACCGCGCAATCCATTGCTGCGGTGCTGCAAAAAGCGGGCTCTACAGAAACCGATGCCATTCGCGCTGCGTTCAAAGGGCTGAACGTAGATACCCCCATGGGCCAGATCACCTATCGCGCGATTGATCATCAATCCACCATGGGCGCCTATGTGGGCCGCACCACGGTGCAAGATGGCAAAGGCGTGATGGTGGATTGGACCTATAAAGATGGCGCCAACTATCTGCCATCTGACGAGGTGGTGCGCACCCTGCGCCCGCAAACCGACTGATCCACGCCACACCCAGCAGCCCCTGCACTGTGGGGGCTGTTTTTCTTTTTCCACGCCTGCCTGACTGGGGGGAATTATGGGGCTGTTCATCGCACAGCTGTTGACGGGGCTTGCCAATGCGGGCGCCCTTTTCATGGTGGCATCAGGGCTAAGCCTGATTTTTGGCGTCACGCGCATTGTAAATTTTGCCCATGGATCGTTTTACATGATCGGTGCCTATGTGGGCTATACATTGATGCAGGTCTTGCCGGGGGCCGTGGGGTTTTGGGGCGCCATTTTGCTGGCTGGTTTGGCCGTGGGTCTGTTGGGCATGATCGTGGAAATGCTGGTATTGCGCCCCGTCTATCGCGCGCCTGAATTGTTTCAGCTTGTGGCCACCTTTGGCGTGATTTTGGTGATCCAAGATCTGGCGCTGATGATTTGGGGCCCCGAAGACCTGCTGGGCCCGCGTGCCCCGGGGCTGCGGGGCGTGGTGTTTATTTTGGGCGAGCCGATCCCGAAATACGATATTGCCTTGCTGGTGATCACCCCCTTTGTGGCGCTTGGCCTGTGGTATTTGATTACCAAAACCCGGCTGGGCATCTTGGTGCGCGCCGCCACCCAAGACCGCGAGATGGTGGGCGCCTTGGGCGTGAACCAAGCATGGCTTTTCACCGGCGTTTTTGCGCTGGGCACCGCGCTGGCCGGTTTGGGCGGGGCGTTGCAGCTGCCCAAAGGTGGCGCCGATCTGATGATGGATTTCAACATTCTGACAGCCGTGTTCGTGGTGGTGGTGATTGGCGGCATGGGCTCGCTTCCGGGCGCCTATTTGGCGGCGGTGATCATTTCGGTGTTGAACGTTTTTGGCGTGACCTACCTGCCACAATCCACGCTGGTGCTGATGTTTGTGGTGATGGTGCTGGTGCTGATGATCCGCCCCTATGGCCTGTTTGGCCGCGAAGAGGTGGCGGGCGAGCATGGCCAAGTGGGCGAGCCAGAGCGCCCGATCAAACCGGCAGGCCTGCAGGTGCGGTTGCTGGTGGCGGCGGGCGTTGCGGCCTTGGCGGCGCTGCCGCTTTATGGCTCTAGCTTTTCGCAGGTGCTGGCCACCGATATCTTGATTTTCTGCCTTTTTGCCGCCTCGCTGCATTTCTTGTTGGGCTTGGGGGGGTTGGTTAGCTTTGGGCATGCGGCCTATTTCGGCGGGGGTGCTTATGTTGCGGCGCTGATGGTGACGCATGCGCAATCGCCGATGGAGCTGGCCTTTGTCTTGGCGCCCATTGGCGCGGGCTTGGCGGCCTTGGCCATCGGCTGGGTGTGTTTGCGCCTAACGGGGGTGTATTTTGCCATGCTCACCCTGGCCTTTGCCCAACTCATCTGGAGTTTGGTGTTCCAATGGGGCGATGTGACCGGCGGCGATGATGGGTTGGTCAATATTTGGCCAGCCGATTGGCTGAATGACACCACGATCTTTTTCTACTTTGCACTTATTTTATCCGTGGGGGGCATGCTGGCGCTGCGCCATGTGGCGCATTCGCCCTTTGGCTATGCCCTGCGCGCCGCGCGCGACAGCGCCCGCCAAGCCGAGGCCACAGGCATTAACACCAAGCGTGTGCAGCTATTGGCCTTTGGGTTTGCCGGCATGATCGCCGGTTTGGCGGGGGGCTTGTTTGTGTTCTCAAAGGGCAGTGTTTTTCCAAACGAATTGGAAATCGCCCGCAGTTTCGATGCGCTGATCGTGGTGTTTTTGGGCGGTGTGAAAACGCTGGCTGGCGGGCTGGTAGGGGGCGCCTTCTTTAAGGGTGTTGAAGAGGTGCTGGTGCGCTTTGAATATTGGCGCTTGGCCTTGGGCTTGCTGATTATCGGCGTGGTTATTCTGGCGCCTGATGGCATCGTGGGATCGCTGCGCAAGGCGGGCGAACGGCTGGGCCTGTTGCGCCAGACGGAGGACCAAAAATGACCACAGTTTTGGAAACCCGCGGCCTGACCAAATCTTTTGGAGGCATCTTGGCGGTTGATAACGTCAGTTTCAGCTTGGCCAAGGGGGAATTGCTGGCGTTGATCGGCCCCAACGGTGCGGGCAAAAGTACGTGTTTCAACATGCTGATGGGGCAGTTGCAGCCCAGCAAAGGCACCGTGCATCTGAATGGGCGCACCATTACCGGCCTGTCGCCCCGCCGCATTTGGCGGCTGGGGGTGGGGCGCACCTTTCAGATTACCGCGACCTATTCGTCGATGACGGTTATCGAAAACGTGCAAATGGCGCTGCTGTCGCACCATCGGCAGGTGTTTAGTGTTCTGCCCTACGCCCACCGCATGTATCGCGCCGAGGCGCTGGCGCTGTTGCAGATGGTGGGCATGGCCGATCAGGCCGAACGCCATTGCGCGGTGCTGGCCTATGGCGATCTTAAGCGGCTAGAGCTGGCCATCGCCTTGGCCCACGCCCCCGACGTGCTGCTGATGGACGAGCCCACTGCCGGCATGGCACCGCGCGAACGCGTGGGGCTGATGCAATTGACCGCCGATATCGTGCGCGAGCGCGGCGTATCTGTGCTGTTTACCGAACATGACATGGATGTTGTTTTCGCCCATTCGCACCGGATCATGGTGCTGAACCGGGGCCAGCTGATCGCCGATGGCAGCGTGGCCGAGGTGCGCGCCGACCCTAGGGTGCAAGAGGTGTATTTGGGCGGCGGCACGGTCTTTAAATCCGACGAGGTGCAAGATGCTTGAGCTGGCGGACATCAACAGCTTTTATGGCAAGGCCCATGTGCTGAACAACCTCAGCTTTCAGGTGGCGCGTGGCCAAGTGGTGGCCTTGTTGGGGCGCAATGGCGCGGGCAAAACCACCACCATGAAATCGATCATGCAGCTGGTGCAGCCTAAATCGGGCCAAGTGACCTTTCAGGGGCAAAACATCACCGGCTGGCCTGCCCACCGCGTGGCCAAGCTGGGCCTTGGCTATGTGCCCGAAGAACGGCGCATTTTCACCGATCTGACCGTGCTGGAAAACCTAGAGGTCGGGCGCCAAAGCCCACGGGCAGGCACGGTGACATGGACCCAAGACATGTTGTTTGACCTGTTTCCCAACCTTGCCGAACGGCGGGGCAACCGCGGCAAGGCGCTTTCAGGTGGCGAGCAGCAAATGCTGACCATCGCGCGCACCTTGATGGGCAACCCCAGCTTTGTGTTGCTGGACGAACCCAGCGAGGGCATCGCGCCTGTGATTGTTGAACAGATGGCGCGGGTCATCCAACAGCTAAAGGCCGAGGGGCTGACAGTTCTGCTATCTGAACAAAACCTGCATTTTGCCCGCGCTGTGGCCGATTGCGCGGTGATTATCGAAGGGGGCAGCCAGAAATTCGTGGGCACATTAGAGGCGCTGAATGCCCAGCCAGAAATTCGCGATGCCTATCTGTCGGTATGACCCTGCAATCAAAGGTTTATCGCTGATCACAAAAAAACTTTTCCCGTCAGCGCGGTTCTGCTAACCTAAGGGTAACAAAAAAATTGAGGCAGACAGACAGGCAAAGATATGAAAACGGGCTGTGGGGGCACGTTTGTCATCTCTTGGTCGCAAACGGCACTAGACGGCTTTCAAGCCGCCCCAATTGATATTCTTACTGTGGGCGCTGCTTGGTCGTGGGGGGGCGAGCTGATCCGTGTGGATGGGCCCGCCTCGTTGTTGCGGCTGGAAGATGCAGACATGCAAGAAGATAGCCGCAAGCGCGCTGCGCGTGCGGTACGCCGCTTGGTAGGGGTTGCCCTGGGCACCACGCCGGCGCGGCAACAGGCAGCAGATGACGCTGCCATGCTTTCAGACGATTATGCCATTATCGTCAGCGATGGGTTGAAGACCTACACGCTGACATTGATACCGGTGGGCCAAGGGGCGCAGCCCTTGGTGATGTTCTCGGGCCCAGTGCCGCCACGCCAGCGCGACTTGTGGGTGGTGCACCATAATTTGGGCAACCAAGCCCAGTCAAACCCCATGGGCCCTGCCAGCGGGGGGGTGATTTGTTTCACCCCCGGCACCATGGTTCAAACACCACAAGGCCCCCGCCCCGTCGAGGCGCTGCGCGAGGGCCAGCAGGTGAACACCAAAGACAGCGGCCCGCAAGATATCTTGTGGATCGGCCAGCGCCGCATGACGGGGGCACGGCTGTTTGCCATGCCACACCTGCGCCCTGTGCGGGTGCGGGCGGGGGCCTTTGGCATTGAACGGCCAGATCAGGAACTGGTGCTTTCGCCCGAACATCGCCTGCTGGTCACGGGCCCCTCGGCGCGGGCGTTGTTTAACACCCCCGAGGTTCTGGTGCGCGCCGCCGATTTGGTGAATGGTCGCACGGTGGTGGTGGATACGGCCATGCGCGAAGTGACCTATATTCACCTGATGTTGCCCGCGCATCATGTGGTTTGGGCCAATGGCGTGGAATGCGAAAGCTTCCATCCCGCCAGCACGGCCCTGTCCACCCTGTCAGACGCAGATCGCCAGCGCCTGTTTGCCCTGCAACCGATGCTAGAGCATGACACAAGCAGCTATGGCGGCTTTGCGCGCCGCAGCCTTAGCGCCACGGATGCCGCGATATTGTTGCACAAAGCGGCCTAGGGCGGGGGCGAATCTGCTTGACACTGCGGCGGGCATTCGCCATTAGCCCGCTTTATTGGTGTTGGTGGCCCCCGCAAGGGGACGCCTGTCGGGTATTGCTATGCGCTTGCATGGGCAAAACCAAAGGACAACGCCCTTCACACTGGCCGCAAGGCCTGCATTTATAGGAAGGATATCAGCCGTGACCAAACGCACGTCTGCCAAGTACAAAATCGACCGCCGCATGGGCGAAAACATTTGGGGCCGCCCCAAATCGCCCGTCAACCGCCGCGAATATGGCCCCGGCCAGCACGGCCAGCGCCGCAAGGCAAAACTGTCGGATTTCGGCACCCAGCTGCGCGCCAAGCAGAAGCTGAAAGGCTACTACGGCGACCTGACCGAAAAACAGTTCCGCCGCATCTATGCCGAAGCCGAGCGCGTTAAAGGCGACACCGGTGAAAACCTGATTGGCCTGCTCGAGCGCCGCTTGGACGCAGTTGTGTACCGCGCAAAATTCGTGGCAACCGTCTTTGCCGCACGCCAGTTCGTGAACCACGGCCATGTGCTGGTGAACGGCCAGCGCGTGAACATCCCCTCGTACCGCGTGAAAGAGGGTGACGTGATCGAAGTGCGTGATCGTTCCAAGCAGATGACCGTTCTGCTGGAAGCCGTGCAATTGGCCGAGCGTGACGTGCCCGATTACATCGATGCCGACCATTCGAAAATGACCGCCACATTCGTGCGCACGCCCTCGCTGGCAGATGTGCCTTACCCGGTGATCATGGAACCGAACTTGGTGGTGGAATTCTACGCGAAGAACTAATCTTCGCCGCTCCACGCAGAAATTGGCCCCATCATTTGCGAAAATGGTGGGGTTTTTCTTTGACTTACCCCTGTGGCGGGTGGTGGTGGCGCTGCGCGTGGCCATTCTGCACCGCGCGCCATGCGCTATATTTTTACGTGCGGAATGATCTTTCCTATCTCAAAACCCGCCGCTAATAGGGGGTTGAGGAGAACATCATGACGAAACTTGTGCCGCAGCCCGGAATTATGGACATCGCGCTTTATGTCAGCGGCGAAAGCACTTTGGCGGGCCGCTCTGACGTATTGAAACTGTCAGCAAATGAGAACCCGGCAGGTTGCAGCGACAAAGCACGCGAGGCATTCACCCGCGCAGCCCATAGCCTGCATCGCTATCCAAACACCGATCATGCTGCCTTGCGCACCGCCATCGCCGAAGTGCATGGGCTGGATGCCGGGCGCATTATCTGCGGCGTAGGATCTGACGAGGTGCTGCAATTCGTGGCGCAGGCCTATGCCGGCCCGGGCGACGAGGTTATCACCACCCAGCATGGGTTTTCCATGTATCCCATTCTGGCCCGTGCGGTGGGGGCAACCCCGGTGGAAGTGCCCGAAAAGAACCGCAAGATTGACGTCGATGCCATTTTGGCGGCGCTCACACCCCGCACGCGTATTGTGTTTGTGGCCAACCCGGCCAACCCCACTGGCACCTATCTGGAAAAAGACGAGGTGCTGCGCTTGGCCGCTGGCCTGCCCGAAACCGTGGTGCTGGTGCATGATGGTGCCTATACCGAATTTGTCGATGGGTTCGATGGCGGCGCGGCGCTGACCGATCAGTTCCCCAATGTGATCATGACGCGGACCTTTTCCAAGATTTATGGTTTGGGTGGTTTGCGCATTGGCTGGGGCTATGCCGCGCGCCCGGTGATCGATGTGCTCAACCGCTTGCGCCAGCCCTTTAACCTGTCCGAGCCGCAAATGGCCGCAGCCGAGGCGGCTGTGCGCGACACCGAGTTTACCGCGCGATGCCAAAGCGAGAACGCCAAATGGCGCCATTGGCTGCGCGAGGCGCTGCTGGGCCACGGGCTGGAGTGCGACGAAAGCCATGCCAATTTCGTGCTGGCCCGCTTTCATGATGCACAGACCGCCAAAGACTGCGACGCGGCTTTGCGCGCTGATGGCATTATCGTGCGCGCTGTGGCGGGCTATCAATTGCCAAATGCCCTGCGCATCACTGTGGGCGACGAGGCGGCCTGCCGCCGGGTGGCCCATGGGATTGGCCAGTTTTTGGCAGGCCGCGCATGAGCGTTATCTATAATCGCGTTGCGCTGATCGGGCTGGGGCTGATTGCGGGCTCGATGGCGCTGGCCATCCGCCGCCGGGGTCTGGCCGCCGAGGTCACAGGCTATGCCCGCACCCCCGCCACCCGCGATACGGCGCGCCGGATCAATCTGGTAGACCGGGTTTGCGACACGGCCATCGAGGCGGTGAAAGAGGCTGATCTGGTGGTGCTGTGCGTGCCGGTGGGCGCGATGGGCGACGTGGCCCAAGAAATCGCCCCGCATCTCAAGCCGGGCGCCACGCTCAGCGATGTAGGCTCGGTGAAACGCGCGGTGATTGACGCGGTGCAGCCGCATATGCCGGATCATGTGCATTTTGTCCCAGCGCACCCCTTGGCCGGAACCGAGCATTCTGGCCCCGAATCTGGCTTTGCCACGCTGTTTGATAACCGCTGGTGCCTGATTGTGCCCCAAGACGGCGCCGACCCCCACGCGGTGGCACAGCTTCAAGCGCTGTGGCAGGGCATGGGTGCCAATGTTGATCAAATGGACGCCGATCACCACGATCTTGTCTTGGCGGTCACCAGC
The DNA here is from genome assembly GCA_009924775.1 of Paracoccaceae bacterium. Classification (GTDB taxonomy): domain Bacteria; phylum Pseudomonadota; class Alphaproteobacteria; order Rhodobacterales; family Rhodobacteraceae; genus CAJXSO01. The sequence continues at coordinate 24,004 of RFQY01000005.1, read as the reverse complement.
CATACGCCCCACCTGATTGCCTATACAATGGTGGGTGTGGCCGATGATTTGCGCCGCGTGACAGATAGCGAAGTGATCAAATATTCCGCTGCAGGCTTTCGCGATTTTACGCGCATTGCGGCCTCGGACCCAACGATGTGGCGCGATGTGTTTTTGACAAACAAAGACGCCACATTGGAAATTTTGGGGCGGTTCACCGAAGAACTATTTGCCCTGCAGCGCGCCATCCGCCAAGGCGATGGCGCCTTGCTGTTTGATTATTTCACCCGCACCCGCGCCATTCGCCGTGGCATTATCGAGGCGGGTCAAGATACCGATGCCCCCGATTTTGGCCGCACCAAGAAAGACGGCTAAAGCGGTTAGCGCAGCTGCAGTTTTGGCGCCGGGCCAAGCGGCAGCACCCCACCCACCATGATCAGCCCTGCGCGAAAATCGATGGGCAGGTCCAAGGTGTTTGGGTCGCCCGACATTTGCGCCAGCATCTGCAGGCCCTGTTCGGCCTGTCTGGCCAGCGCCTGTGGCACCGCCCCGCTGGCCACGGCCATGGCCAAAATATCGCGCCAGTTGCGGGCCTTGATCACCACTTGCCCCGTGGGCACGCCGGCCGCATCGATTTGCAATTGCCCAGCCATGGCCAATTCCATCTGGCCCCATTGCGCGTTGATGGCGGCGATATCCACCATCACAGGCTGGGGGCGGCGCGACTCTAGCGCGGCGCGGTCCCATGCTTGGGTGAAATCGGCGGTAATATCGGCGCTAAAATTGCTGAAACGGGGGGGCAAGTTGCCGCCCATATCCAGCGCCAAGCGGGCTGATTTTGCCGGTTCTAGATCTTCGGCGGCAAAACCGAAATGATAGCGGGCCGCGTGGCCCTCGACCCGCTCGACCGCCATGCGCAGCGCAGTCATCGCCGTGCTTTCGCCCGCCTCGTCGGTGATCAGCAGCGTATCGGCCACCAGATTGGCCCGCTCTAGCGGCAAATCGGTGCTGCTGCCAAGGCGCAGGCTGGCTTGCATGCTGGCGCTGCTGATCTGAAACTTTTGCAAAGGCGTGGCTAATGTTTGGCTGTTTGGCCATACCGCGATGACATGATTGGGCCGGTAGCTAAGGGCCAATAATTGGAAAAAGGGCGCTTGCCACGCCCAGCCGCTGTTGGGATCGGCCAATACAAATTCGCCAAACGTGGTATCGAAACGGTTGGGAAAGCCCATCACCGTCAGATCTGCTACATCGGCCTGCCACCCGGCTGCGCGGCGCTCTTGCAGCCATGCCTCTAGCCCGCGTTTCAGCCCTGTTGCCCCCATGAACCAATACCCCGCCCAAAGGCTGGCGACGATCACGACGATAGCAGTGAGGCGTTTCATGATGGGCACTTTCCATTCGGTTTCAGGCAGTGTTTACAGGGGTCAAAGCACTAGGGCCAGCGCTATGACACTTTGGGTATTTGGATATGGATCTTTGCTGTGGAACCCCGGGTTTCAACCCCAGGCGCAGGTGGTGGCCCGTCTGGAAGGGTGGCACCGATCGTTTTGCATGCGCTCGATCCACCATCGTGGCACGCCACAGGCGCCTGGGCTGGTGCTGGCATTAGATGCTGCCCCCCAGTCTGTGTGCAGCGGGGTGGCGTTTGAGGTGCGCAGCGGCGAAGAGGCGCAGGTCATGGCCTATTTGCGCGACCGTGAACTGGTGTCTTCGGCCTATCTTGAACAGGTTTTGCCCCTGCACCTGCAAGACGGGCGGCAGGTGCAGGCGGTGTGTTATGTGATCGACCCTTTGCATGTGCAATATTGCGGTGGCCTGCCCTTGGACGAGCAAGCCCAGATTATCGCCAGCGCCATCGGCGGGCGTGGGCCGAATGCAGAATATTTGCACAATACCGTTGCCCATTTGCAGCAGTTGGGCATTCACGATCCAGATTTGGCGTGGCTAGACCAGCAGGTGCGCAACCTATGCGGATAAGACCTTGGCTTGGCCCGGGCCAATGCGTAAGCTGTGGGAAAGTAAAATAGTGTCAGGAACTGACCTTATGGATCAGCCGGACCGCGAGGCCGAGCCACATTTCACGCTGCCAATCCGTCAGATTGTTCTGATGGTGCTGGTGCTGGCATTGACCGGCGTGGTTGTGATGATGGCCTTACCCACCGTCATGCCCATTTTCGACGCAAACCCCTATTTGAACGGGTTTATCTTTTTCGTGTTTCTCTTGGGGGTCTTGGCCTGTTTTTGGCAGGTGGCACAATTATTAACCTCGGTGCGCTGGATTGTGGGCTTTGCCCGCGATGGCGGCAGCGTGGGGCGCGCGCCTGTTCTGTTGGCCCCCTTGGCCACGTTGCTGCGTTCGCGCGCGGCGCAGATGCAGATTGCGGCCACCAGCACCCGCTCGATCCTAGATTCCGTTTCGACCCGCATCGACGAAGACCGCGAGATTACGCGCTACATCGTGAACTTGCTGATTTTCTTGGGCCTTTTGGGCACGTTCTATGGGCTGGCCACCACGGTGCCCGCCTTGGTTGACACCATCCGCGGCCTTGCCCCGCAAGAGGGCGAGGAAGGCGTGGCGGTCTTTGGCCGCCTGATGAGCGGGCTTGACGCGCAGCTGTCTGGCATGGGGGTGGCCTTCGGCTCGTCCTTGCTGGGCTTGGCGGGCTCGCTGGTGGTGGGGCTGCTGGAATTGTTTGCAGGCCATGGGCAAAACCGCTTTTACCGCGAGCTGGAAGAATGGCTAAGCTCGATCACGCGGTTGGGGTTTTCTGGCCACGAGGGCGATAGCGGCGACCAAGCGGTGATGATCCAGCTGATGGACCGTATGTCGGGCCAAATGCAGGGGCTGCAACAGCTGCACGCCGAGGGCGAGCATGGCCGCCAAGCATTGGAACGGCAACTGTCGTCTTTGGCGGTGTCGGTGGAACGGTTAACCGACCGGCTTGCAGGGTCGGGGGCGGTGCACGACGCGATCAGCCGCTTGGCAGATGCGCAGGCAGAATTGGCACAGGCCGTGGGCGCGCAGGGGCAGGGCGAGGGCATAGATGCCGAAAGCCGCATGCGCCTGCGTTCGATCGATGTGCAGTTGCTGCGGATTTTGGAAGAAATCAGCGCTGGTCGCCAAGAAAGCGTAGAACAGCTGCGCCAAGAGCTGAACGCGCTGACCCAAGCCGTGGCAGGGCGGGGCAAACCCGCGCCTGTGCGGCTGCATTTTGGCGCGCCCATCCAGAAAACCGACCCTAACGACACCGGCAGCGGAGGCTAGGGCATGGCGCTGTCCCGCCGCACTGGGCAACGGCTGCAAGGGTCTATTTGGCCGGGGTTTGTGGATGCCGTGACCGGCCTGTTGATGGTGCTGGTTTTCGTGCTGACGATCTTTATGGTCATGCAATATGTGCTGCGCGAAACCATTTCTGGCCAAGACAAGCGGCTTGACAGCCTGTCATCCGAGATTGCGGCCCTGGCACAGGCGCTGGGGTTGGAACAGCGCCGCAGCGAAGCGCTGTCTTCCCGCGTGGGCGAGTTGGATGCCACCTTGGCCCAAGCCCGCACCGAGGCGCAGGCACAGCAGGCGCTGATCGCCGCTTTGCAAACCGATCTGGGCGCGCGCGAGGCCGCGTTGCAGGCCGCCCAAGGCCTGATCACCAGCTTCGAGGCGCAAGTGGCCAGTTTGCTGGCCGCGCGCGATGATGCCTTGGCGAATGTGGCCGCGCTGCAAGGCGAGAAAACCACGCTTTTGTCCCAGCAAGAGGCGTTGAATGCCGCCTTGGCCAGCGCCCGTTCGGAACTGGATGCCAGCGCTGAAGCCGCGCGTTTGGCAGCCGCACGGCGCGAAGCGCTGGAAGCGCTGATCGCTGATTTGCGCCAGCAAGCGGGCGATGCGGCGGCGCAGGCGCAAACGCGCGAACAACAAATGCAGGCCTTGATTGCCAGTTTGCAATCCGATCTTGACGGCGCGCGCAGTAATCTGGGCGATTTGCAGGGGCAGGTTGCGCAGCTTGATGCCCAACTAACTGATGCGGAAATGGCCCGGCTTGCCGAAGCCGCCGCCGCCCAAGCGCTGCGCAATCGTTTGGAAAATGCCGATGCCGAACTGACCGCCATGACCATGGCGCTAGAGGCGCAGCGCAAAAAGGCCGAAGACACGCTTACATTGCTGGCCGCGGCCCGTGCTGCCGAAGATGATTTGGCCAAAGATCTGGCCGCTGCATTGGCAGAAAACCAAAACTTGAATGCCACCGAGGCAGAATTGGCCGCCAATGCCGAGGCACTGCGCGCCCAATTGGCGCAAGCCTTGGCCGCAAAATTGGCAGCCGAAGGCCGCGCCGAAACCGCGCTGACCGAGGCAGAGCAGCGCCAGATCTTGTTGGCCGAGGCCAACAAAGCCCTGCAAGGCGCCGAGGCCCAAAGCACCCAGGCGCAGCGCCAACAGGCCCTGCTAAACCAGCAAGTGGCAGCGCTGCGCACGCAATTGGGCGCCTTGCAAGCGTTGCTGGATGACTACAAAGACCGCGCTGCGGCAGATAAGGTGCAGCTGCAAACCTTAGGCTCGGATTTGAACGCAGCTTTGGCGCGTGTGGCTGCAGAAGAACGCCGCCGCCGCCTGTTGGAAGAGGCCGAACGTCAGCGCCTTGAGGTGGAAAAAGAGGCCGAGCGCCTGCGCCTTGAGGCGGAAAAAGAGGCCGAACGCCAGCGCCTTGAAGCGGAAAAACGCGACCTAGAAAAATACCGCAGCGAATTTTTTGGCCGCCTGCGCGATATCTTGGGTGGCCAAGAGGGGGTGCGCATCGAGGGCGACAGATTTGTCTTCTCGTCCGAGGTGCTATTCCCCCCCGGCGATGCCGAGCTAAGCGCGGCAGGCATGGGCGAAGTGGCCAAAGTGTCCGCCATATTGCGCAATGTCGCGGGCGAAATTCCACCGGGTATAGATTGGATCATCCGCGTGGATGGCCATACCGACAACGTGCCCCTATCGGGCGAGGGCGATTTTGCCGATAACTGGGAACTTAGCCAAGCGCGGGCTTTGTCGGTGGTGCGCCATATGATTACCAACTTGGGTATCCCCCCCAACCGGCTGGCGGCGAATGGCTTTGGCGAATTCCAGCCGGTGAACCCCGAAAACACCCCCGAAGCGCGGGCGCAAAACCGCCGGATCGAATTGAAACTGACCGAACGTTAGGCGTTAATCGGCAATTGTGATCTGGCCTTCGCTTTGGCCCAATTGTTCGCCCGCGCGCAGCAAGGTGGCGCGCCCCGAATAAAGCCCCGCCATCAGCGGGGCAGAAACCCGGCGCCCGGCGGCGCGGAAAGATTGCGCTTGGGTTTTTTCCAGCGTCACACGGGTTTGGAAAAAAGTGCTGCCATCGGGGGCGGTGATGGCAATATCCAGTTGGTCGCCAGGCTTGGCACCAAAGCCATGGGCCCAAAACACCAGCGCCTTTGGTTGGCGGGGCAGGCGGTTTGGTTTGGGGCTGGCTGTGCCGGCCTTGACCGCATCGAAACTTGGCACATTCTCGGCAAAGCCACCCGCCAACAGCCCGCCGGGTTGATAGGGCAGGGGCATGGCCCATAGGCTGGTGTGCCCTTCGCCCAAGCAACTGATTTGGCCATCGGCATCAAACGGGTCGATCACTTGGCCGTCATGGCGCACCGACAGGTGCAGATGTGGAAATTCGGTGCGCCCAGAAAAGCCCACTTGCCCCAAAACCGTGCCTGCCTGCACGGTTTGGCCGCGTTGCACGGCGATACTGCCTTGTTTCATGTGGCAATATTGCGTCTCCCAGCCGTCGGCATGCTGGATCACCACGCCATTGCCGCATTCGCGCCCGGCCAGCGTGGGCGCCCAGCCGGTATCGGGCATGCCATCGCGGGTGCCGGCCACGCGGCCTGGCGCGGCGGCCAGCACATCAACGCCCGCCGCCATGTGCTGCATGTTGGGCAGGCCAAAATCGGTGCCCTTATGCCCATCATAGCTGAGTGCGCCGCAGGTATAATCGCGGGCCGTGGGGCCGGGGGCGTGGTCGACGAATTGTTGGATAAAGCAGGTTTCGCCCAAGCTGCACGATACGGGCAGCCCCAAGCGCGGCGGATTTGCCGCCGCGCTATGGCCTGCCAACAGGCCCAAGCCCCCCAAACCAAGGGCCAGGGCCCAGCGCGCTTTGTGGGCGGCTTGCCTCACTCGGCTGTCAAAAGTGGCGGCTTAGAGCCAGACAGCTGTGGCCGGTCGGGACCCGAGATTTGCAGATCGATTTGGCCATTTTTCACAGCCACCCGCACCACGCCGCCCTTGGCCAATTTGCCAAACAGCAATTCCTCGGCCAGGGGTTTTTTTATGTGCTCTTGGATCACCCGGCCCAAGGGGCGGGCCCCCATTTTATCGTCATAGCCCTTTTCCCCCAGCCATTCGGCGGCGGGGTGGGTAAGTTCGATTTGCACATTGCGGTCCATCAGCTGTGCTTCCAGTTGCAGCACAAATTTTTCGACCACTTGCAAAATCACCCCTTTGGGCAGCGGCTGGAACGAGATGGTGGCATCCAGACGGTTGCGGAATTCAGGGGTGAAGGTGCGTTCGATCGCGGCTGTATCTTCGCCTTCGCGGCGATCACGGCCAAAGCCGATGGCGGCCTTTTGCATATCGGCGGCGCCCGCGTTCGATGTCATGATCAAGATCACATTGCGGAAATCCACCTTGCGGCCATTGTGATCGGTCAATGTGCCATGATCCATCACTTGCAGCAAAATGTTGAACACATCGGGGTGGGCTTTTTCGATCTCGTCCAGCAGCAACACGCAATGCGGGTGTTGATCGACCCCATCGGTGAGCATGCCACCCTGATCAAAGCCGACATAGCCGGGGGGCGCACCGATCAGGCGTGATACGGCGTGTTTTTCCATATATTCCGACATGTCAAAGCGCAGCAGTTCCACGCCCAGCGTATCGGCCAGCTGTTTTGCCACTTCGGTTTTGCCCACGCCGGTGGGGCCAGCAAAGAGGTAGTTGCCGATGGGTTTTTCCGGCTCGCGCAGGCCCGCGCGCGCCAGTTTGATGGCGCTTGACAGCGCCTCGATGGCGGGGTCTTGGCCGAAAACCACGCGTTTGAGCGTTTTTTCAAGGTCTTTCAGAACTTCGGCATCGTCTTTCGAAACATTTTTCGGGGGAATGCGCGCAATTTTTGCGATCACCGCCTCGATTTCCTTGGTGCCAATGGTTTTTCGCCGCTTTGATTCAGCCAGCAGATGCTGGGCTGCGCCGGCCTCGTCGATGACATCAATGGCCTTGTCGGGCAACTTGCGGTCGTTGATGTAGCGGGCCGACAGTTCGACCGCGGTTTTGATGGCATCGCTGGTGTATTTTACGCCGTGATGTTCTTCGAAATAGCTTTTGATGCCTTTGAGAATTTTGATTGTGTCATCGGTCGAGGGTTCGTTCACGTCGATTTTCTGAAAACGCCGCGATAGCGCCCGGTCTTTTTCGAAATGCTGGCGGAACTCTTTGTAGGTGGTCGAGCCCATGCAGCGCAATTTGCCGCCCTGAAGCGCGGGTTTGAGCAGGTTCGAGGCATCCATAGCCCCGCCCGACGTGGCGCCCGCGCCGATCACGGTGTGGATTTCATCGATGAACAATACGGCATCGGGGTGGTTTTCCAATTCGGTCACCACAGCCTTTAGCCGTTCTTCGAAATCACCACGATAGCGGGTGCCGGCCAAAAGCGCGCCCATATCAAGGCTGAAAATCACGGTTTTTGACAGCACTTCGGGGGTTTCGCCTTGCACGATTTTGCGTGCCAGCCCTTCGGCAATGGCGGTTTTGCCCACGCCCGGATCGCCCACCAACAGCGGGTTGTTCTTGCGCCGGCGGCACAGCACTTGGATGCAGCGTTCAACCTCGGAGGCGCGGCCGATCAGCGGGTCTACATCGCCGGTGCGCGCCTTTTCGTTCAGATCCACGCAATATTTGGCAAGGGCCGATTCCCCCTCGGTTACCTTGTCGGAACTGCCGGGGCGCGTGTCTTCGCTTTCTGCGGCTTCGGCCCCCTGCACCGAGCGGTTTTCGCCATAGGCGGGGTCTTTGGCAACGCCATGGGCGATGAAATTCACCGCGTCATAGCGTGTCATGTCCTGTTCTTGCAGGAAATAGGCCGCGTTGCTTTCGCGTTCGGCGAAGATGGCCACCAAGACATTGGCGCCGGTCACTTCGGTGCGGCCAGACGATTGCACGTGGATCGCGGCGCGTTGGATGACGCGTTGGAAGGCGGCGGTTGGCACGGCTTCCGAGCCGTCGATATCGGTGATCAGGTTGGCCAGCTCGTCATCGATGAATTCCACCAATGTTTGGCGCAATTCTTCGGTATCGACCGAACATGCCTTCATCACGCGGGCGGCATCGGGTTCGTCGACCAGCGCCAAAAGCAGATGCTCCAGCGTTGCAAATTCGTGGCGGCGTGCATTGGCAAGTGCCAAAGCTGCGTGAATGGCCTGTTCCAGCGTGCTAGAGAATGAAGGCACGATGCGTGCTCCTTCCTGTGGTTGGGCTGCGCGATGTTGCGGCAGCCTAGGGTCTTCTTATTAAAGTTTGGTCGATATGCGCCCGGCTTCAAGTATTTTCTTGGGGAAAATTCGAAGAATTGATTTTAAGGGCCTTTCTGCGCGGCTTGTTGCCTGCATTCCGCCTAAAACTTGTCTTTCAGGGCACGCACATGGGCAAAGACATCTGCAGCCGGCGTACCGGCCATGCCGAGGGTGGCCTGCAAATCGGGCTGGTCGGCGCGTAAAAACGGGTTTGTGGCCAGTTCCTCGGACAGCAGCGATGGCACGGTTGGCAAATTGCGCGCCCGCGCGGCGGTGATGCGGGCAATGCGGGCCTGCAAGGCGGGGTTGTCTGGGTCGATCGTGGCGGCAAAGCTGGCGTTGGCTTGGGTATATTCATGGCCCGAATACACCATGGTTTCGGGTGGCAAGCCGGCCAAGGTGCACAGGCTTTGATACATCATCGGTGGCGTGCCTTCGAAGATGCGGCCACAGCCCAGTGCCATCAAGCTATCGGCGGTAAAAACGGCATGGGCGCCCGGGAAATGAAAGGCCACATGGCCCAAGGTATGGCCCGGCACGTCCAGCACCTGCCATGCCCCGGCGCCGCTGCCCCCCTGATCGCCGCCGGCCACCAGCTGATCTAGCCCCTCGATCTTGGCGGCCTCGGCCCGCGGGCCGATAACGGTGGCGCCAAATTCGGCCTTTAGCGCGGCGATGGCACCCACATGATCGTGGTGGTGATGGGTGATCAAGATTGTATCCAGCCCCCAGCCCCGCACCGCCAGCGCCTGTTGGATCGGCGCCGCCTCGGGGGCATCTATCAACACAACCCCATCGGGACCTTTCAACAGATAGGCGTAATTATCTGACAGGCAGGGAATGGTGACGATATCAACGGGCATGGCATTTCGTCCTTTGGCTGCTATGGTCGGCCCACAGTGACGCAAGCACGGGCCAGCCGCAATGCATCTTGATGTGCAAGATCTGCGCAACTTTTATTATCGCAGCACGCTGGGGCGGGCCGTGCAAAAAATTGTGCGCGATACGCTGCTGCAAGTCTGGCCCGAGGCCAAGGGCCAAACCTTGGTGGGCTATGGTTTTGCCGTGCCCTTGCTGCGCCCCTACCTGGCCGAGGCGCGGCGCGTGGTGGCGCTGATGCCGGGGCCACAGGGGGTTATGCCGTGGCCTGCGGGCATGGCCAATGTCAGCGTCTTATGCGAGGAAACGCTGTGGCCGCTGGAAACCGGCCATGTCGATCGGCTGGTGGTGATGCATGGGCTGGAAACCAGCGAACAGCCCTCGGCCTTGCTAGAGGAATGTTTTCGCGTCTTGGGGCCGGGCGGCAAGGCGTTGTTTATCGTGCCAAACCGTGGCGGGTTGTGGTCGCGGGGCGATAAAACGCCGTTTGGCTTTGGCCGGCCTTTCACCCTAAGCCAGCTAGAGGCGCAATTGCGCCGCCATCATTTCATGCCCGAACGCCACCGTGCCTTGCTGTATCAGCCCCCCAGCACCAAGCGGTTTTGGCTGAAAACCGGCCAGATGTGGGAGGGGATCGGCCAGCGGCTTTCGGTTGTGATGGCGGGCGGTGTTTTGATGGTGGAGGTTTCAAAGCGCGTGCATGCCCCCAGTGGGGGCTTGAAGGCTGCGGTGCGCCGGCCATTGCAGGTATTAGACGGGCTGGGGCGCCCTGTTGCGGGGCGAAATTCGCTGCGCGATCTGTGATAGCGTTAACGATTTGCCGGGCTTTTAGGCGCTGCGCGGGCCGAGGAATCGCAAATATGCGTGTTTTCGTCAGAAAAAATTTTAAGCTTTTTGCGCGCAAAGGGTCGCACCTGGGCTAAGCATATGAAAACACGTTGTATTCTATTGTATGCTAAAGTTTTCTAGCAGGTTGCTAGGTGGGGAATGCTCTGCTACACCCACGCCGAATTTCTATGCCTTGACGTACTCAGGGTGATCAAACGCCCCCGGCGGCCCTTGGGCCAACGACCGGGGCCAGACAATCGGAAGGGTGGACGTGTCCGAACCAGCTTCGATTTCCATGGGCATTGCAGCACGCTATGCCAAGGCCGTTTTTGAGTTGGCCAAAGAAGACAAAGCTGTCGCCAAGGTTGAAACCGACCTTGACGCGCTGGAAGCGGCATTGGCAGACAGCGCAGATTTCCGCGCGCTGATCTCTTCGCCGGTTTACAGCCGCGACGAACAGGCAGGCGCCATCGCGGCGCTGGCCAAAAAAATGGGGCTTTCGACCATCGTGTCGAATGTTCTGGCGCTTATGTCGAACAAGCGCCGCTTGTACATCCTTCCCCAGTTGGTGCAGGCCCTGCGGGCTGCTATCGCCGAGGACAAGGGTGAAATCACCGCCGAGGTTACCAGCGCCAAAGCGTTGACCAAGACACAGGCAGACAAGCTGGCAAAAGCGCTGGCGTCCAGTGTCGGTAAATCGGTGAAAATTAGCGCGACCGTCGATGAGAAACTTATCGGTGGTCTTGTCGTCAAAATGGGTTCGAAGATGATCGACACCTCGATCGCCTCGAAGCTGAACTCCCTCCAGAATGCAATGAAAGAGGTCGGATAAATGGGTATCCAAGCGGCAGAGATTTCTGCGATCCTGAAGGACCAGATCAAGAACTTCGGGCAAGAAACCGAAGTGGCCGAGGTCGGCCGGGTGCTGTCGGTCGGCGACGGTATTGCCCGTGTGTATGGCCTCGACAATGTTCAGGCCGGTGAAATGGTCGAATTCCCCGGCGGCATTCAGGGCATGGCCCTGAACCTCGAGTCGGACAACGTGGGTGTTGTGATCTTCGGTTCCGACCGCGAGATCAAAGAAGGCGACACGGTAAAGCGCACCAAGTCGATCGTGGACGTTCCCGCCGGCCCCGAGCTGCTGGGCCGCGTTGTCGATGGTCTGGGCAACCCGCTGGATGGCAAAGGCGCCATCAACGCAACCGAGCGTCGCGTGGCCGACGTAAAGGCGCCCGGCATTATCCCGCGTAAATCGGTGCACGAGCCGATGGCCACTGGCCTGAAAGCCGTGGACGCGATGATCCCGATTGGCCGTGGCCAGCGCGAATTGATCATCGGCGACCGCCAGACCGGCAAAACCGCGATCGCACTGGACGCGATTTTGAACCAAAAGTCGTATAACGACGCGGCCGGCGACGACGAAAGCAAGAAACTGTATTGCATCTATGTTGCGATCGGCCAAAAGCGTTCGACCGTGGCCCAGCTGGTGAAAAAGTTGGAAGAAAGCGGCGCGATCGAGTATACCGTGGTTGTGGCTGCAACCGCATCCGACCCGGCACCGATGCAGTTCTTGGCGCCCTATTCCGCAACGGCCATGGCCGAATATTTCCGCGACAACGGCAAGCACGCGCTGATCATTTATGATGACTTGTCCAAGCAAGCCGTTTCCTACCGCCAGATGTCGCTGTTGCTGCGCCGCCCGCCGGGCCGCGAAGCCTATCCTGGTGACGTGTTCTACCTGCACTCCCGCCTGCTGGAGCGTTCGGCGAAGCTGAACGAAGACAACGGCTCGGGCTCGCTGACCGCTTTGCCGGTGATCGAAACCCAAGGCGGCGACGTGTCGGCCTTTATTCCGACCAACGTGATCTCGATCACCGATGGCCAGATCTTCTTGGAAACGGAACTGTTCTACCAAGGGATCCGCCCCGCTGTGAACACCGGTTTGTCGGTGTCGCGCGTGGGGTCGTCGGCGCAGACCAACGCCATGAAATCGGTTGCTGGCCCAGTGAAACTGTCGCTGGCTCAGTACCGTGAAATGGCTGCATTTGCGCAGTTTGGTTCGGATCTGGATGCCGCCACCCAGCAGCTGCTGAACCGTGGTTCGCGCCTGACCGAGCTGATGAAACAGCCGCAATACGCACCGCTGACCAACGCGGAAATCGTATGCGTGATCTATGCTGGCACCAAAGGCTACTTGGACAAAGTTGCCCTGCGCGACGTTAGCCGCTGGGAGCAAGGCCTGCTGGCGCATCTGCGCGGCAAGCATGCCGACCTGCTGGATTGGATCACAACGGAAGACCCCAAAGTGAAGGGCGACGCCGAGGACCGTATCAAAGCAGCGCTGGACGAATTCGCAGCTGACTTCGCATAAGGGAGAGATGGGATGCCTTCTCTCAAGGATCTAAAAAACAGGATCGAGTCGGTCAAATCGACCCGCAAGATCACCAAGGCCATGCAGATGGTGGCCGCCGCAAAACTGCGGCGGGCACAAGATGCAGCCGAGGCAGGGCGCCCCTATGCAGAACGGTTCAACACCGTTCTGGCGGGGCTTGCTGCATCGGTTGGCGGCTCGGACAGCGCCCCGCGCTTGTTGTCGGGCACGGGCAGCGACCAAGTGCAGCTGCTGGTGGTCATGACGTCGGAACGTGGCCTGTGCGGCGGTTTCAACAGTTCGATCGTGAAGCTGGCGCGCGTTCGCGTGGCCGAACTGCGGGCGGCTGGCAAGACGGTTAAAATCTTGACCGTCGGTAAAAAGGGCCGTGAGCAGCTGAAGCGTGATTACGCAGACCTGTTCATTGGTCACGTCGATCTGAGCGAAGTGAAACGCTTGGGTTACGCCAACGCGCAAGACATCGCGCGCGATGTGCTGGCACGCTTTGACGCGGGCGAGTTTGACGTGGCAACGATCTTTTTCAACCGCTTCCAGTCGGTGATCAGCCAGATCCCGACCGCGCAGCAGATCATTCCTGCCGCTTTCGACCAAACGGGCGAAGCGGCTGCAGACACCACACTGTTCGACTATGAACCGGACGAAGAGGCCATCTTGGCCGACCTTCTGCCGCGCGGTGTGGCAACGCAGATCTTCTCGGCACTGCTGGAAAACGCAGCATCCGAGCAGGGCGCGCGCATGTCCGCAATGGACAACGCAACGCGCAATGCGGGCGACATGATCGACAAACTGACGATCCAATACAACCGTTCGCGTCAAGCAGTGATCACGAACGAGCTTATTGAAATCATCTCGGGCGCCGAGGCGCTCTAAGAGGACGGAGACGAATAGATGGCAAACGCAAAAGGCAAAATCACCCAGGTGATCGGCGCCGTCGTGGACGTGCAGTTCGACGATCACCTGCCGGAGATCCTGAACGCGCTTGAGACCGACAACAACGGCAAGCGTCTGGTGCTGGAAGTTGCTCAGCACTTGGGCGAAAACACCGTGCGCACAATCGCAATGGACGCAACCGAAGGTTTGGTGCGTGGTCAAGTTGTGACCGATACCGATGGCCCGATCTCGGTGCCGGTTGGTAACGCCACACTGGGCCGCATCCTGAACGTCGTGGGTGAACCGGTTGACGAAGGCGCACCGCTGAACGTGACCGAGCGCCGCGCGATCCACCAGCCCGCACCAGAATTCATCGACCAGTCGACCGAATCCGAAGTGCTGGTCACCGGCATCAAGGTGATCGACCTGCTGGCACCCTACGCTAAGGGCGGTAAAATTGGCCTGTTCGGCGGCGCCGGCGTGGGTAAAACCGTTTTGATCATGGAACTGATCAACAACATCGCCAAAGTGCACTCGGGTTTCTCGGTGTTTGCTGGCGTGGGCGAACGTACCCGCGAAGGCAACGACCTGTATCACGAAATGATCGAATCCAACGTGATCAAGCCCGACAACCTGGAAGAAAGCCAAGTGGCACTGGTCTATGGCCAGATGAACGAACCTCCGGGGGCACGTGCCCGTGTGGCGCTGACCGGCCTGACGCTGGCCGAACAGTTCCGCGACCAGTCGGGGACCGACGTGTTGTTCTTCGTCGACAACATCTTCCGCTTTACGCAGGCGGGTTCCGAGGTGTCGGCGCTGTTGGGCCGTATTCCTTCGGCTGTGGGCTACCAGCCAACGCTGGCCACCGACATGGGCGCGATGCAGGAACGCATCACCTCGACCAAGAATGGTTCGATCACCTCGATTCAGGCCGTGTACGTGCCTGCGGATGACTTGACCGACCCGGCGCCCGCAACCACCTTTGCGCACCTTGACGCGACCACGGTTCTTAGCCGCGCGATTTCGGAATTGGGCATCTACCCCGCTGTGGACCCGCTGGATTCCACCTCGCGTCTGTTGGACCCGTCGATCGTTGGCGAAGAGCACTACCAAGTGGCACGCGACGTTCAGGGCATTTTGCAGCGCTACAAGTCGCTGCAAGATATCATCGCGATCCTTGGCATGGACGAACTGTCGGAAGAAGACAAACTGACGGTGACCCGCGCTCGTAAAATTCAGCGTTTCTTGTCGCAGCCCTTCGACGTGGCAAAAGTGTTCACCGGCTCGGACGGTGTGCAGGTTCCGCTGGAAGATACGATCTCGTCGTTCAAGGCGGTTGTCGCCGGCGAATACGATCACCTGCCTGAAGGCGCCTTCTACATGGTTGGCGGCATCAATGAAGTGATCGCAAAAGCCGAGAAGATGGCTGCCGACGCGGCCTAAGGAGGGCCAAACATGGCAGATTTGATGCAATTCGACCTAGTCAGCCCCGAGCGGAGCCTTGCTTCGCTTGAGGTGACGCAGGTTCAGATCCCGGGTGCGGATGGTGATATGACAGCAATGGCTAACCATGCCCCGCTGATCACCACGCTGCGTCCTGGTCTGCTGACGGTCTCGGGCCCGCAGGGGGAAACCAAATACGTGGTGACGGGCGGATTTGCCCAGATCGGCGCCGAGGGAACCACCGTGCTGGCCGAGCGTGCCGTGAATGCCGCTGAGATCACCGAAGAGGTGTATCACGACATGGTACGCAGCGCCCACGCAGCCCACCAGCAGGCCCATGCGGCGAATGCTGGCGATGCTGTCGACGACGCGGCCAAGCTGTTGGCAGATATGGTTGCCATCGGGGGCCACATTGGCCTGACCCCGCCCAACCTGTAAAACTTGACACACTGTTTCGAAAAGGCCCCCGTAAAACGGGGCCTTTTTTCTTGCGCAAGCAAGACCTCTGCCCGCATTATGGGCGAAATGTTGCAGGTTCATAAGTGATGCGGCGAATTGACAGCCATACAATCGGGGTTGCCCAAGGCGACACGATTTTATTTTCTGACTTCGAACATGATGGCGAAATGTGGTCAGGCTCTGGCCCGCGCATGCGCAACAAGACCATCGAATTCGATAGCCCCTTCAAAACGCCGCCTGTGGTGCATTGCAACCTGTCTATGTGGGATATCGACAAAGCCACCAACATGCGCGCCGATATCAGCGCCGAGGGCATTACCACCACCGGATTTACCGTGGTGTTTCGCACATGGGGGGATACGCGCGTGGCGCGGGTGCGCATCGCATGGATGGCGATTGGTGCGCTGCCCAATGACGATGATTGGGATGTCCTCTAAACAGGCCCCTGGGCCTGCGGCGCGCGGCCACCACGGGGGCGGCCACGCAGGCTGTGATTATACCTTGAAAATGCCTTCGTAAATTGGGTCCAGGCTTTCGGTTTCGAACAAAGACGACACGCTTGTGCCGTTCCAAATGTTCAAAATCGCCTGCGCAAAAATCGGCGCAGTTGGCAGAATGCGAATATTGGGGGCGTTTTTCACGGCGTCGGTGGGGGCGATCGAATCGGTAATCACCAGCGATTTCATAACCGATTTTGTCACCCGCTCGACCGCTGGGCCAGACATCACGCCGTGGCTGATATAGGCATGCACCTCGACCGCGCCATGTTCCATCAACACTTCGGCGGCTTTGCACAGGGTGCCAGCGGTGTCGCACATATCGTCGACAATGATACAGGTTTTACCTTCGACACTGCCAATCACGGTCATCTCGGCCACTTCGCCGGGCTTTTCGCGGCGTTTGTCCACAATCGATAGCGGTGCATTGATCCGCTTGGCCAATTCGCGGGCGCGCGCCACACCGCCGACATCGGGCGATACCACCATCAGGTTGTCCATGCGGCCTTCGAATTGATCTTGGATATCCAGCGCAAAAATCGGGCTGGCATAAAGGTTATCCACGGGAATATCGAAAAAGCCCTGAATTTGCGCGGCGTGCAAATCCAGCGTCAAAACCCGCTCGATCCCCGCCTCGACCATCATATTGGCCACCAGTTTTGCGCTGATCGGCGTGCGTGCTTTCGAACGGCGATCTTGGCGGGCGTAGCCGAAATAGGGCACAACCGCGGTGATCCGCGCCGCCGAAGACCGGCGCAGTGCGTCTGTGATGATCAGCAGTTCCATCAAATTGTCATTGGCAGGGTTCGATGTGGGCTGGATGATGAACATATCCTCGCCACGCACGTTTTCATACACTTCGACAAAAATCTCTTGGTCGTTAAACCGCTCGACCCGGGCATCTACCAAATGCTGCGAGGTGCCGCGGTGCATCGACATGCGCCGCGCTATGGATTTTGCCAAAGGCAGGTTGGCATTACCCGAGATAAGTTTGGGTTCGGTGAAGTTCGGCATTGCTGTGGTCCCCGGCAGCAGATTTGGAATGCAACAGATTCGTAACGTTGACACTGCCTACCACTACAATACCTTCGGGCAAACCACTCCAATACGGAAGCTGCGCAAATGGCCCATATAGACTACTATTTTTCCACCCTTTCCCCCTATGTCTATTTGGCAGGCAACCGCCTAGAGGCGATTGCCGCCCAGCATGGCGCAACCATAGCGTATAAGCCCTTTGATTTGCTGCAGGCCTTCCCGCGGACTGGCGGGCAAAAGCCCGCAGACAGGCACCCCGCACGGCTGGCCTACCGCGCGCAAGAGCTGCCCCGCCAAGCCCGTAAACTGGGGATGGCGCTGAATATGAAGCCCGCGTTTTGGCCGGTGAACCCGGCGCCCTCGTCCTATGCGATTATCGCGGCACAGGCAGCGGGGGGCGGCGATATGGGGGCCTTGGTGCATGCGCTGTTGCGCGCCACGTGGCAGGAGGAGCGTGACATCTCCGACGATGGGGTGATACGCGATTGTCTGTCGGCGGCGGGGTTTGCCCCAGATTTGGCAGACAAAGGCCTGTTGGCCGGGGCAGAAACCTATGCCGCCAACTTGGAAGAGGCGGTCAGCCGCGGGGTGTTTGGTGCGCCCTTCTATATTGTCGATAGCGGCCAGATGTTTTGGGGCCAAGACCGGTTGGATGATCTGGCCGCCCATCTGGCAGGGAATTTGTAAATGCCCGTTGATATGCGCGGTGCCATGCCCACCCATTGGTTGCGCATGGGGCAGGGGGCGCGCAAGGCCGTACTGATTCATTGCTCGCTGGGCCATGCAGGGGCGTGGGGGGGCTTTGCCGCCGAACTGGGTGATATGCTTGATATGCTGGCCTATGACATGCCCGGCCACGGCAAAAGCGCCGATTGGAACCCCGAGACAGATTTGCAAACCCAAGCCATGCTGCAGGCCATCGGCATGATCGGGGCCGAGGGGCCGGTGGACCTGATTGGGCACAGTTTTGGCGGCACGGTGGCGCTGCGCGTGGCCGATGCCCGCCCTGATTTGGTGCGCAGTTTGGTGATGATCGAGCCGGTGTTTTTTGCCGCAGCTTTGCAAGACAACCCCGAATTGCAGCGCCAAAACACCCAAGATTTGGCACCTTTTTACGCGGCGCTGCAGGCGGGCGATCATGAAACCGCCACCCGCATTTTTAGCGATTTTTGCGGTGATGGCCGGCCTTGGGGGGCTATTCCCGAAGGCCAGCGCGCGGCGATGGTGGCGCGTATTCATCTGGTGGCGGCCAGCGATCCGCAAATCTACCAAGACCAAGCCGGGCTGCTGGCGCCGGGGCGGTTGGCGCGCATCACAGCGCCATGCCTGTTGATGGAAGGGGCGCAAACCCTGCATTACAACCCGCGCATCAACGACGCGCTAGAACGGCGGCTTGCCAATACCCAGCGCGCCATTGTGGAACAAGCGGGCCATATGTCGCCGATAACCCACCCTGCCCAAGTGGCCGCCCATGTGCGCGCGTTTCTGGGCCAAGTTCCCGCCGCTGTCCGGGCCTAGCCCTTGGCGATGGCGATAAATTGGTCGATCTGTTCGGGGCTGATCGACCAGTCGCAGACCAAGCGGCAGGGCAGGGGCGTATCTGCCGGGCCGCTGTGGCAATCGCCCTCTAGCAGGTAATAGACCGCGCCCGCGTCGTGCAGGCGTTTGTGTGCGGCGCGCGGCATATGGGCGAAAATCATATTCGCCTGCGGCTCGGGGGTGGCGTGAAAGCCCGGCACGGTTTTCAAACCCTGCAGCAGGCGTGCGCAATTGGCATTGGCCTTGCGCGCGCTGTTTAGCCACAGATCATCGGCCAGATAGGCCGCCATCTGCGCTGACAGATAGCGATGTTTGGAAAACAAATGCGCCCCGCGTTTGCGGCGCAGCTCAAACTCCCATGCTTTTTCGGGGTTGAAGAAAATCACCGCCTCAACGCCCGGGCAGCCATTTTTCGTGCCCCCAAAGCTGACCACGTCAATGCCTGCGCGCCATGTCATATCGGCCGGGCTGCAGCCCAAGGCCACCAGCGCATTGGCAAAACGCGCCCCGTCCAAATGGGCCTTTTGGCCAAATTCCCGCGCCACTGCGGTCAGGTCGGCCAGTTCCTGCAAGCTGTAGATTTGGCCGCGTTCGGTGACTTGGGTGATCGACACAGGCCCGCGCTGTGGCCCGTGCACACCGCGTGTTTCTTCGGCCAGATAGGCGCGGCGCAGCGCCTCGGCGCTTATTTTATCGCCCGTGCCCACCAAGGTGAGCTTGGCGCCGCTGCTGTAAAATTCTGGGGCATTGCATTCATCCTCGTGGATATGGGCCACGGGCGAACACATGATCGTTTGGAACGGCTGGCACAGGGTGGCCAAAGCCAGCGAATTGGCGGCTGTGCCCGTGGCCACCAGATAAATGGCCGCCTCTGGCGCCTCGAAAATATCGCGCAGGGTTTGGGTAAGCTGGGCCATGATTTCATCTTTGCCATAGGGCATGGCAAAGCCTGCATTCGCATCTATCAGCGCTTGCATCACAGCAGGATGCGCAGGCCCGGCATTGTCAGAGGCGAAAAACATCAAACAGGCTCCTCTATGATGTGGTCTTCCCAGTCGTCTTCGTCGATTTCAAATTCGGGCACCGTGCGCCCCTGCATCGAGACATTGGCGGCATGCACGCTGTCGGGGGTGCCCGACAATAACGGATGCCACGCATAAAGCGGCTTGCCCTGCCACAGCAGTTTATACGCGCAGGTTTCAGGCATCCAATACAGGTTTTTATCCATCGTCTGTGGTTTCAGCACGATGCATTCTGGCACGAATTGGTGGCGAATTGCGTATTGGCTGCATTGGCAGGTGGCATCGTCAAACAGGCGGCAGGCCACATTTGTCAGCACCACTTCGCCGGTGTCTTCATCTTCCAGCTTGTTCATGCAGCATTTGCCGCAGCCGTCGCACAGCGCCTCCCATTCGGCGCGGGTCATTTTGGCCAGCGGTACGGTTTCCCAAAAACGCGGGCGCAGCTTGTGGCTCATAGCGCGGCCAAAATGCTGCGGGCCTTGGCGCAATCTGCATCCATCTGGGCAATCAGCGCAGGCAGGCCATCAAACCGCGCTTCGGGGCGCAAATACTCGATCAATGCCACCGAGGCATCGGCGCCGTAAAGATCGCCTGAAAAATCGAAGATAAACGTTTCCAGATTGGGCTGTTCGCCATTGAACATGGGCCGCACCCCGATAGAGGCCGCGCCATGGTATTGCCCCGCATGGGGGCCATTGAGAATATCGATCAACACCGCGTAAACGCCAAAACGGGGCGGGTGCAGCCCGTCGATTGACATATTCGCCGTGGGATAGCCCAGCTGCCGCCCGCGCTGTTCGCCGCCGATGATTTCACCCTCGATACGGTGCCAATGGCCCAACATCGCCGCCGCATCGCGCGGCCTGCCCTCGGCCAATGCGGTGCGGATCGCGGTTGATGAGACCTCGCCCGCGCTGCCCGCAAGCAAGGTTGCAATGCTGACACCAAAGCCCATTTCAGCGCCAAAGGCCTGCAAATCTTGGGCCGTGCCGCTGCGCCCTTTGCCAAAGCAGAAATCAGCCCCCACAACCACGTGTTTCAACCCCAAGCCATCGGCAATCACGTCTTTGGCAAAATCGCGGGGGCTAAGCCCTGCCAAAGCGGCGTTGAAATTCAGCTCATAAAGCCGGGCAACCCCCAGCTTGGCCAAGCGGTTGGCGCGCGCTTCGCGGCCCATCAGGCGGAACGCGGGGGCATCGGGGGCAAAATACTGGCGTGGGTGCGGCTCGAATGTGACCAGCCCCAAGGGGGCCCCCATGGCCTGCGCTTGGGTGCGCGCCATATCGATCACCGATTGATGGCCAAGGTGCACGCCATCGAAATTGCCGATGGCGGCACTCGCGCCCCTGTCTTCGGGCGCAACGAAACTATAATCGCGGACAATACGCATGCCGCAGGGTTAGCGGGTGTCAAAGGGCGGCGCAAGATGGTGCGCGCAGCGTTATTTGCCCGCCAGCCCGGCTGCCGCCTGTCGCCCTGACAGGAACGCCCCATGGGCGGTGCCGAAATATTTGGGTGCGCTGGCCTCGCCTGCGAACCACAGCTGGCCGTCCCATTCGGGCCCAAACAGCGCCGCGCGGCTGCGCCCCGAGGTGCCGACCGCGTTGAAACTGTAGCTGCCCATAGCAAACGGGTCGCGCCCCCAGCGGGTGATTTGGGCCGCCACTGGCGCCGGAAAGGCGCTGCCGAACATTTGGCGCAGGGCATGGGTGGCTTCGGCCACTGTGGCTGTGTCATCAAGATCTTCCAAGGCACGGGCGCGCCCGGCTGCGTGAAAGCCCAAAAGCACCGGCCATTTGGCGGCGCGCGCCAGCGACACCCACTGCGCCCATGCCCCCGGGGTTGGCCCCAGCCATTCGATCCAATCTACGTCCTCTGGCCAAGCAACCCGATCAAAGCGCAGCCAGCATTTGTTCAACAGCCCCATTTGCAGCCCGTCAATCGCGGCTTGGCGGCGGGCCGATAGCGGTGCGCCAAAGGCAATGCGCCCCGATTGCAGCACGCCTAAGGGCAGCGTGCACAGGATCTGATCTGCCTTTATGGTTTGGCCGCTTTCCAACGTAACCCGCCCCGGTGCTATGGCGCGCACGGTTTGGCCCAAGTGAATGCGCAGCCCCTTGGCCAATGGCGCCAATAGCTGGTCAAACCCGCCCGGGAACAGCATGTCTGGCCCGTCAAATTCGTCGGCCTCTTGGCCATACCACGCCGAAAGCTGGGCCAATGGCGCGCCATATTCCTGTTCTAATGTGGCGTTCAGCAGATGCTGCGCCAAGCGCTGCGTGGCGGGGGGCGCGCGGTGCCAGCCGGGCAGGGCCTGCAGGGCTGCCAAAACCGAGATATCGCGGCTGGCATTTTCAGCTTGGCGCAGGGCTTTGGCAATCAACGCTTCGGCGGCACGCAGGTCTGGGTCAATCTCTTGGCCCGTGCCATCCAGCATCAGGCCCGCGTCATAGCTGGTGGCGTGCAGCTGGGCGCCTGCGGTTTTGGCCAGCGCGGTCAGCGGGTTGCCCTGTGTGCCATGGATCCAGCTTGCCCCCAGATCCATGGGCATGCCGGGCCAGTTGCGCGCGGTGTGAATGCGCCCGCCAATGCGGTTGCGTGCCTCGATCACGCTGACCTGCAGGCCAGCGTCTGCCAATTGGCGTGCGGCGCCCAAACCGGCCAGCCCAGCCCCCAGCACCACCACATGGCGTGCTGCGGCGTAGAGTGGCGGCGCGGGCATTGCCAAGGCCGCCAAGCCCGCCACCACCGCGCGGCGTGTTGGGCGCAGGGCGCGCTGCGTGGGCGCATTTTTGTTCCGGAAAAACGGTTGCATCAAACCACACCAAAACCACCTGCAGCGCAGGATATCGGCGGTGATTGTCTGCGTCTAGCGGGTTTAGTCGAACTTGCCCGAGGGGGCCAGAACAGTGGCTTCGCCCACCAACACCTTTTTGCCATTCACCATGCAGCGCGTCGACAGCTGCACGCGGCGCTTGGCATGTTCGATGCCAATCACCTCGACCTCGGCAACCACCGTATCGCCGGGGCGCACGGGGGCCAGAAACTTTAGGCTTTGACCCAGATATACCGTGCCATGGCCGGGCAGCTGTTCGCCGATGACGGCGGAAATCAGGCCGGCGGTAAGCATTCCATGGGCAATGCGGCCCTCGAAAATGGTATCGCGGGCGTAGTCGTCATCCAGATGCACCGGGTTACGATCGGTCGAGACTTGGGCGAACATTTCGATATCTTCATCGGTCACGGTTTTGCGCAGATGGCGCACCATGCCCATTTCGATTTCCTCGATCGTGATTGTTCCGCGCGGCAGGTTGTCCAACATCTCACCCTCCGTCTGGGCGCTGGTAATTTTCGGGCGCTATTGCCCCTATGCTGGCAACTTTATTACTTTGCAGGCGCAGAAAATCAAGACAAAACTGTTACCGCAGCTGCCCGATTGTATAGGTTGGGTTGGCCTTGTGCAGCGAAATATAGCTGTTCAGCGCCTCTGGGTCGGGTTGGTGCGACGTTTTGGTTTCGGCGCGGGCCAGACCGCCGCTGATGAAAAGAGAATCGATATCCTCGCCCATGGCACCGGCCACATCGGTGGCGATTCCATCGCCAATGGCCAAAATCGCCGTGTCGGTGATGGTGCTGTTCAGCTCGGCCAGGCGGCGGCGGGCCAGATCATAGATTGGCGGGTGGGGCTTGCCGAAATACAGGCTTTCGCCGCCCATCTCGGTGTAAAGCCGGGCCAAGGCGCCGGCGCACCATTCGCGGGTTTCGCCGCGATCAACCACGATATCGGGATTGGCGCACAGCAGTTTTAGCCCCCGCTGTTTGGCCAGCAGAAAATCGGGGCGGTTCACGGCCGGGTCTGCCATTGGGTCAAACGGGCCACAGCACACGATCCCTTGGGCCTGATCCAGCGGCACCCGCGTGATCTGGGTGGGGCTGTCAATAATCGAAAGCGGCTGGAAAAATTCTGCGTCGCGCTCCCATTCGCCCATGAAATACACGTTCTCGCCCGCGACCCCGCTGAACATGGCCGCGCGCGCGCTGTCGCCCGATGTGGCAATCGTGTCCCATGCGTCATCGGGCACACCAAACAGCTGCAGCTGCGCGGCCACGCCTGCGCGCGGTTTGGGGCTGTTGGTGACCAGCACCACGATACCGCCCTGCTGGCGATAGGCCTGCAGGGCCGCGACCGCCGAAGGAATGGCGCGCACGCCGTCGTGCACACAGCCCCACAGATCGACAAAAAGCGCTTGATAGCGGCTAGAGACATCAGCGAGGGCGGTAATGATTTGGGTCATGAAACGGCCTTTTCTGCGGCAATGGGGCAAGGATGGGCGGCGCGATGCCTTCCCCGCCCCTATGCCCAAATTTCGCACAAATGGCCAGCCGCGATCTGGGTGTTATGCCTCGGCCAGCAAGGCGGCCACATCTAGGCGTTGGTTGTTCATGGCC
The DNA here is from genome assembly GCA_009924775.1 of Paracoccaceae bacterium. Taxonomy (GTDB): domain Bacteria; phylum Pseudomonadota; class Alphaproteobacteria; order Rhodobacterales; family Rhodobacteraceae; genus CAJXSO01. The sequence goes on along the minus strand of RFQY01000005.1, from coordinate 41 downwards.
AAGCTGCCATCGGGCGCGCGCGGCCAGTCTTCGGGCGCGCG
>RFQY01000400.1 GCA_009924775.1 Paracoccaceae bacterium | reverse complement strand
TTCATGATATATCCTTTCACGCCACATTGCGGCGGATGATTTTGCCATCCACGAAATGGATGCCGCATTCCTCTTTGTCCTGCCCGCGCCAACGGCCCGCGCGCGGGTCTTCGCCTGCGGCAACGGGGCTCGTGCAGGGGGCGCAGCCAATAGACGGATAGCCCCGCGCCACAAGCGGATGACGGGGCAGGCGGTTATTGGTGATATAGTCCTGCACATCCTCACGCGCCCAATGGGCCAGTGGGTTGATTTTGATCCTGATCTCGTCCTCATTCTCGAAGAAGTCCAACGCAGCGCGGCTTTGCGCCTGAAAGCGTTTGCGCCCCGTGATCCACGCGTCAAACGGGGCCAAGGCGTGTTCAAGCGGTTCGGTCTTGCGCTTGGCGCAGCAGGCATCTGGGTTGATTTTATGCAAATCGCCCTGCGGGTCGCTGGCCGAAATCATCGTGCGGCTGGCGTGAATGCGGCGCACATCCCCAAGGCCCAGATGATCTGCCAATTCGTTTTGATAGGTTAAGGTTTCGGGAAACAGCATTTCGGTGTCGATGAACAAAACGGGTGTCGTGCGATCAATCACTGACACCATGTGCAACAACACCACAGACTCCGCCCCAAAGGAGGACACCAAGGCCACGCGCCCGCAATCTGCATCCCGCAACGCATGCTCAAGCACGGCTGTGGCACCATGTTTGTCATAGCGGCGGTTCAGCACAGCCACCCGTTCGGCAACTGTGCCAAAGGGGTTAGGCTGCAACATCTTGCGCGCCCTCCTGCGGGTAAAGCGCAGCCTTAAAGGGGTCTAGCCCTACGCGGCGATAGGTCGTGATGAAGGGCTCATCCCCCCCATCGCGCAAGGTCAAATAGGCGCGCAATAGACGCTCAAGCGCAGGGATTAGCGCATCGGCAGAAAAGCCGGGGCCTGCGCGCTCGCCGATTGCGGCCGCCTCGGTGTGATCGCCCCCAAGGGTGATTTGGTAATTCTCGACCCCCGCACGATCCAAGCCCAAAATCCCGATATGGCCCACATGGTGATGCCCGCAGGCATTGATGCAGCCTGAGATTTTGATTTTCAGCGCGCCAATTTCCTCCTCTAGGCCGATATCGCGAAAATGCGTGGCGATTTCCTGCGCAATAGGAATAGAGCGCGCCGTGGCCAAGGCGCAGTAATCCATGCCAGGGCAGGCGATAATATCCGAGATCTTCCCGATATTGGCCGTGGCCAAACCCACAGCCTTCAGCCGCTGATAGAGATCAGGCAGCGCTGCGCGGGGAATATGGGGCAGGATCACGTTTTGCTCGTGGCTGATGCGCAGCTCGTCATG
>RFQY01000399.1 GCA_009924775.1 Paracoccaceae bacterium | reverse complement strand
GAACGCCGGAGCGAAGGTTCTGGTCGCCCTGGATTTCGGCCTGCGTCATCCGCGACGGCGGGGTGGCGCCAAGGGCCTGATAGGCAAAGTTGACGTACCCATCAAGGGCCGATCCAAACCATCCAGAGGATGGATCCGCGCTGGGCTTCCCTTGCGCCCTCTGGAGCCAGGAATAGCCGGCCTTGAGGACGTTATCGGCAGCGCCAACGGCACCGATCGCAAGCTGTCGCTGGCCCCCATACAGCACTGGGGCCATGAGGGTTTGCGCTGCCGCCACAGGCAGGTTCACGCGCACCTGGGGGCGGGCGCCTGGCCTGGCTGGCGGCGTGACAGTCACGGGTGGCTGCGGAAATGGCGCAGTGGCGGGACGCCCGCGCAGTTCGTACATCACATGGTTGGCAAGCTGCGCCCACCACGGCTTCGGCTGCGGCTTCGGCTGCGGCGGACGAGCGGGGCGTTGCGCTGGCGGTTGCGCACGCGGCACCAGATCACTGCTGCGCTGGGCGCCGACCAGCACCAGCTTGCCGTTCACGATCTTGTGGGTTTGTGGCACTGGGTCAGCCTCCTCGCTTGTAGCTGTTGAGAATGTCGAGCGTGTATTCGCGGATCGACGGGTATCGTCGACCCTTGTAATACTGCGGACTGTTATCGTCGAATAGGCTGCCGTTGCCGCTGTACCAGATAGCGGCGGCGCGGCGGATTGCAATGTCGCCGCTATAGCCGGCGGCCTGTTGCTGGCGCACGATCTTGGCCAGCTGACCATTCACAACTGCCAGCTGCGCCTCTCGGCTGGCCAGGAACTGCTCAGGCGTCAGACGGCGCCCGTAGTGCTCCTGGGTCCAGGGGCCAACGTTGCGTGGCATCACTTGGCCATAGCCAAGTGCGCCGGAATCGGGATTGACGGCGGAGAAACTGCCGCCGCTTTCCTTGCCAACAATCGCAGTGCGCAATCTTGTCATGTTGATGCTGCCGATGCTCGCCATCGGGCTATCCGAAAAAGGGCCTGCGCCATTCCGGCCGCCTCCCTGCATGGACGAACGAGTGCCGGCGTAGGAGGGGCTCGCGCCGGTCAAGACGTTTAGCCACCAGCTGCCAAACTGCTGAACCGCAGAGGGGGGCGCAGCGGCTACCTGAGTGGCGCCAGCAACTCCAGCGGCATCGTTGCTGCTGCGCAGCAATTTCTGCCTCACCCGTGGATCCAGGTCGTAGGCCTCGTAGTTGCCGGCCTCTCGCAGCAACCACTGGCCCACATTGCTGCCGTACCCCGCATCACGCGCTGCACGGATCACCGCCGGGCTGGGGGCCTGGCCGTTGTAGACCCTGG
>RFQY01000398.1 GCA_009924775.1 Paracoccaceae bacterium | reverse complement strand
CTGACCTCGTTTTCGTTTTCGCCATAAGGCGCGATCACAACGGGGCTGTCTTGGGCAAAAATCAAGGCGTCTGATGGGCTCCACTTGCCCCATTGTTCGGTGGGGCCATATTGCGCCATCAATGTATCGGCGCCAGCATCAACCAAGACCACCTCGTTCAAGAAGCCATCGGCGCTGATGAACAAGCGCGCCGCAGGCTGCGCGCCCGCGTAATACTGTTCAAGCAGCACCACACGGCCATCGACCAGCAGCACTTCTAGGCTGTCACCCACCCGGGCATAGGACTGGATATCTATCTGGCGCAGGTTAAGCGATATTTCGCTGCCCTGGGGAACCGCCACTTTGGTAACGATTGCATCTACTGCAACCTGACCACGCTCAACCGCGCCCGCACCTGTACGGACGACGAAATTAATCGCCTGCATAACACCACCGCTCTAACCTCGACGTTCAGGTTTGCCCTGAACCTACTTTTTAATAGGGCCATACTATACGAAAGAGATTTTTGGCGCCAGAAGAATTTAAGCAGGCGCCCTACCCGCCGGATCATGCAGGAAAACTGGGGCTTTCATCGTGTCTGGCGGGGTCACCCCAAGGCGGGACAGAATGGTGGGGGCCAACTGCAACTGGTCCAGCACCACGTCGCTGTCGGGGCCGGTGGCCGGACCAAAATAATACAGCGCAAAATCTTGCTGCAACGGATCGCAGCCACCGTGGTGGCCGCGCGCGTCTTGGCCATGATCGGCAGTTACGATCACCTCGTAGCCCATCTGCTGCCAGCGCGGGATAAAGGGCGCCAGCATTTCATCCATCAGCATGCAAGCATGGTCCATTTCCGCGCTTTCATGATAAAACCTGTGGCCCATGCTATCCAGCGTGCAGGTGTGCAACATGCCGTAATTCAGGCCAAAGCGCTGGCTAAGGTTGGACAGGGTGCCAAACAAATCAACATCCGACGGTGTCATCTGGTTGGCCTGACCATAGCCCGTCATGGTGTGAAAGCGGCCATGGTTGATTGTTGGGCTGTCAGGCTCGTCATATTCGATGTCGCGCACGTAATCAAAGGGATGGCGGTTGAAAAATTCCGACCAAAACGAATGGGCCACAGCCCCCGTCACACCGCCTGCCTGACGCACACACGAAAAGATATCGGGCTGCGACAGGCGAAACACGTTGCCATTGCCGGTGCAGCCATGCACCTGCGGGCTGACGCCTGTGTGAATAGAGGCATAGCACGACGCCGAAATCGACGGCAGCACCGAGCGCATGCGCCAACGTTGCGCCTGCCCTGCCTGCACCCAGCCTTCCAAATTGCCAAACAGCCGCGTCCAGTTGCGCAGCGGCACGCC
>RFQY01000397.1 GCA_009924775.1 Paracoccaceae bacterium | reverse complement strand
AGTTCCTGATTCAGCTGGACCAGCTCCAGGGAATGGAAGATCAATTATAACCGAGTATCTGTTTTCTATATCAACTATAGTATACTCTCCGTCTGCAACTGACCCTCCATCATGATCTACATATATAGAATCGCCTACACTGAAGTAATGAGGTCTTCTGTTGTCAAGCTGAGTAAGTCTTGTAACATTAGAGTCTCCTGTAAAACCATAATCGTCATAATCCCAAAGAACCTTATGAAGACCATTTTCTACTGGATACGTCTCAAGCTCATGATATATATCAGCCTCATTATCCAATGCCTCAGTCTCAAATGACACCTGCTCATCTGTTTGGAATATCTGTATTTTATATTGGACTCCATTTAGTTCAGTTTGTCCATTTTGATCTCCATAACCCATTATTATCATATGAACAGGGTATCCTAAAAAGTTGCCATTCTCAGTCTGGGCAAGGTTATAATCTTGCCATACTTGAACAGATGTTCCAGCAGCTGTTGTCTGATTTAGTACCAATCCTCTCCTAAAATTTACAGACTGTGCACCTACATTTACCCCATTGGTATCGTATGCTATAAATTGTTGCCAAGCTCCAGACTCATTGAACCACTCCTCTATATTTACATACGTAGCATCAGATGTAAAAGTCTGAACTGCTGTATATGGAGATCCTTCTACATCTTGAATGCATTGTAATGTTATTGTAGCTCCAGCCTGTATAGCAATATCATCTTGCGCCAAATAATCATAATAATTATTGTTTTGATATAACCCAGCAGTTACAACAGCCCCTGCTTGAAGCCATTGCATCAACCCATATCCTCCATAATAGTTTAAATTATCAGGAGATCCTTGACCCCTTAAATTCACAACCCATCTATCTCCTACCTCAAGTGTTGATGATGTATTGAATGATATATGAAATAGCGTATCTCCATAATATTGTATAGGTATCTGACCAGGAGTTATTGGCGCATAGACCCAAGATGAAGACAGTGTCTTGTCTAGTGTATATCTAAATTCAGATTGACTAACAATCTCTATATAATATCTGTAGTCATCGGACCCACTAGAGAACCCTTCATAAGTATTAGCTCCAAGACCTCCAGTTGATGATAAGTACATTGCATTTGGATCACCAATTCCATAATGTATTGGGTTGTCTACATATGGAATACCATATCCTCCTTCTGATCCACTCCATCCAATATATCCATTATATGTCTTTGCAGTTCCATACGTCACAGAAGGTTGGTCATATTCATAACTCAACTGACTTCCAATAGAGAATTCATAAGGAGTATCTACCTTTATTTTTATATAGAATCCCTCTAACTCAGGAGTAGTGTTTA
>RFQY01000396.1 GCA_009924775.1 Paracoccaceae bacterium | reverse complement strand
GCGGGCCCACGATGATGCAATTGCCGTTTTTGCCCGCAATTTGAAAGACCTGCTATTGGCCCCCGCCGGCGCGGCCAATAGCAGGTCTTTCAAATTGCGGGCAAAAACGGCAATTGCATCATCGTGGGCCCGCTTGCGCATATCGCCCAGCAAATCAACATACATCGACAAACTTAGCTTGACCCGCCATGTCCAGCCAGCGACATCGCGCAGCCATGCATCGCCCGGGCCCTGCCCCAAAGGCGCGCCCGACATCTCGCCCACAGCGGCCGCCACAATGGCCTGTGCGCGCGCCAGCCCCTCGTCACCGGGGGGGGCGATATCGACGGCCAGCACCTCTTCCTTCGAGGCCCGCAACAAGGCCAAGGCCCGGTGCGAGGGGATGCTGGCCCAGGCCTCGCTATGGTCGAAATAATCTGAAAACTTGGCGCCCGCCTCTTGCTTGCCAGGCAAAACCTTGGCGCTTAGAACGGCCTCGTCTTTCATGAATTGCCGCAGCCGCCCCAGCAGGCTGGCGTTTTCGGCCAATTCTTCGGCCAAGATATCGCGCGCGCCTTCTAACGCGGCTTTGGGCGTTTCGACGGTTGCCCCCACATAGGCCTGCGCCAAGGCATCTGGCGCCATGGCGCGCTGCGCTTGAATGGCGCGCAGCAATGGCTCTAGCCCGTTTTCGCGCGCAATCATCGCTTTGGTGCGGCGCTTTGGCTTGAAGGGCAGGTAAATATCTTCCAGCGCAGCCTTGCTTTCGACGCCGTGAATGGCGCGCGCCAGATCATCGCTAAGCTTGCCCTGGTCGCGGATCGAGGCCAAGATCACCCCGCGCCGCGCCTCTAGCTCGCGCAGATAGGCCAGCCGGTCGGCCAAGCTGCGCAGCTGCCCGTCATCCAACCCCCCTGTCGCCTCTTTGCGATAGCGCGCCACGAACGGCACGGTGGCGCCGCCATCAAGCAACCCAATCGCCGCCTCTACCTGTGTAGGGCTGGCGGCAATTTCACTGGCAATCTGGCGGGAAATACGGGCGGCTGTGGCGTCCAAAACAGGGATCCTTGCAACATGTCAGAGCACCCGTTCTAGCCAAGCCCACCGCCGCCGCCAAGCGGTTTTGAGGGGGGATGGGGGTGGTGCAGAGGGTTAACGTAATGGATCAGCAGGAAGAGATCAGCATTAGGGCCTGCAGACCGCGCGATATCACCAAAACCCAACACAAGTGGCGACCCCGGAAGGAATCGAACCCTCAACCTGGCGATTAGAAGTCGCCTGCTCTATCCAGTTGAGCTACGGGGCCACGGGGGCAGTGTTAGCGGCTTGGGGGCGGCGCTTCAATGAGATTTCGGCGGCTTTTGCGCAAAG
>RFQY01000395.1 GCA_009924775.1 Paracoccaceae bacterium | reverse complement strand
GATCTACTTGATCCTGTGGCCGATGCGGGGGTGGCATTTCGCGGTGGCCGGGCGATGTTGGCTTTGGGCATGGCGCGCAGCCAACAGCCCGATGCAGCCATGCAGGTCGAGGCGTATTACCCGGTGCTATTGCGGGCCTATGGGGCTGCCATTGATGTGCACACCCGCCTATACCCCGGCGCGATCGAGGCGGTAGAGGCGCTGAAAGCGGGCGGATATCGGGTGGGCATTTGCACCAATAAACCCGAAGCGCTGGCAGAAACGCTGATGCAGCGTTTGGGGGTGCGGGGGATGTTTGCCTCGCTTGTGGGGGCAGATACGCTGCCCCAGCGCAAGCCTGACCCGGCGCCATTTGTGCATGCGGTGCAGCTGGCGGGCGGTGCGCCTGCGCAGGCCTGCTTGATCGGGGACACGATCACCGACCGCAAAACCGCGCAGGCCGCGGGCGTGCCATGTGTTTTGGTGGGTTTTGGCCCCGATGGCATGGGCGTGGCCGATTTGGCCCCCGAGGCGATCATTACCCATTACAGCGAATTGCCCGGCGTGGTGCGTCAGCTGCTGGGCTGACCCAAGAGCGCGCGCAGATCGGCCAAGGGGCGGGTGTCCAGCGTGGCGATCACCTGCGCCAGCGCGGCGGCTTTGCTGGCCCCTAAAACCGGGGTGGCAAAACCATCGAACTTGGCGCGCAAATCGGCATCGCTGGGCGGGTCTTGCCAATCCCATCTGGGGGTGTGCCAATCGCTTTGCAGCCATGTGCCATCTTGCAGCTGCAGGCGTACGCGGGCCAGCCGTGTCAGGGGGAATTCGGCATTGGCATGGGCGTTTTCCACCATGGTCGTGGCATTCGACAGGCGCAAAACGGCGGGGTTGGCGATGGCGTCATCGCCCAGATGTTTGGCCTGCACATCGCCATAGACCAAGGCCAAGGCGCAGGGAAACGAGGTGGAATATTGCGCCGCGTCGGTGCCTTGGGGATTTTGCACATGCAGCCGCACGGATTCGTGGAATGTTTCGATTTCCAGCGCGCGCACATCGGTGGCGGTTAAGCCATGGCTGCGGCGCAGGGACAAGGTGGCCTCGATCGGGGCTTGGGCCCAGCGGCACACCGGGTAGGGCTTGAAATATTGCTCCAGCATGTACCAGCGCGTGCCCAGATCGCCCCAGAATTCTGGCGCATCTTCCACCGTGATCGCGGGGGCGCCGGTAAAGCCGCGGCGCGCCAGTTGCACCGCAGAAACCCCGCATAGCGCCCCCCAGCCCGAGCCATCCTTTACGTTGGTGGGAAAATCGATGCAGCGCATCATCGGGCTGCGGGGCCCGTGGTATTCGGCGATGCCCAAGGCGTGGCGC
>RFQY01000394.1 GCA_009924775.1 Paracoccaceae bacterium | reverse complement strand
CAGTTCTAGTGGCGGTGGTGGGGCCCTCGGGGGCGGGCAAGGACAGTTTGCTGGCCGCGCTTAAGGCGCGTGCCCCGGGGGTGCATGTGGTGCAGCGCCACATCACCCGCCCAGCCGAGGCGGGGGGTGAGCCACATGTGCCCCAAACGCACGAAAGCTTTGCCGCATGCCTGGCTGCGGGCGGCTATGCTTTGCACTGGCAGGCGCATGGGATGTGCTATGGCATTCCCAGCGAGATTGATGCGCTTTTGGCCAAGGGCGTGACAGTGGTGTTCAACGGCTCGCGCGCGATGCTGGCCGAGGCGGGGGCCAAATACCCACAGCTGTTAGTGGCAGAGATCGTGGTGGATCGGCCGATATTGGCCGCCCGGCTGGCTGCACGCGGGCGCGAGGACGCCACCGAAATTGCGGCCCGTTTGGCCCGTGCCAGCCTGCCGCTGCCCGACGGGATCAAGCCTGTGAAGATCGACAATTCAGGCAGCCTAGAGGCTGCGACGCACGCGTTGATGGCGGTGATTGCGGCCCATACCCCCGCAGCCCCTGCGCTGAAAAAGGCAGATGATACGATGCGAGAGAGCGTTTTTGCCAATGCCACATTGGTTTTGCCCAACGAGGTGATCCGCGGCAGTTTGGTGGTGCGTGCGGGCAAGATTGCGCAGATTGAGAGCGGTACGTCTGTGCCCCAAGGCGCGCTGGATCTGGAGGGGGATTTGCTGATCCCCGGTTTGGTTGAGCTGCATACCGACAATCTTGAACGCCATATCGAGCCGCGCCCAAAGGTGGATTGGCCCCATGCGGCGGCGATTTTGGCCCATGATGGCGAATTGGCCTCGGTGGGCATTACGACGGTTTTCGATGCCATGCGCGTGGGCTCGATCCCGCGGGGGGATGCCGGCTATCATCGCTATGCGCGCGCGTTATCGCGCGAGGTGATGGCGCTGCGTGAAAAAGGCGCGCTGCGGATCAGCCATTTTCTACATTTGCGCTCCGAGGTGTGCTCGGAAACATTGGAAGAAGAGCTGGCCGAGTTTGGCGTGGAAGACCGGGTGGGGCTGGTGTCGTTGATGGACCATACCCCCGGGCAGCGGCAGTTTCGCGATTTGGAAAAACTGCGCGATTATGTGCAGCGCAAGCGCGGGCTAAGCGATGCGCAATTCATCGAACATGTCGACACGCTGCGCCAGCTGCGCCAAGAAAACGGCACCCGCCACGAGGCCGCCACTGTGGCCGAAGCGGCGCGGCTGGGGGCGGTTTTGGCCTCGCATGATGATACCACGCCCAAGCATGTGCAGATATCGGCCAGCTATGGTGTGAAAGTGGCCGAGTTTCCCACCACCTTTGAGGCCGCGCAGGCCTG
>RFQY01000393.1 GCA_009924775.1 Paracoccaceae bacterium | reverse complement strand
GATTTCGGGCCGCGGGCTGCAGATGTTGCGCGACGCGGGCATCAGCGTGCAAACAGGTGTCTTAGAGGCGCAGGCACAGGCTGATTTGGCCGGGTTTTTCAAATCAACCCGCCATGGACTGCCGTTTCTTACCCTAAAACTGGCCAGCTCGTTTGATGGGCGCATTGCCACGGCAACGGGCGAAAGCCAATGGATCACCGGGCCCACGGCGCGCCATCATGTGCATGGGCTGCGCCTGCGCCACGATGCGGTGATGGTGGGGGCAGGCACCGCACGCAGCGACAACCCCATGCTGAATGTGCGCGGCTTTGGCGACGTGACCCAGCCCGTGCGCGTGGTGCTGTCGCGCCGTTTGGATCTGCCGTTGGATGGCCATTTGGCCCGCAGCGCCGCCACGGTGCCGCTGTGGCTGTGCCATGGCCCCGATGCGAACCCGGCGCTGGTGCAGGCCTGGTCGGCTATGGGCGCGCGGCTTTTCGCGTGCCCCGTGCAGGGGGCGCATCTGGCGCCCAAGGCGGTGCTGCAGGCCCTTGCCGCTGCGGGGCTGACGCGGATTTTTTGTGAAGGTGGCAGCGCCCTTGCCGCGGCGCTTTTGGCCGATGATCTGGTGGATCAGCTGGTGGGCTATACCGCAGGGCTGGTCATTGGTGCCGAAGGTTTTCCCGGAATTGGCGCGATGGGCCTAGACAGGCTTGGCGCGGCGGCCCGCTTTCAGCTGCGCCACACCCAGCCCTTGGGCGGTGATGTGGTGCATATTTGGGCGCGCACCCCCTAGCGCCGCTTTAGCGCCGCCTGCACCCGTGCCGGCAGGCCCCAGCCCATCGGCCGCCCCCCCACACCTGCAGCCAGCCGCGCCAAGGCAACTTCGGGCGGGCAGGGCTGGTTGCTAAGCGGGTCGTGATAGCGCGGATAATCGATCAAGGCGGCGTGCACCAAGCCCAGCAGCCCCGGCCGGGCGCTGCGGCGGGGCAGATCCATGCCCAAATGCCGCGTCAGCCCCCACCCGGTGTAAAAGGGCGCCCCCAAGGTGACCACCGTGCGCCCCCGCATCAGCGCCTCGAAGCCCAGCAACGAGGTCAGCGTCCACACCGCATCGATATGGGGCAACAGCGCGGCGCTATCGGTATCTTCTAGCACTAGATCGGCCCATGTCTCGGCGTCTGCCACATGGCCCGGGCGTAAGCCCGCCTCGACATCGGGATGTGGTTTGTAAATAAGCATGGCCTTGGGGTTTTTAGCCCGTACACGGGCCAATAGCGCGCGGTTGGTGCGCAAATCCAGCGGCGCCCCCCGCAGCACCGAGGCATCATTTTCCACCTGCCCGGGCACCAAAATTAACGGCTGGCCCGCAGCGGGGCGGGGCAGGGT
>RFQY01000392.1 GCA_009924775.1 Paracoccaceae bacterium | reverse complement strand
ATCCCACTCATAAGCTACACTTGATGTTGTTAACTTATAGTAGTTAGCTGGTGCAGGATCAGTCTTAAATATATCGGTATATATGTTATTACCAGTTACGCCAATTGCACCGTCAATATAGTATGTAATTGGAGCAGAAGAACATACTTCAGTTTCAGATCCATAGTTTAATAATGCAGAGTATGTTGGCTTTATTGTAGTAGTAGTGCTAGTGGTTGTGGTTGTACTAGTAGTCGTAGTTGTTGTAGTAGTTGTAGTTGTGGTCCCTATGCAACTTGAACAATTGTCAAATAAAAATAATACACTAGCGTCTGCTATACCTGGAGTAGTTGTTCCAAGTATCTCGTAACATATACCATCGTTACACTTTACTATTGATCCAACTTCAAGTTCGTATGTATTTTGATGAGAAAGTAAATAACCTGTACCAGGAGAAGAACATATTTCAGCGTCATAATAATATGTAGGGACAACTGTAGTAGTAGTTGTAGTTGTAACAACGCTACATGGATTCAAGTATAATACTTGGCCTGTGTTTGCTATATTAATAGCGTATGTAGTTGATCCATCACTAGCATAATACCACATAAAACCACCATCATAATGCGTGGTACATAAAGCATCAGAATACACTATATCTCCAATTAAAGGCATTGAATAGTATCCAAAGAAATATAGCATCGAACTTGTTGCACCTCCAGAAGTACATGCATTATAATCGCTTGAGTAGTTTGTAGATAAATTTATATTAAATGAAGCAATAGGAGGTAGTGTTGTAGTTGTAGTACTAGTTGTAGTAGTTGTAGTTCCAGTACACGTTGTACAGTCTGAATAAGTCATTACTGGATTTTCCATATAAAAATATGGGAAACCACCTACAGATGATGATAGTATGGTCCAGCAGTTGCCATCATTTGTTTTGACAATATCTCCAACTAATACTGGGGCTCCAGTTATATCTAATAGAATAGCATTTGTTGAATTGTCTACGCATGATTTGGCATTATAATACGAACCTACAACTGGTATTGTAGTTGTACTTGTAGTACTTGTAGTTGTAGTGCTTCCAGCGCATACTGAATAATCGACAACGTATCCATCATTATCTATTCTAATAACATAGTCGGACTTATCTATAAAGTACCAGAAATTACCTCCATTAAAGTATTCTTCAGCGTTCTGATCTCTGTATATTCTATTTCTTAGTGTAGGAACATTATTACTTCCATCTGAGTATAATATTGAAAAAGATGGAGTTATGCTACAACAATCTAACGATGTTTCTTTATACTGCTCTATATCCACTGAGAATGGTATTAATCCACCTTCAGATACAAATACATTAATTATATATGGGGCACTTGTACCAAAACAATTTGT
>RFQY01000391.1 GCA_009924775.1 Paracoccaceae bacterium | reverse complement strand
AGCGCCTGCTGCTCATGTTGCTGCGCTGCGAGGACGAGCCTCACCGCCTCGGCGTCGTTCATCCTCTCGGTGCGGGGGGCGCCGTTCATTCGCCACCCCACAACACCGCCATCGCCCGCCCGATCACCTCGGCAGCGGGTGTGTCGGCAGGGATGGGCAGGAGCGCGCCGTGTCTTGGAGTGTTGTTCCCGTTAGACCGCAGGACAAACCAAGCCTCTCGCCAAACCCCACCGTCCGGGCCGTTGGTCAGGCTTGTGTCCCGCGCCACGAACGCCGCGCCATCGCCGGGGACGCCGAGGTGGTCGGCGATGGCGCGACTGATCATGTCGCGGGCGGTGGGGCGCAGGGTGTCGACGTAGAGGCGGTCAGGGTCAACGATGAACGCGCCGGTGCTGCCATTGAAACAGATCGCGCCCCCGGCGTCGCGCGCTGACATGCCGAGGTAGGTCGCCCTGGCACCCGCGTCGAGGCGGACGCGCTTCCCGGCACGGATCGGGATCATCTCCCCGCTGTCGGGCTGGCCGACTCGGACAGAGAGGGGGGAGAGGAGAGGGAGCAGCGCGGCGGGGATGCGGGCGATCACTGGCCACCTGCCCGCGCCTTCAGCGTCTCCAGAGTGTCCGGCCACGCCGCAACGGCACGCTTGCCAGCGGCGTAGAGGAATGTCAGGGCGATCCCCTGATCGTCGTACCGCTCAGCCAGTCCATTGACCTGATCCCGGTTGCGCGCCTCCAGATCCTCCCGGCTCATCCCCTCGCGCCGGGGGACGGCGCAGGCGTTGAGGGTGTGCGTCCACTTCGGCGTCGCCTTGTCGAAAACCCGGACGAAGCGCGCCTCGGGCGTTTCCTGCATCTCGTACTCATCGATCAGGCCGATCACCCACGGGAGCGTCGCCAGCTCCACCCGCACCCGCGCCAGCCCCGCCGCCTCACGGGCGCGCTTGTCGCTCGCCTGCTCTGGGGTGAGGTGTTGCAGGGTGGGGGTGTCGCCCGCGTAAGCCTCGGCGATGTCGTGGATCAGGGCGAGGCCCACGACCCGGTCAATCCGCATGCCGGTCTCTTGGGCGATGGCACCGCAGGCGAGGGCGAGCATAACGCTGTGCGTCGTGTCGCTCTCGGTGTGGCCGTCGGCGTCTTCGGTGATCCGCTGGACGCGACCGAGGCGGAGGATGACAGCGGCGAGGCGCTCGAACGCCTCAAACTGGATCGTGGTCACTTTGTGCTCCAAATCAAGGCATGGGGATTGATCACAGCCGCTCCGCCCGCGCCTGGAGGCGCACACAGCGCCTCACGATCTGCTCCGGCGTCGCGTCATGCTCGCCACAGAGCTGCGCGAGCGCCCGCGCCGTGGACGGATCCAGCGGCACCGCGAGCAGCGACG
>RFQY01000040.1 GCA_009924775.1 Paracoccaceae bacterium | reverse complement strand
TTCACCCTCGTCCAACAACAGGGCAATGGCGGTGTTCACCTTTACGCCTTCGGTGCCCTGAGCCACCAGAATTTGGCCGATCACACCCTCGTCCACCGCCTCGAATTCCATGGTGGCTTTGTCGGTTTCAATTTCGGCCAGAATATCGCCTGCTTTTACGCTATCGCCTTCTTTGACCAGCCATTTGGCCAAGGTGCCTTCTTCCATGGTCGGCGACAAGGCGGGCATCAAAATTTCGGTTGCCATGATTTGTCTCTCCCTCAGGCGTCAGCGTAGATGTCGGTCCAAAGCTCGGACAGGTCCGGCTCGGGGCTGGTTTTGGCAAATTCGGCGCTGGCGTTCACGATCTCTTTGATCTCGCGGTCAATCGCTTTCAAATCATCTTCGGTGGCGTGTTTGCCCTGCAAAAGCAATTCGCGCACATGTTCGATGGCGTCTTTTTCTTCGCGCACTTTTTGCACTTCTTCGCGGGTGCGGTATTTCGCCGGATCAGACATAGAGTGACCGCGATAGCGATAGGTTTTGATTTCCAAAATATAGGGGCCTTTGCCCGCGCGGCAGTGCGCCACGGCCTTTTCGCCCGCCGCCTTGACGGCCAAAACATCCATGCCGTCAACCGCCTCGCCGGGAATGCCAAAGGCCGCGCCGCGGGTGTAGATATCGGGGCTAGAGGTGGATCGCTGCTGCGATGTGCCCATGGCGTATTGGTTGTTTTCCACCACGAAAATCACGGGCAATTTCCACAAAGCGGCCATGTTGAAGGTTTCATACACTTGGCCTTGGTTCGCCGCGCCATCGCCAAAATACGTAAAAGTAACGCGACCGTTTTCTTGGTATTTATCCGCAAAGGCCAACCCGGCCCCCAGCGGCACCTGTGCGCCCACAATACCGTGCCCGCCGTAGAAATGCTTTTCGCGGCTGAACATGTGCATCGAGCCGCCTTTGCCCTTGGAATAGCCCCCCGCGCGGCCGGTCAGTTCGGCCATCACGCCATTTGGGTCCATGCCGCAGGCCAGCATATGGCCGTGATCGCGATAAGAAGTGATGCGTTTGTCGCCCTCTTCTGCCGCGGCTTCCAGCCCAACCACAACCGCCTCTTGGCCGATATAGAGGTGGCAGAAACCGCCAATCAGACCCATCCCATAAAGTTGGCCCGCTTTTTCCTCGAATCGACGGATCAACAGCATATCACGGTAATACTGGCGCAGTTCTTCGCCGGATGTATTTGATTTGGCTGGGGTTTTCTTGGCGACCATGCAGCGCCTCCTCGCACTTTGCATAAATAGTTTAGCATTAAACTATTATATATCGCAGCGTGGCTGAAAATGCGAGAAAAATTCGCCAAGGCGGTTGGCTGGCCGTTGCCCACGCATAAGGGCGGCCCAAAGGGCTATGGGGTGAAAGGCAAAAAGGCGTCAGCGGATAACGATTTCGTCCGCACGCAGCAGGCCCAGCACGTCGCGGGCCTGTTCATCCAGAAGCTGCAGGTCAAGATAGGCGTCTGACAGCCGCGTGGTCAGGTTTTCCATGGCGGCGACCTGGGCGTTGAGCGCATCAAGCTGGCCTTGCAAAAGGCGCGCATCGGCCTGAATTTCGGCGCGGCGGAACAGCCCGTAATCGCCCTGCACAGCGGCAAAGGTGAAATACGCGCCCAAGGTGAACGCCACAGCGAAAAACGCCAATATGCCAAGGGCGGGGGATGTGCGCCGCATGTTCCGAATACTCTGCCTCTGTGGTGTTCCTCTGCCGGGAACTAAACTCACTATGGCATAAGTGATTCGCGCTGTGAATCCCCTATTTGGACGAAATTATTGGGTTTTTTGGGTATAGGGGCGCATTGCTGCGCCCTTAGGTTTTCATCAAACTGGAAGGGGGCAAAAAGCGTGCGCCGTATTTTTCGGCCAGCTCCTTGCAGCGCTGGCGAAAGGCATCGTGGCCGTAGGTGTGCACAAATTGCGCATAGCCCCCCGTCCATGCCGGGGCGCCAATGCCCATGATGGCGCCGATGTTGGCATCTTGGGTGCTGCGCAAAACGCCCTCGTCCAAGCAGCGCAGCGTTTCCAGAACCGCCCGAAAGAGTATGCGGTCTTTGATGTCTTGCAGCGGGATTTCAGCCCCCTCTTTGCGCCAGGCCTGCAGCCCATGCCACAGGGTTTTTGTGCCGCTTTCATAGCTGTAAAACCCGCCGCCTTGGGCGCGGCCCTTGCGGCCATGGGTATGCACCATCTCGCGCAGCAGCGCGCGGGCCTGTGGTGTTGGGTCTTGGGCGGGGTCGCGCAGGCCCATGGCCACTTGGGTGTCGAAAATATCCAAGGCCAGCGACAGTTTCACCTCGTCGTATAGCGCCAGCATACCGGTGGGAAAGCCCACCGCGCGGGCCATATTTTCAATCACCACCGGGTCCAGCCCTTCGGCCAGCATTTGCACCGCCTCGTCCATCTTGGTGCCAATGGTGCGCGAGGTATAAAAGCCCGTGCTGTCATTCACCACGATGGGGGTTTTGCCGATCTGGCGGGCAAAATCGAACGCGCGCGCCAGGCTGGCTTGGCTGGTTTTTTCGCCCATGACAATTTCCAGCAGCGGCATTTTATCTACCGGCGAGAAGAAATGCAGCCCAATAAAGTTTTCGGGCCGCGCCGCCCCTTGGGCCAGCCGCGTGACTGGCAAGGTCGAGGTGTTGGTGCCCCAAATGCCGCCCTCGGCCAAAAGCGCCTGATGCTCGGCCAGAACGGCGGCTTTTACCTCTTCGCGCTCAAAGACGGCCTCGATGATCAGGTCGCACCCCTTTAGGGCCGTGCTGTCAGCGGTGGCGGTGATGCGCGCCAACACCGCCTGTGCGGCCTGTGCATCCATGCGCCCCTTATCCACCCGCGCTTGCAGCAACTTTGCGCTATAGGCGCGCCCTGCGTTGGCGGCTTGGGCTGTGGTGTCTTTCAGCACCACCTCTATGCCCGCCATAGCCGCGCTATAGGCAATGCCTTGGCCCATCATGCCGGCGCCTAAAATGCCCAGTTTTTTCACCGTGGTTTTGGGCTGGTCCTTGGGGCGTGCAGCGCCGCCTTGCACCTTGTTTAGGTCAAAGAAAAACGCCTGTATCATGTTTTTCGTCACCGCCAGCGGCACCAGCGAGGCAAAAGCGCGGGTTTCATAGCGCTGTGCGCTTTCAAAATCGACCGGTGCGCAGGTGTTGGTCATCACATCCAAGATGCGCGCTGGGGCGGGCAGCAAGCCGCGGGTTTTCTTCCACAGCATGGCCGATGCCGCCGCCAGTTTCGGCGCCGCCGCCGCTGTGTTGCTGGCGCCCCCCGGTATTTTATAGCCGCGCCTGTCCCATGGCTGCACGCAGGCATCGGGGGCTTGGCCCGCCTCTTGCAGCCAGGCATGGGCCCGCGCCAAAAGCGCGCTTTGATCTGGCACAATCTCGTGCACCAGCCCGGCCTTTAATGCGGCTTGCGCGCCCAGCATGCGCCCCTCTAGGACAAAGGGCATGGCGCCTTCGATGCCCAGCAAATAGGTCATGCGCACCACGCCACCGCCCCCCGGCAGCAGGCCCAGCGTGACCTCGGGCAGGCCAATTTTCACCTTTGGGGCATCTACGGCAATGCGGTAATGGCTGGCCAAGCATATTTCAAACCCGCCGCCCGCGGCTGCACCATTGATGGCGGCCACAACCGGCACGCCCAGCTGTTCTAGGCGGCGCATATTGGCCTTGGTGCGCGATACGCTTGCGAATATTTCGTCTTCTTGCCCCGGTGCCACGCTGATGAGCCATTTCAAATCGCCACCGGCAAAGAACGTGTCCTTGGCTGAGGTCAAAATCACCCCTTTCAGCCCGGTTTCAGCGCATAGCTTATCTGTCATCTCTTGATAAAGCAGGTCGAATTGCGCGTTCATCGCATTGACTGGCCCGTCCATATCCATGGTGACGGTGACAATGCCTGTGGCGTCTTTTTCGTAGTGAAACTGGCCCATATTCACACCCGTTCAATCAATGTTGAAATGCCCATGCCGCCGCCCACGCACAGGCTGATCATGGCACGTTTGGCTTGCCTGCGCTCTAGCTCGTCCAGCACGATCGACACCAGCGCCGCGCCCGTTGCGCCCAAGGGGTGGCCCATGGCAATGGCCCCGCCACACACGTTTGTCACCGCGTGCGAAAGGCCCAGATCGCGCATGTAGCGCAGCGCCACCGAGGCGAATGCCTCGTTGATTTCCCAAATATCCACGTCCTCCACGCCCAAGCCCGCTTTGGCCAGGCATTTCTTGGCAGCGGGGCCGGGGCCGGTGAGCATAATCACCGGATCTGTGGCCAAAACGGCGGTGGCCACAATGCGCCCCCGCGGCGCCAAGCCCAGCGCGCGCCCGGCCTTTTCTGATCCGATCAAAACCGCCGCCGCCCCATCAACAATGCCCGAGGAATTGCCGGGCGTGTGCACATGGTTGATGCGGGCCACCTGCGGATAGCGCGCCAGCGCCATATCATCCATGCCCAAGGCCCCCATTTGCGCAAACGAGGGTTTCAGCGCCCCAAGCGCCTGCATGTCGGTGCCGGGTTTGATGAAATCGTCGCGCTCTAGAATGACGCGGCCATTCATGTCGCGCACCGGCACAACCGAGCGGTCAAACCAGCCATTGTCGCGGGCATGGGCCGCACGCCGCTGGCTTTCCATGGCAAAGGCATCCACATCTTCGCGGCTATAGCCATCCAGCGTGGCAATCAGATCTGCGCCAATCCCTTGGGGCACCGAATGATGGCCCAGCACAAATTCGGGATCGGCAAACATCGGCCCGCCCGAGGCCCCCAAAGGCACCCGGCTCATCGATTCCAAGCCGCCCGCAACCACCAGATCTTCTTGGCCCGAGCCCACTTTGGCCGCTGCCATGTTGACCGCCTCTAGCCCCGAGGCGCAAAAGCGGTCCAGCTGCACCCCCGGCACGCTTTCGTCCCAGCGTGCCGATTGCACCGCCGCCTTGGCAATGCAGCTGCCCTGTTCCAGCACCGGCGCCACGCAGCCCATGATCACGTCATCCACCAGCGCGGTGTCGATGTTGTGGCGCCCTTGCAGCGCTTCCAGCAGCCCCGCCAGCAGGCGAATGGGTTTCACCTCGTTCAGCGTGCCACCGGGCTTGCCCTTGGATCGCGGGGTGCGCAGGGCGTCGTAGATAAAGGCATCTGTCATGGCGGCATCTCCTTTCGTGGATGGGTGCAGGCATTTGCCACAGGTTAGGGGGGCAGGGGCTGGTTTCGCAACGTGGGGGTGGGGTTGTGCCCCAACGTCACGGTGGCTGGCGCAGGCTTGCCCAAGGCGGTGCTGGCGGTGCAGGGTGGGGCCAACGGCCAGTGGGGGCAAAGATGCAGATCAAAGCAAACGGAATTTTCTTGGAATACGAGGAACTGGGCCCTGCCGATGGCGTGCCTTTGGTGTTTGTGCGCGGGCTGGGCAGTACCATGGCGCATTGGGCGCCGGGCTTTGCGGGGGCTTTTGCGGCGCTTGGCTATCGTGTGGTGTTGTTTGACAACCGCGATATCGGCCTGTCGCAGCGCTGCCCTGCGGCGGGGGTCGATGGCCGGGCCGAAACGATTTTGGCGCAAATCGCGGCAGGCCAAGCGCCCACGCCCGCCTATCGTTTGCACGACATGGCCGCCTATGTCGTGGGGCTGATGGATGCGCTGGGGGTGGAAAAGGCCCATGTTTTCGGCATGTCGATGGGCGGTGGCATTGCGCAATTGCTGGCCATTCACCACCCCCAGCGTCTGCTCAGCGCCACGTTGGTGATGACGCGCCCGGGCTTTGGCGGGCAGGGCAAGCTGGATGATCTGCTGTCTTATCCCGGCAGCGAGGCAGATTACGTTAAAACCTCGCTCTATTGGGACGAGATTTGGGGCAACCCCGGCTTTCCCGTGCCCCCAGAATACGTGATAGATATGGCCAAAGCCGCCTATGCCCGCGGGGTCGAGGCCTGTGGTGTGAACCGCCAATTGCTGGCCACGCTCAACACCGGCGATCTGCGCCCGCTGTTGCCTGCCGTCAACCTTCCCTGTCTGGTTTTGCATGGCGCCGAAGACAGTTTGATCCCCCCCGAAATGGGCCGCGAAATCGCCGCCCTGATCCCCGATGCCGAATGCCATGTCATCGCGGGTATGGGCCACACGATCACGCCGCTGCTGGTGCCGGTGTTGGTGGGTTTGATGCACGAGTTCCAGTGCCGCCGCGTGGGGCCAGTGCGCTAAACCCTCACAAATCTTTCGCGGATTTGTCTTGTGGTTGTTACATATATCCAATATTCGCGAAATATGGATATATACATCGATCAGCTGGCCGCATTGGCCCATCCGCAGCGCTTGGCGCTGTTTCGTCTGCTTGTGCGGCGCTACCCGCAGGCGGTGGCTGCGGGTGAATTGGCGCAGGCGCTGGATGTGCGCCAAAACACGCTATCGGCCTATCTGGCCAGCCTGCGCCAGGCCGGGCTGATCGCGCAAAGCCGCACTGGCCGCTCGCTGCTCTACCGCATCGATATGGCCCAGGCCGAGGGGCTGCTGGCCTATCTGTTCGACGATTGCTGCCGCGGGCGCGTGGCCGCTTGCGCGCCGCCCCAATCTGACATGCCACGACAGGAGCACAGCATGGGCGATACGCCGTTTCATATTTTGTTCATTTGCACCGGCAATTCCGCGCGATCCATTTTCGCCGAGGCGATTTTGGCCAAGCTGGGGCAGGGGCGGTTTGTGGCCCATTCGGCGGGCACTGCGCCCTACAGCCAGCTCAACCCGCTGGCGGTGCAAATGCTGCAAGACAAGGGCCACGATATCGCGCCGCTGTTTGCCAAGAATATCACTCATTTTCAGGCCCCCGATGCGCCGAAAATGGATTTCGTGTTCACCGTGTGCGATCTGGCCGCAAACGAGGATTGCCCGGCCTGGCCCGGCCAGCCCATTACCGCCCATTGGGGTGTGCCCGACCCGGTAAAAGCCACCGGCACCCCGGCCCAGCGCATGATTGAATTTCAGGCCGCCTATGGTGCGCTTTACAATCGCATCGCGGCCTTTGTGGCCCTGCCCATCGAAACACTGGGCCGCGCCTCGCTGCAGGCCCATCTTGACGCCATCGCAAAGGAGCACCCCGCACAATGACAAGCTATGCAATCAACGGTTTGGGCCGTGTTGGCAAGCTGGCCCTGCGCCCGCTTTTGGAAAGCGGCGCGCAGATCGCGTGGGTCAACGACGCGGTGGGCGATGCGGCCATGCAGGCCCATTTGCTGGAATTTGACAGCGTGCATGGGCACTGGCCTGCAGAATTTGCCAGTGATGCCAACAGCATCACCATAAACGGCACGCGCATTCCCTTTGTTGGCACGCGTCATTTGGCTGATTTGCCGCTGCAGGGGGTGGATGTGGTGATCGAATGCACAGGCGCCTTTAAAACCCAAGCCGCGCTGCAGCCCTATTTCGACGCCGGGGTGAAAAAAGTGGTGGTCAGCGCCCCGGTGAAAGATGGGCCCACGGCCAATATCGTTTGCGGGGTAAACACCCATGTTTACGACCCGGCCCTGCACCAGATCGTCACAGCCGCCAGTTGCACCACCAATTGCTTGGCGCCTGTCGTCAAAGTGGTGCACGAGGCCATTGGCATCCGCCACGGCAGTATCACCACCATTCACGATGTGACCAATACCCAAACCATCGTGGACCGCCCTGCCAAAGATTTGCGCCGTGCGCGTTCGGCGCTGAATTCGCTGATCCCCACCACCACCGGATCGGCCACGGCGATCACGCTGATTTACCCCGAATTGAAGGGGCGGTTGAACGGACATGCGGTGCGCGTGCCCTTGCTGAATGCCTCGTTGACAGATTGCGTGTTTGAAATGGCGCGCGAGACAACGGCAGACGAGGTGAATGCCCTGTTCCAAGCGGCAGCCGCGGGGCCCTTGAAAGGGATCTTGGGCTTCGAGGCGCGGCCGCTTGTTTCTGCGGATTACGTGAATGACACCCGCTCTAGCATCGTTGATGGGCCCTCGACCATGGTGATCAACGGCACCCAGCTGAAAGTATATGCATGGTATGACAACGAGATGGGCTATGCCCACCGTTTGGTGGATGTGGCGCGCATGGTTGGGGATCGCCTATGAGCCACGCGCAGCCCCGCAAACGCCCCGAAGGGCTGGCCGCCTACATGGCCGTCACGGCGGCCTATTGGGCGTTCATGCTTAGCGATGGGGCGCTGCGCATGCTGGTGCTGCTGCATTTTCACGGGCAGGGGTTTACGCCTGTGCAATTGGCCTATTTGTTCCTGCTCTACGAGCTGGCGGGCATTATCACCAACTTGACCGCTGGGTGGCTGGCGGCGCGGCTGGGGCTGGCATTTACGCTTTACGCGGGGCTGGGGCTGCAGGTTTTGGCGCTTTTGGCGCTGGCCCAGCTTAGCCCAGACTGGGGGCTTTGGGCCTCGGTTGCTTATGTCATGGCGGTGCAGGGGGCGGCGGGTGTGGCCAAGGATTTGGCAAAAACCAGCGCTAAATCTGCGGTGAAATCTTTGGCCCCTGCGGCCGAAGGTGGGCTGTTTCGCTGGGTTGCTGTGCTGACGGGTTCGAAAAACGCGGTCAAGGGGTTGGGCTTTTTTCTGGGTGCGGCGCTGTTGGCATGGGCGGGGTTTGGCCCGGCGGTGCTGGGCATGGCCATGGTGCTGGCGGTAATTTTGCTGGCCATTGCGGTGCTGATGCCTGCGGGGCTGCCACAGGGCAAATCCAGCGCCAAATTCCGCGAGGTGCTGTCGCGCGATCCCAATTTGAATTGGCTGGCTGTGGCGCGGCTGTTTTTGTTTGGCGCGCGCGATGTGTGGTTTGTGGTGGGCATTCCGGTGTATTTTTACGCGGTCTTGTCCGATGGCACGACCCAAGGTAACAGCTGCGCGTTTTACCTTATTGGCGGTTTCATGGCGGTTTGGACCATCCTTTACGGCGCCGTGCAGGCCGCAGCACCACGGCTGCTGGGGGCGGCAAAGGCGCCGCGTGCCGTGCTGGTGGGGCGCGCCCGCAGCTTGGTGGGTGGGCTGGTTGTGGTGCCCGCGCTATTGGCGGCAGCGGTCTGGTGGGCCGGGGCGCCCACAACTTGGCTGACGGGGGTGGTGGCGGTTGGGCTGCTGGCCTTTGGCGCCATTTTTGCGCTGAATTCGGCGCTGCATTCCTATCTGGTCTTGGCCTTTGCCCAAGCCGAGCGTGTCAGCATGGATGTGGGGTTTTACTA
The DNA here is from genome assembly GCA_009924775.1 of Paracoccaceae bacterium. Lineage (GTDB taxonomy): Bacteria > Pseudomonadota > Alphaproteobacteria > Rhodobacterales > Rhodobacteraceae > CAJXSO01. The sequence continues at coordinate 8,999 of RFQY01000040.1, read as the reverse complement.
TATGGCCAATGCGGCGGGGCGGCTATTGGGCACGTTGATGTCGGGCCTATGCTACCAGCTGGGTGGGGTGGCGGCCTGTTTGGCCATGGCGGCGCTGTTCTTGCTGGCCAGCTGGGGGGCTGCGGCGCGGTTGCAGGCCCGCGCCGCCACCACCGCCGATTAATCGCCATCCACCGGGTTCAGGGCGGGCACGGGGCCATAGCTGCGCGCCGCGCCCAAGAATTGTGCCCCGGGGGCGGGCATGGCCACGGGGCCGGCCGGCGTGTCTACGATAATGCGGCGCAGATGTGGGTGCGCGGCCAAACCTGCCATATCATTCACCGATGCCAAGGCGATATTGGCCTTCGATAGCCGGTTGATCGCGTCTTCGGCGCTGAGCTTGGCAAAGGCCGCTGCCACCACGGCATCGGTCTGCGCGCGGTTTTGCACCCGCGCCACATTATTGGCAAAGCGCGGGTCATCGGCCAATTCTGGCTGCTCTAGGAAGTGTCGGCACAACACGGCCCATTCCCTGTCGGATTGAATGGAGATCAGGATTGGCGCGCCGCTGGCAGGGGTGAACACCCCATAAGGCGCGATCGAGGGATGCGCCAGGCCCACGCGTTTTGGGCTGTGGCCCCCTTCGTGGTTCAACAAGGGCACGGTCATCCATTCGGCGATGACATCGAACATCGATACCGAAATATCGGCGCCTTGGCCGCTGCGCCCGCGTTGGATCAGCGCCTCGAGAATGGCGGCATAGGCGGTGGCGCCCGTGGCGATATCCACCACCGATGTGCCCACGCGCGAGGGTTCGCTTGGGCCGCCCGTGACCGAACATAACCCCGCCTCGGCCTGAATAAGCAGATCATAGGCCTTGCGGTGGGCCATGGGGCCGGTTTCGCCAAAGCCAGAAATGCTGCAAACAATCAGCGCTGGATAGTCTTGGCGCAGCCGGGCCTTGTCAAAGCCCAGTTTGGCCAAGGCGCCGGGCTTTAGGTTTTGTAGCAAAATATCGGCATCCGCGATCAGCGCCTCTAGCCGCTGTTTATGCTGTGGGCGCGCCAGATCCAGCGTTTCGCTGCGCTTGCCACGGTTGAGCCAGACAAAATAGCTGGCCTGCCCCTTTGCCACGCTGTCATAGCCGCGGGCGAAATCGCCCTCGGGGCGTTCGATTTTCACCACCTCGGCGCCCGCATCGGCCAACCGCGCCGAGGCAAAAGGCGCGGCCACGGCCTGCTCGATCGCCACCACCTTGACCCCATCAAGCGGCAACATCAAAACGACCTTGGCATGCCAAGCACGTGTTCGGCCACGTAAGACAGGATCAGGTTGGTTGAAATTGGTGCCACCTGATAGAGCCGGGTTTCGCGGAATTTACGCTCGACATCATATTCGCAGGCAAAGCCAAAGCCGCCATGATATTGGATACAGGCATTGGCGGCCTTCCAGCTGGCCTCGGCTGCCAGATATTTTGCCATATTCGCCTCGGCCCCGCAGGGGCGGCCCGCATCAAACAGCGCGCAAGCCTTATAGCGCATCAGATTGGCCGCCTCGACATCGATATAGGCCTGCGCGATGGGGAATTGCACGCCTTGGTTTTGGCCAATGGGGCGCCCAAACACCTGCCGGGTGTTCACATAATCGGTCACCTTGTCGGTGAACCAATAGCCATCGCCAATACATTCCGCCGCAATCAGCGCGCGCTCGGCGTTCAGGCCGGTCAGGATGTATTTAAAGCCTTGCCCCTCTTGGCCAATCAGGTTTTCGGCGGGAATTTCCAGATTGTCGAAAAACAGCTCGTTGGTTTCGTGGTTCACCATATTGGCGATGGGTTTCACCTGCATGCCCGCGCCCATGGCCTGTTTGATATCGACCAGAAAAATCGACAGGCCTTCGGATTTTTTTTGCACCTCGGCCAGCGGGGTGGTGCGGGCAAGCAAGATCATCAGATCCGAGTGCTGCACCCGCGAAATCCAGACCTTTTGGCCATTCACCACGTAGCGGTCACCTTTTTTCACGGCGGTGGTTTTAATCTTGGTCGTGTCGGTGCCGGTTGTGGGTTCGGTCACGCCCATGGATTGCAGGCGCAATTCGCCGCTGGCCAGTTTTGGCAAAATCCGCGCCTTTTGTTCGGGGCTGCCATGATGCACCAGCGTGTTCATATTGTACATTTGCCCGTGGCACGCGCCCGAATTGCCGCCCGCGCGGTTGATTTCTTCCATGATCACGCTGGCCTCGGTCAGGCCAAGGCCCGCGCCGCCGTATTCTTCGGGGATCAAGGCTGCCATCCAGCCCTCGCGCGTCAGCGCATCGACGAAGGCCTCGGGATAGGCGCGCGCCTCGTCGATCTGGCGGTGATAGTCTGCGGGGAATTGGGCGCAAAGGGCGCGCACGCCTTCGCGGATATCTTGGTAGCTGTCTTCCAGAAAATTCATCAGGCGCCGCCTTTTCATAACACAGGTGCACGAAACCTAGCGCCAAGCATTGCCATTAGGCAAATATATGTATCAGATGCCTACCATACAGAAAATATATGGCCAGATCATTGATACCACCATGACGCTTGATACCAAACAGCTGCGATATTTCTACGAAATCGCCCAACAGGGCTCGGTCACGCGTGCGTCGCAGGTGTTGAACGTGGCGCAACCGGCGCTGTCGCTGCATTTGCGCCGCCTGGAAGAGGGGCTTGGCACCAGTTTGATGTTGCGCACCCGCACCGGCGTGGTGCCAACCGAGGCGGGGCGGCTGTTGATGGAACGCGCGCGCCATATCCTAGACGAAATTGCCCGCACGCAAGAGGATATACGCAGCCTTGATGGTGCCCCCTCGGGGGTGGTGCGGCTTGGCCTGCCGGGCACGATCAGTGCCTTGGTCTCGTTGCCGCTTATCAAGGCCGCGCGCCAGCGCTACCCCCAGATCACTATCAACATTGCCGAGGCAATGAGCGGGTTCATCTCGGGGTGGTTGCGCGAGGGCAAGAGCGATCTGGCCATCTTGTATCACCCGCTGCAAGAGCGGGGCTTTCGATCTGATATATTGCTGGAAGAAGAGCTGGTTATCTTGTGGTCGCAGGCATTTCGTATGCCGCCCAAGGCGGCGTTGTCGCGGTTGCAGGGGGTGCCCTTGGTGCTGCCCAGCCGCGGCAATGGCCTGCGCGACTTGATCGAAGAGGCGTTTCGCGCCCAAGGCGTAAGCGCCACGGTGGGGATCGAGATCGACTCTTACGCCAATATCAAAAGCCTTGTGGCCGAGGGGTTTGGCGCCTCGATCTTGCCAGCCCACGCTGTGCAGGCCGAAACCCGCACGGGCGCGATTTGCACCAGCCGCATCGCAAACCCGGGCCTGTGGCGCCGTGCCCACGTGATCCAGCCCACAGCCCGCCCGGCGACACGGGCGCAAACCGCAATCGCACAGCTGTTGCCGCAGGTTGTGGCAGATCTGGTGGCCCAAGGCGCATGGTCGGGCGCGCGCGCCATAGCCGGGGGGGCGATGGGCGCGCCTTAGGCCGGGGTAAAAAGCCGCGCAGACATGGGTTGGCCCAGCGCCCAACGGGGGGCAAGGGCGGGGCCCTTGGCAACAGGCTGGGCATGTGCGGCAAAGGCTGCGGCCAGATCTGCGCGCCGCGCCGCGATCGCAGGCGCGCGTTCGGGCGCGATTTGCAGCAAGCTGGCGCAAAACGCATCAAAATCATCATAGGTTTCGGTGCGCGGGTAATCAAAGCTGCGCAGCGCACGCAGGCTGCGGCAGCCATCCATGGCGCTTTGGGCGGCATGGCGAATGTCGGTTTCGTCATCCACCACGGCAATCACTTGGCTTAGGGCGCCATGGGCGCGCGGCTCGATCACCAAAAGCTGCCCCCTTGGGCGCAACACCCGCGCGGCCTGATCTAACGCCGCGCCCATATGGGCCACGGGCACATGGTGCAAGGCGTTGACGCATATGGCAAAATCAAAGCTATCGTCAGGGTAGGGCATATCTTCGGCCGTGGCGCAATCGATGTCATCGCAGGCGGTGGCAATGGCCGGGTCCAGCCCATGCCACAGGGCGCCTGCGTGGCGCAACGGGCCTGCCAAACCGCCCCTGCCACAGCCGATATCCAGCAGCGATTTGCCCGCCAAGGGCGGAAATTGGTCCAATATCACCTGCAGGGCGGTTTTCGATGTCATGGCTGGGGGCCTGTGCTGGGGGTGACGGGCATGGAAAACCCTTGCTTTACCCGATCCATCACCGCGCTGGTGCGAAAGCGGACGATGTTTTCCTCGGCAAAGAAATGGCGGCGGGTGAAATCTTCGTAATCGGCCATATCGCGCATCGAAACGATCATGATGAAATCTGCGTTGCCGGTAACGTAATAGCATTGCATCACTTCGGGCGCCTCTTGCATGCGGCGCTTGAAGCGGTCGATATCGGTCAGGCGTTCGCTTTGCAGCGTGACCTCGACAATCAAGATCAGCCCGCGGCCCACGGCCTCGGGGCGTAAAATAGCCACCTCGGCGGCAATCACATCGCCCGCGCGCAAACGTGCCAGCCGTTTGCGGCAGGCATCGGGCGACAGGCCCACGCGCTGCGCCACCGCCTCGGCGGTTAGGCGGGCATTGTGCTGCAGCGCCTCTAATATGCGGGCATCAAAGCGATCCATCCCGTGATTTGCGCCGAAAACACGCGCATATGAAAGCTGAAACTTTCGCAAGGGCCGAATTTCGGCCAAGTTTCGCGCCTTTGCCCTGCAATTTAGGCCCGATTGGGGGCGAATTTTACCATTCCCGCCCGCCGCATTGGCCTAATCTGGCCCCATCGGGCGGCAACAAGAAAGAAAGGGCCACTATGCAGCAGCGTTTGGAAAACCCCTATCGTGGGCAAGGTATTGCCGGTCTGGCCCCTGTGCCAATTGGCAGCGCCCAAGGCCCGGCGCAGTTGTTGGCCCTGTGCCCCGCGCATGGCGAAACGCCGCTTCTAAGCCTGCCCGATTTGGCGCAGGCGGCGGGTGTGGCCGCGCTGTATGTGAAAGACGAACGCGGGCGTATGGGCCTTGGCAGTTTCAAGGCGCTTGGGGCCGCCTACGCCATTGCGCGGTTGGCGGCGCAAGCGGTGCAGGGCGCCAACTGGGCGCGGGCCTTGGCGGGGCGGGTTTTTGTAACGGCCAGCGCTGGCAATCACGGGCTAAGCGTGGCGGCGGGCGCGCGGGTGTTTGGGGCGCAGGCGGTGATCTACCTGTCTGAAACCGTGCCCGCCGATTTTGCCACCCGGCTGCAGGGCTTTGGCGCCCAAGTGGTGCGCGCCGGCGCCACCTACGAGGCCAGCATGCAGGCCGCCGCTGATGCCGCCGCCGCCGCCGGGCATACCTTGCTGTCAGACAGTTCGTGGCCGGGCTATGATGATCTGCCCCTGCGGGTGATGGAGGGTTATGTGCAAATGGCCGCCGAAGCCGCGCGGCAAATGCCACAGGCCCCCACCCATATTCTGCTGCAAGCAGGCGTGGGGGGGCTGGCGGGGGCCGTGGCGGCCCATGCCCGTATGGTGTGGGGCGATGGGCCACAGATTATCGTGGTGGAACCAGATGCCGCGCCCGCCCTTATCGAAAGCATCCGCGCGGGCGCAATCATCACAACCCAGGGGCCGGTATCCGATATGGGCCGGCTAGATTGTAAAACCCCCTCGATGATTGCCTTGGCGGGGCTGTCGCGCGATGCCGATGTGTTTGTCACGCTATCCGACGCCGAGGTACATGGCGCCATTGCCCGCATGGCGGCATTGGGCTTGGCCACATCGCCTTCGGGCGGGGCGGGTGTGGCGGCCCTGCTGGCGGGGCTGGATCTGGGCGCCGAGGCCCGCGTGCTGGCCTTTGTCAGCGAGGGGCCAGTGGCATGAGCGCGCGCAGCCTGATTTTTCCCCAAGCCGAGTTTCAGGCCCGCACCACGCGGCTGCAGGGGCAGATGCACGCAGATGGGCTGGATGCGCTGCTGCTGACCGCCGCCGCAGATATCTTTTATGTCACGGGGTTTTTGACACGGTTTTGGGAAAGCCCGGCACGGCCATGGTTTGTCGTGGTGCCAGCCCAAGGCGCGCCCGTGGCGGTGATACCGGCCATTGGGGCCGATCTGATGGGGCGCAGCTGGGTGCAAGATATCCGCACATGGCCCGCCCCCATGCCCGGCGATGATGGCGTCACCCTATTGGCAGACACCTTGGCCGAACTGGTGGAAAAAACCGGGCGCATTGGCCTGCCTATGGGGCTGGAAACCCATTTGCGCATGCCCTTGGCCGATTATCGGCGCGTCGAGGCGGCATTGGCCCCGCGTCAGTGCGTGGATGCCACCCATACCGTGCAGCGCGTGCGCGAGATCAAATCCGAGGCGGAAATCAACAAAATCCGCGCCAGCTGTGCGCTGGCCGGGCGCGCCTTTGACCGGGTGCCAGAGTTTGCCCAACACGGGTGCGCGCTGGATCAGGTGTTTCGTCGCTTTCAAATGGCGCTGCTAGAGGAAGGCGCCGATTGGGTGTCTTACGTGGCGGGCGCCGCAGGGCAGGGGGGGTATGGCGATGTGATCTCGCCTGCGGGCCCCACGCCGCTGGCGATGGGGGATGTGCTGATGCTGGATACGGGGGCGGTGCGCGACGGGTATTTTTGCGATTTTGATCGCAATTACAGCATCGGCCCGGCAAGCGCCCCGCTGGCCCAAGCCCATTCTGCGCTGTGGCACGCCACCGAAGCCGTGCTGCACAGCCTGCGCCCTGGGATGCGTGCCTGCGATGTGCATCGGCTATTGTGCGATGAGATCGTAAAACAGGGCGCCCAACCCGGCGCAGGGCGGCTGGGCCATGGCTTGGGCGTCACGCTGACGGAATGGCCCTCGTTCACCCCCCAAGACACGACGCCGCTGCGCGCAGGCATGGTGCTGACGCTGGAACCGGGGGTTGCCTTGGGCGATGGAACGCGCATTCTGGTGCATGAAGAAAATATCGTGCTGCGCGAGAATGGCTGCGAATTGCTGTCGCCCCGCGCCCCTGAAACCCTGCCGGAGATATCGTGATGCGCCCCAATTTCCCCTATCAGCTTACCGGCCCGATTGGCGCCAAAACGCTGGGCTTGATCGTGTTGCAAACCGACGAAACGCTAGAGCAGGATTTTCGCCGGATCTTTGCCATGCCCGATGTGGCGTTGCATATCACGCGCGTGCCTTCGGGCGACACGGTTACGCCCGACACGCTGACCGAAATGCGCAACCACCTGCCCAGCGCCGCCGCGCTGTTGCCCCCTGCGGCGCAATTTGGCGCAGTGGGCTATGGCTGCACTTCGGGCAGCACGCTAATTGGACCAGAGACCGTGGCGGCCTTGGTGGGCGGGTCGGTGCGCACGCATATGGTGAGCAACCCGCTTAGCGCGGCATTGGCGGCGCTGGCGGCGCTTGGCATTGCGCGGGTGGGCATTGTCTCGCCCTATATTGCCTCGGTGGCAGGGCCCTTGGCCGACGCCTTTCGCGCGGCGGGCCATCAGGTGCCGCATACGCTGTCATTTGGCGAAGAGGTAGAAGAGCGCGTGGCGCGGATTGATCCCGCCTCGATCAAGGCGGCGGCGTTGGACTTGGCTGCCACGGGCGATATCGACGCGGTGTTTATGTCTTGCACCAATTTGCGCACCTTGGATGTCATCACCGAGATCGAGGCCGAAACCGGCCTTCCCGCGCTGAGCAGCAATCAGGTGCTGGCATGGCACATGGCGCGCGGCGCTGGTGCCTATACCGCATGGGCACCGGGGCGGTTGTTTTCCTGCTAGGCCCATGCCCAAGATAGCGCTTGTCAGCGCCAAGATCCGGGTGCAGCCTGCCGCTGAAAACCCAGGCAACCGGGCTGGGCCAAGGCAAGATAGGGGCGGGGCGATGACCAAGGCAAATGCAAAGGCAAAGGCGCGATCATGAGCGCGACGCCCCTTTCAAACCGTCGCCAGTGGTTGGTGCTGCTGAGCCTGACATTGGGCGTGACGGTGACCAATGGCTTTGCGCGCTTTGCTTATGGGCTGCTTTTGCCCGCGATGCAGCACGAAATGGGCTGGGGCTATGCGCAAGCTGGCTGGCTGAACACCGCCAATGCCTTTGGCTATATTCTGGGCGCGGTGGGTACGATGCTGGCCATTCGCTGGGTCACGCCGGCATGGCTGTTTGTGGTTGGGCTGGTGTCTACGGCGCTGGCGTTGTTGGCCACGGGGCTGGATGCGGCCCTGTGGTGGCAAACCGTGTGGCGGGTGTTGGCGGGCATTTTCGGCGCAATGTCTTTTTCCACGGCGGGGGCGCTGACGGCAGGCCTGTTTGCCAATGATCCCCGGCGTAACGCCTTGGCCATCGCGATCTTGTTTGGCACTGGCGGTGGTTTGGGCATTGTTCTGGCGGGGGCGGTTTTGCCGCCCATGCTGGCGCTTTATGGCCCCCAATGGTGGCCCATGGGCTGGGTGTTGATTGGGCTTTGCAGCTGTGTGTTTGTGCCCTTGGGGGTATGGGCTGGGTGGCAAATGCGGCCCCCCCCACAGGCGCATCGCCCCACCCGCATACCGCTGCCCAAACGCCAGATGCTGGCCATGTTTGGCGGCTATGCCGGTTTTGGGCTGGGCTATATCGTGTATCTGACGTTTTTGTCGGCTTGGATGACGGCACAGGCCACCAGCGCCGGGTTTATCGCGTTGGTGTGGGTGGTGTTGGGGCTGTGCATTTCCCTCTCTCCGGTGATTTGGCGGCCGGTTTTTGCACGCTTTTCCAACGGTGTGCCCCTATGCCTGATCTTGCTGGGCATCGCGGTGGGCTCGGCGCTGCCTGTGGTGCTGCCAAATGGCCCGGCCTTGCTGATCTCGGCGGTGGTCTTTGGCCTTTGCGTGTTCATGGCGCCCGGCGCGGTGACAAATTTCGTGCGCCAAAACCTGCCGGCCGCCAGTTGGGGGCAGGCGATTAGCACATTCACGGTGGTCTTTTCGGTGGCGCAAACCCTTGGCCCCTACGGTGCGGGGCTGGTGGGGGATATGGCCGGAT
>RFQY01000390.1 GCA_009924775.1 Paracoccaceae bacterium | reverse complement strand
TGTGGGGGGCCGGTTTTACGGTGTTGTCTTTCCTCAGCACCACGGGTTTTGAAAGTGCGTATTGGGGGGCCGCCGAAAGCTGGTCGGGGTTGAAAACCCCGGGCCTGCTATTTCTGGGGCTGGGTATGATTGGCGGGGGCGTGGCCACCACGGCGGGCGGTGTGAAACTGCTGCGGGTATGGGCGCTATACCTGCAGGGCCTGCGCGAAATGGACCGGATGATGCACCCCTCGTCCGTGGGGCGCTCGGGGCGCGGTGGGCGGCGTTTGCGTAAGCAAGGGGCGTTCGTGGCATGGATCTTTTTCATGCTGTTTGCCACCTCGCTTTTGCTGTTTTCTATGATCATGGGCATCTATGTGCCCGATCTAGAACAAGCCGTGATTCTGGCGGTGGCGGCGTTGTCGACCACGGGGCCGATGATTGTCAGCGCCGCCGAGGTGCCGATTGCGCTGGCCGATATGGCAGCATCGGGTAAATTATTCCTTTGCGCGGCCATGGTTATTGGCCGGCTAGAGCTGTTGGCCATTATCGCGCTGGCCAGCAACTATTTGGGCCGCGATTAGGCCTATCGGTAAAAGTTCGGCATTGACGCGCCGCACCAAAGATTTGAAGTTGGGGGCTGGAAACTGCCGCTTGCGCAAGACATATTAGGGCTTGGGCGACGGCAACCGCCGCCCCAAGCGCAAGAATAAAGGTTTACCTATGGCTTCCGACAAACAAAATCTTCAGGACGCATTCCTTAATCACACACGGAAGACCAAAATTCCGGTTACGATTTTTTTGATCAATGGCGTCAAATTGCAGGGCGTCATCACTTGGTTTGATAATTTCTGCGTGCTGTTGCGCCGCGATGGCCAAAGCCAGCTGGTGTATAAACACGCGATTTCCACCATTATGCCCGCCCAGCCGATCAACCTGTATGATGGCGACGACGAAAAGTGATGTCGCATGACCGGGTTGCCACCCGTGCTTGGGTTTTGCACCCCGATTTGAAATCGGACCGTGGCCGGCGCAACGCATCTTATGCGCTGCAAGAGGCTGTTTCCCTGGCAGCTGCGCTGCCGGGGCTTTTGGTGTTGGGGGCCGAAATTGTGCCCCTGCCCAAGGCGCATGCCGGGCATTTGTTCGGCACGGGCAAAATTGCCGAACTGAAAGCCCGGCTAGAAGAAAACGAGGTCGAGCTGGTCTTGGTCGATGGGCCGGTAACACCGGTCCAGCAGCGCAATTTAGAAAAGCAATGGGGCGTGAAACTGCTTGATCGCACCGGTCTGATCCTCGAGATTTTCTCGGATCGTGCTGCCACCCGCGAGGGTGTGTTGCAGGTGGAAATGGCGGCGCTGAGCTATCAACGCACCCGTCTGGTGCGCGCATGGACCCACT
>RFQY01000389.1 GCA_009924775.1 Paracoccaceae bacterium | reverse complement strand
TATCGGGGCGTTTTGACCACTTTGTCAAAGCCATCGGCCTCACTGCTTTGGCACCCGAAAGCCAGCACATTGACCCCTCGCAACACGGCCAACTGCGCGTTGAGGTGGCCAGTGAGCTGAGCGGCGCGGCCATTGGTAAATACGTGGTCGGCCCGGCAGTGGGCACCGCAGGCCGCTATCTTAAAACGCCCATGACACAGGCCGTGAGCAAGCTGCCGGTGAATGTGCTTAAGCTCGATTTGCATCTGCTCTCTAAGCTTTTTATCGAGCGCAGACAGCGGTTCGTCCAGCAAAAGCACCTTTGGCTGCGGGGCAAGGGCGCGGGCAAGGGCGACGCGCTGTTGTTGGCCACCCGACAATTGCCCGATCATGCGGTCGGCCAGATGCTCCATCTTGACCAAAGCCAGCATTCGCGCGGTGCGCTCATCGATTTCATTGGCCTTGCGCCCCTGCATCTTCAGCGCAAAACCCACATTCTCGCGCACGGTCAAATGCGGAAACAGCGCATAGGATCAGCGCTTCTATGGCGACAGGCATATCCACTCGGCACGATCTCCTTATTCACGTTCGTTGCCAGCCGTCAGCACAGCGGCCATTCCAAACACCCCATTCATCCGACAGGCGGCCTGCGTCTGGCCCATGGCGCGGCGCGCTCCAATTCGGCACATAGCGAAATCAATTCCTCATCCGCCCCGAAACGGGCTGCCAGATGCACGCCAATGGGCAGGCCGTCGTCCGACATGGCCAAGGGAACCGAGGCCGCTGGCTGACCGCTGGCGTTGAACACCGCGCAAAAGGGCGAATAGGCGAAAATGCCGTTCGGGCCGATCCTGTAATCCAGATAATCCTCGGTCTTATGGGCAAAGCGGCCAACACGGGCCGGGGGTTCGGCAAGGGTGGCAGACAGGATGATGTCAAAGCCGGGGCCGTCCTCGGGGTCGAAAACGGCGGCCATCTCGCGGCCAAACTTGTGGATGCGGCCAACGGCCTCCAGATAATCCGCGCCGGACAGGGTTTCGGCATGCCGCATCGCGCCAAGGCTGACCCCCTCGACCTCGCCCGGTTCCAAGGCGCGCCCGCGGGCCTGAACGGTGCTGCGGATCGAAAGAGCGGTGCCGCAGGCAACAATATCAGTCCAGGCCAGCATCATGGACCCGATATTCGCCTTGGGTACGCCCGGCGTGATGTGATGGCCAAGGTCCTCCAACAGGCGGGCGGCGTCCTGGACGGCCCTTGCGCAATCGGGATGGATCGCATCCCCGGTAAAGGTTGCATCGCACATCAGAACGCGCAACCGGCGCGGCGGGCGGCTGATGGCCTGCATATGCCCATACTGCAAAGGCGGGGCATGGTATGGCGCCCCAAGGTCCGCGCCGTGGC